>CAMCQR010000082.1 GCA_945877115.1 Synechococcus sp. UW140 | reverse complement strand
TGCTGGCCGTCTTGCTTTGGCTGCGGCCCCTGTTGGCGTTGTTTCCGCGGCCGGTGCTGGGGGCCCTGGTGGTGTTCGCGGCGCTGCAACTGATCGATCTCGATGCTTTCCGGCGACTGCAGCGTTTCAAGCGCAGTGAATTTCTGCTGGCCCTGGTGACCCTGGTGGGGGTGTTGTTCAGCGGCATTCTTGCCGGTGTGGTGGTGGCGGTGGGGTTGTCCGTGCTCGATCTGTTTGCCCGCGTCGCCCGTCCCCACGATGCGGTGATGGGGGAAGTGAAGGGGCTGGCCGGGTACCACGATGTCAAGGACTGGCCGGGGGGCACCACCGTGCCTGGCCTCGTGCTCTACCGCTATGACGCGCCCCTCTGCTTCGCCAATGCCGATGACTTCCGCCGTCGGGCCCTGGCGGCAATCGCCGCCGAGGCGGAGCCCGTGCAGTGGTTCGTGCTGAATGCCGAGGCCATCATCGAGCTCGACATCACAGCGGCCGACATGCTCGATGGGTTGGCCCAGGAGCTGCAGCGCCGAGGGATCCGGTTCGCCATGACCCGCGTCAAGCAGGGTTTGTTTCACGAACTCGAACGGGCGGGCCTGGTGGCCCGTCTCGGTTTCGATGCGTTTTACCCAACGATTCCGGTGGCCGTGGCCGCCTTTCGGGCCGATGCGTCGTCAATGCCGATCGACGCCTCCGGGCGATCCCCCGTCAGAATGAATTCCAGCGTCCCTGGTTCCGATGACATCCCCCCAGTCCCCCCTCCCCCGTGACGACGGCGCGGCCGATGTCCCGCCCCAGCCCCACGATTTCGAGGCCCAGAAGCAGATTCACCAGCAGATCCGCAACGATCCCGACTACGACGACTGGGAATACGGCACCGAGCCCCTGCCCCATGAAGCCTGGGTGCCGGGTCAGGCGGCGTCTCCTGCTGCGGATGCTGCCGCAGGGCCTGGTACCTGAGTTTTCTTTGCTGGTTGAAGTCCTTGTCCCGGTCCTGGCCCCAAGGGTGCGACACCGTGGTCACCAAGCTTCTTGGGGCCTTGGCGCTGTCGTCCTGGTTGGTGGTGGCTGCGCCCGCCGGGGCCGCCGAGGTGCTGCATATCCAGTTGGAGCACCTGCAGATCCCCATTAACCTGCGGCATCTTGAGCGCTGGAGTCACGGGGATCCCCATCTCTCCCTGGAGGCGGACCTGGCCAACGGGGGCTCCGATCAGGCCATCTGGCTTGGGTTGCTCAAACCGGCCAGTCGCCGCGAGCTTAAGGTGCTGCTGCGAGCCCCCTTGCTGCGGGATCGCAGTTTTGGCCGTCAGCTGCTCGATAGCTGGGCCGGGGGCCAGCTCCTCGGTGAACTGGGCGAGCTCCTGACCACGGAGGCAGGTCAATCCACCACGGGCCAGTTGCGGGCCAGCCTGCGCCAACTGCTGCTGGAGAAGCGGGCGGTGTCGCTGATCGATTTGCTGGTGGCCCTACCCGAACCCCATCTGAATCTGCGCCTGGATGGCTTGCTGGAGCTGGCGGCCCAGTGGCGGCGCCAGTTGCGGCAGCAGCGCCATGCCCTGCGGGAACTGGCCGCGATGGGATTGCCCCAACGCCGGGTCACCCCATTTCAAGGGGCGGACGGTCCTCCGGGGCACCACCAGCACCTCACCCTGGTGGTGCCCCATCGCCGCCATCCCCTGCCGGTGGAGATCTGGGCGCCGGGGCGCCCAGGGCGGGCCGACCGGCCCTGGCTGCTGCTGCTGCCGGGCCTGGGGGGCAACGCCGACCAGCTGGGCTGGTTGGCCAGTGCCCTGGCCCAGCAGGGCTGGTCCACGGTGGTGCTGCAACATCCCGGCAGCGATGCGGCGGCCCTCAAGGCCAGCCTGGAAGGGCAACGGCCGCCACCGGGGGCCGAAGTGCTCGCCGAGCGCCTGGAGGATGTCAAGGCCCTGTTGGCGGCCCAACGGGCCGGCGGGCTGCCGGTGCAGGGGGATGGGGTGGTGCTGTTGGGCCATTCGTTGGGGGGCGTGACCGCCCTGCTGGCAGCGGGCTTGAAGCCGGAGCCGGGCCTGGACCGGCGGTGTGAGCGGGCTGTGGATCGACAGCTCCTGACGAACCTCTCGCTGCTTTTGCAATGCCAGCTGCCAGCGGCGGCGCTGCCGCCGGCCCTGCCGCGCCCCAAGGGGTTGCGGGGCGTGGTGATGTTCAACAGCTTCGGCTCCCTGCTGTGGCCCGACCGTGGTCTGCGCGGCCTGCCGGTACCTGCCCTGCTAGTGGGTGGCAGCCTGGATCTGGTGACGCCACCGCGGCAGGAGCAACTGGGGTTGTTTCTGCCGGTGGTGGACCCCCGCAGCCGGTTGGTGCTGGTGGAGGGGGGCAGCCATTTTTCGCCCCTGCGCCTGTCGCCGGGCGATGGGGCGCTGTTTCGGCTGGGTTCCGATCTGGTGGGGGTGGATCCGGAGGCGGTGCAGGGTTTGTTGTTGGGCCTGACCAGCGACTTCCTGGCTTCGTTGGACCTGGCGGCGCCCCCTCGCCCATCCCAGCGGCTCTTCCACAGGGGGGTGACGGCCTATGAGCTGGATCCGACGACAGCGGCCCACTGGCGGAGTCGCTGAAGGGGCGTGTCAGCAACAGCCGGCTGGTGTTGCTGGCACTGGCACTGGTGTTGGGGCTGCTGATGGTCCTGGCGCTGGTCCCGGTGCTGGGGCGTCTGGGGCCGGGTCGTTAAAGGGCGAGAGGCTGCCCCAACCTGGGAAGGGTCCGAAGTGGCGGCTGAAGTCGCCGATGAACGCAAAGTGCTCCCGGAAGCGGCTCTGGTGGAGCATGCGATAGGTGTTGCCACACACCGGCAGGGTCCTGCCCGTTTCGAGGACATGGTGGTGATCCAGGGGGAAGCGTTCGGGGTGCTCTGGCAGCGTGCCGTGATAGATCACGGCTTGACCATGGTCCTCGCAAGCCGCCTCCAACCCGTTGATTTTGAAGAGCCGATAGGTGGCTGAATGGAAGCGGGCCAAGCCCACCAGGGGAGCCAGCTTGGGGTCGGTGATGCTGATGGGATGGTGACTCACCAGGCGGGGATCCGGAAAGCCCGCTGTTCTGGCCATGGACAGGAAGTCATTCCAGTAAAGGGCGCCCCCCAGGCATTCGCCGTACAGCACGGGATGGCGCCTTACCGCCTCGGGGAGACGCCGATCCGTATAGACATCGGCAAAATAAAATTCACCCCCAGATTTAAGCAACCGCTGCACGCCTTGCAGCACCGCAGACTTGTCTGTGGAGAGGTTTAGAACACAATTGGAGATGATCACATCGAAGCTTTCGGGTTCCAGGCCCAGGTCTTCGAGATTCTCGATGGTGCCATTCAGGAAGGAGACATTGGCGTAGCCGAACTGCTGGGCATGGAATTCTGTGTATTGACTGGCAATGGCAAGCTGTTCAACCGTCATGTCGACGCCGACGATGGATCCACTGGGCCCCACAAGTTGGGACAAAAGGTAGGCATCGCGGCCGGAACCACTGCCCAGATCAAGAATGCGGCAGCCGGCGAGCTGGTCTGGGCAGACCAGGCCGCAGCCGTAATAACGACTAGTTACCTCTGGATGCACTTTGGCGAGCAGGGGCCTGAGCCAGACAGGCACAGCGTCGGCATCGCAGCAGGCTGTGGTCTTGAGATCGGCACTGCTGCTCAATTCCTGGCCGTAATAGGCTTGAACGGCTTCTTGTAGGGTCATCGTAAGAGCCTTGAAACGGAGTATTTTCTGTTAAATCCTAGGCCATTGGGATCCTTGGCTGGCTAATATGCAACTTTGCATCCCCCAGCAATCGTGATCAACTTGCCGCCTAACAAGTTGGCTCAAGTTAAGGAATTATTGGCCTTGACATTGCTCGGTTTGTTGTCGGCTATTAGCACTTATCTATTACTTAAAGAGGAAGCCAAAAGCATGGCCATCCAGAATGGCAACCCATTCATTCGAGCCTGCTTTGATTTTTCTCATGTAAGCCATCATCCATTAAATGTTTTGGCTATATTTATGGTTCCAACGTTATGGCTACTGGCTTTATTTGCCAAGCGGCCGTTGCCTCGAATAATCTTTGATTTTTTTGGTGCGCTATTTGTATTTCGACTTCTTTTCGGGTTTGTATTTGTCAACGTTCTTATTTTTCTCCCAGCGGCAAGTCCGCCCTTGCTGTTGGGCCAAATAGTAGCTTATCTCCCATTTTTTGTGATGATGTGGGGATGGCTGATGTGGCGTGTTGATTGCAGCGGACAGGAGTCTCCCCAGCAAATTATTGCTATTTCAGGGGTCCACGAACCGATTCAATCCTTTGATTATTATCATGCCTCTGCCAGTTGTTTGATTAATCAAGGCAAGTCAGAGTTCCAAGGCGTGACAAAATTGGGGCGATTTTTAGTTTTGATTCACAATTTGATGTTGCTCGATATTTTAGGCATTGCCTTTGTTAGGGCCTATGGGTTATTGCAGAAAATGCTTTAGTCTGAAGTCTCTTGGATTCTATCGCTGGTTCCTTAAAAGCTCACCCTTGGATCCAGCCAGGCCACCAGAAGGTCCACCGCCACTGTGACCAGCACCACCAGGGCGGCGACGACGACGACGATGCCCTGCACCAGGGGATAGTCGCGCTGGGCAATGGCTTCTTGGAGGCGGTGGGCGACGCCGGGCCAGGAATAGGTGACTTCGATCAGCAGGGCGCCGCCGATCAGGGAGGCGACGGTGATGCCGGCGATCGTGAGCACCGGCAGCAGGGCGTTGGGCAGGCCGTGGCGCAGCACCACGCGCCGTTCGTCCAGGCCGCGGCTGCGGGCGGCCTCGACGTAGTCGGAATCGAGGGCACGGCGCAGGTTGAGGCGCAGGGCGTTGGTGAAGATGCCGCTCAGCAGCAGGCCCAGGGTGCAGGCCGGCAGCACCAGATGCCTGACGGTGCCCCAAAACTGGTCACCGTTGCCGGCCCACAGGCTGTCGAAGAGGAAGAAGCCGGTGCTGGAAGGGGGTTCGATGGTGGCGGGGAAACGGCCGCCCACAGGCAGCCAACCCAGCCCCACGGCAAAGACCAGCTGCAGCACCATGGCGGCCCAGAATGGCGGCAGGGCGTAGGTGCCGATGCCGAACAGGCGTCCCGCCAGATCCAGGCGCCCCTCCGGGCGGGCGATGCCGCTGAAGCCCACCGCCAGCCCCAGCACGGCGGCGATGGTAAGGGCCACCACCCCCAGTTCCAGGCTGGCGGGCAGGCTCTGGGCAATGATGCGACTTACTGGCTCTTGGTTGCTGAGGGACAGGCCCAGGTCGCCGTGCAGCAGCTTGCCCATGAACCCCACGTACTGCTGGGCCAGGGGTTGGTCGAGGCCCAACTGCTGCCTGAGGGCGGATCGCACCGCCTCGGGGGCCCGGGGGCCCAGCAGGGCGTCGATCGGATCGCCGGGGGCCAGGCGCAACAGCAGGAACACCAGGCTGGCGATCAACCACAACATCACCGGCGCCAGGGCCAGCCGGGAGGCCGCGTAGCTCAGCAGTTGGCGGCGGCGGCTCATCGTTGGCCTCCGGCTTTGGTCGGGCTGGGCGCCGCCGGGCTGGTCGCAGCTGTTGGCCTGGCCGCTGGACTGGTCGGGCGCAATTGGGAGAGCAGCACCCGGCCGGAACCGTCAAAGCGGGGCGCCTCCAGCTGGGGCCGGGCCCAGGCGGCCGGTCGCACTACCCACACCGGCAGGTAGGGCACGCCCTCGGCCGCCCGCCGCTGGATGGTTCGCAGCAGCGCCAGCCGTTCGGGACCCGCCAGTTCGCTGCTGCGTTGCAGCTGGGCGTCTAGGCCGGGGGCCGTCCAGAAGCTGCCGCTGAGGGCACTGCCCCCCTCCAGGCAGCGATTGCCCTGGGGCTTGGTGCAACCGAGCATGGGGGAGAGGTAGTTTTCGGCATCGGGATAGTCCCCCATCCAGTTGATCAAAATCATCGGGAACGCCTGCTTATCGAGTTGCGAATAGGCGGTGGTTGATTCCATGCCGCTGACTTCGAGGCGCACGCAATCATCCAGATCCCGTTTCAGCTGGCTCTGCCAGGTGAGGGCAAACAGTCGGTCGGTGGGCACATCGGAGAGAAAGGTGAGCGGCAGGCTGAGGCGCTTGCCGTTGCAATAGCCGGCCCGTTTGTAGAGGCTGCGGGCGCGCTCGGGGTTGAAGGCGGGCCAGGCCTCGGGGTCGGCACCAGGCAGGGAGGGCGCCACCAGGCTGCGCAGGCTGGGCCGCATCCCCAGGCTGACCCGTTGCTGGATCAGTTCGTGGTCGAGGCTGGAGGCAATCGCCTGGCGCAGGGTCGGGTTGTCGAGGGGGGGCTGGCTGGTGAGCAGGGAGAGAAAGCCGATATCCAGGGCGGGCCCCAACCCTTCTTTGAGATCCCCCTTCTCGGCACTGCGATGCAGGGCCCGCTGGTGGTCGATGTCCAGGCTGCTGGAGAGCAGCAGGTCGATTTCGCCGCTGCGCAGGCCCCCCAGCAGGGCGGTGGAGTTGCTGTAGGTGGTGAGCATCAGGCCGCCGTTGGCGGGACGGCGCCCCCAATAGCGATCGAAGGGCATCAGCCGCTGCTGTTGCTCGCTGAAGTAGGCCAGGCGATAGGGCCCGGTGCCGACAAAGCGGTCGTTGAGCGGTTTATCGCGGTGGTTCTTGTAGGCGGTGGGGGAGACGGGGGTGAGGAAGATGGCCGACAGCAGGCGCGGCAGGGGAGCAAAGGGGCGCTTGAGGCTGAGCTCCACTTCGTAGGGCCCCACGGCCCGCACCGCCTGGACCCGATCGGCCAGCTGGAAGCCCAGGGTGCCGGCCTTCATGAAGCGCTGCAGCGAAAACACCAGGGCCGCCGCGTCGAAGCGGGTGCCGTCGTGGAAGAGGACGTCGCTGCGCAGGGGAATGCGGGCCCGCAGACCATCGCCACTGATCTGGGGCAGGGCGGAGGCCAGGCGAGGTTCAATCCGGCCATCGGCTTCGATCGAATAGAGCGGATCGCCCAGGGCCGCCAGGGCTTGCATCACGCCCACCCGTGAGGCCTTGATCGGATCGAGCGAATTGATGCGGCTGGCCTGGCCCACAATCAGGCTGCCGGGCGGCCGGACCGGTTGGCAGGCCGTAAGACCAAAACTAAGGCCAAGGAGCAGCGAGGTGGCGATCAGCGGCGGGGGCTGGCGCGCACGAATCTGGGGTCCAAGGGGGGCCGGCTGCTGCGGTGAATCCTGGGCTGGAGGCACTGCCGGCGCTAGAGGTGGGGCCCATCCTCCCCCACGGTGGTCAGCGGGTGGGCTCAGAGGGTCCGCAGGCAGGCCGCCACGGTTTCCACCTCCGGCTGGGCGGTGATGGCGGCCAGGGCCTGGCGAAAGCGCGACTCCTCCACCTCATGGGTGATGACGACGATTTCGGCGCCACCGCCACCGCCACCGTTTCTGCCAGCGCCACTGGCCTCGTATTGGACAATCGATTGGATCGACACCCCCGCGGTGCCGAAGGCGGTGCCGATTTTGCCGATCACGCCGGCCTCATCGCGGGTGAGCAGCCGCACATAGTTGCGGTGGCGGGTCCGGGTGCCGTCCACCAAGGCGCATTGGCGCCAGCGGCTGGCGGCCAACAGGGGATCGAGGGCCCCGGCTGGGGCCCCGAGCTGGCGGATGCCGGCGATGTTAAGGATGTCGGCCACGACGGCGGAGGCGGTGGGACCAGCGCCGGCGCCGGGGCCGAAGAACATCACCTGCCCCACCGGCTCGCCTTCCACCAGAATCGCGTTGTTGACCCCATGGACGCCGGCCAGGGGATGGGCCCGCGGCAACAGGGTGGGATGGACGCGCACATCCAGGCCCAGGACGCTGTCGGTGGCGGCGGCGGGGCTGGCCGTTGTAGCGGTGCTGGCGCTGGCCTCAAAGCGCTCGGCCACGGCCAGCAACTTGACGACATAGCCCAATTCCTTGGCGTAGGCGACATCGCGCGCGTCCAGCCGATCAATGCCTTCGGTGGGGATGGCGGCGCGTTCGATGCTGCCCCCGTAGGCGAGACCGGCCAGGATGGCGATCTTGTCGGCGGCGTCGCCCCCCTGGACATCGGCGGCGGGGTCGGCTTCGGCGTAACCCAGGCGCTGGGCGTCGGCCAGGACCTCGCCGTAGGCGGCCCCCTCATCGGCCATGCGGCTGAGGATGTAGTTGGTGGTGCCGTTGATGATGCCGCTCACCCGGCGGATGCGGTTGCCCCCCAGGGATTGCTTCAGGGGTTCGATGATCGGGATGCCGCCGCCCACCGCCGCCTCAATCAGCACATAAACGCCCCGGGCGGCGGCCGCGGCGGCGATTTCCTCGCCGTAGCGGGCGATCACCGCCTTGTTGGCTGTGACCACCGACTTCCCGGCGGCGATGGCCCGCAGGATCAGGCTGCGGGCCGGCTCCAGCCCCCCCATCACCTCGACGACGATGTCGACGGCCGGATCGTCGACCACCAGGGTCGGATCCGTCACCAGCAGGGTGGGATCGAGGTTGACGGCCCGCGCCCGGCCCGGATCCCGCACCGCTACGCGGCGCAGGGCCAGGTCGCCCACCAGCGGATGGCGCCCCTCCGGGCTGGAGAGGATGGCGGCCACCCCCGCGCCCACGGTGCCAAGACCAAGCAAGCCGATGCCGATGGCCATGGGCCGCCGTGTCACAAACAACCCATCCTAGAAATTCATGCTTCCGTTGGGGTGCCCAAGCGCACGGCCTGGGCCTGCATGGCCCGCAGGATGTTGAGGAAGCCATTGGCCCGGGAGGGGGTGAGGCTGGCCTGCAACCCCGTGGCGGCCAGGATCGCCGGGTCGAGCGCCTCTGCCTGTTGGGGGGTCAGCCCCTCCAGGGCTTCGATCAGCAGGGCCAGCAGGCCCTTGGTGATGGCGGCATCGGAATCGCCACGCCAGTGGAGGGTGCCGTCCTGCAGGGTGCCGACCACATACACCTGGGAGACGCAGCCCTTGACCTTGTAATGGTCCTGGCGCAGTTCATCGGGCAGGGGTTCGAGCTTCTTGGCCAGCCACAGCACGTATTCGTAGCGCCGTTTGGGGTCCGAGGTGCTGCCCAGCCGTTCCACCAAGCGATCGAGGGCTGGACTGCCGCTGCTCATGGGGTTGGCTCTGGGGGTCAGCTCTGGGGGGATCGCACGACCCATAGGCCCGCCAGGGCACCCATCAGGCCCAGGCCCAGCAATGGGGTCAGCAGGCGATCGGGGCTCTGGGGGGATCCTTGGGGCCGCACAAGGAAGGTCGTGGCGGCAGGCCGGACGGCGCCGTTGGGCAGTTCGAGGTAGTCGCGGTGGCCGGGGCCCCCATCCACCTGCACTTCCCAGTCGGAGCGGGCCCCGGCGGGCAATTGGAAGTTGAGCTGGCCGCGGGCGTCGGTGCGACCCAGGGCGATGGGGATGCCGCCCGGGGGTACGAGGCGGACGGAGGCATCGGCCACTGGCACTCCGGTGGAAAAGCTGCTGGCCAAAGTGAAGCTGACCCCTGCTGCGGCCGTGGTGGCACCCTTGTTGGCATCCAAGGACATCCGGCTGAGGGAACCGAGGGATTCAAGGGTGGTGTGGATGGCGTGGGCGGCCACCGGTTGGGGATGGGCAAGGGCCATCAGGGCGGCGCTAGCCAAGAGCACTGGAGCCCCGAGTAAGGGGCGGAGCTGGGGGAAACCGGGGGCCATGGCCAGGCGTTCAGGTGGATTTCCAGCGATTATCGCTGGATCTTCCAGCTTGCACCATGCGGGCGATGGAACTGACCATCATCGAGAGGGCATCACAGTCGCTGGCGCGATTTTCGAGTTCGGCAGCCAGCACCCGTTCGGAGGCGGTGCGGCTGCCTTCGCCCACCAGGGACGCCACCGCCAGATGGAGAGCCGGGGGCTGGGAGGCATCGCGACGGGATGGCCGGCCCAGGGGCTGCAGCGGGGTGGAATCCAAGGCCGATTAGGGAGCGTTGCTCGAATATTGGCAAATGGCGGCGGCCAGCGGGGCGATGCGGGGCCTTTAGTCAAACCCTGAAACCTTGGTTGGCCCGCCGGTTTCGTCCAGCCAGCCCGAGAAGGGCACATCCCACGGATCTGCGGGCAAGGACGGCACCACACAGGCGGCGGGCAGGACCGCCAGGGCGGGCAGCTGGCGCCAGGCCGGGTCGGCCCGCAGCCGGTCGTACCAGCCGCCGCCTGATCCCAGCCGAATGGCCCGGTGGTCCATGGCCAGGGCCGGCACCAGCAGCAGGGCCAGGGCTTGGGCCTCCAGGGGCGCGGAAGCCAGGGGGGCCAGGATGCCGCAGCCATCGGCGACCAGGGGGTCGGCGGGGTGCCAGGCCCCATAGGTGAGCCGCCCCACCCCATCCACGCAACGGACCACGGGCAGGGCCAGGCGCCGGCGCAGGGCCTCGGGCCAGCGCTCCAGCAGGGGCCGCCAGTCGGGTTCGCTGCCCACCGGCCAATAGAGGCCGAGGCGGCTGGGGCCTGCTTGGGGATTGACCTGGGCGTCAGCCGCCTCCAGGGCCTGCGGCAGGGCGGTGGCCAGCACCTCCAGCAGGGCCGCCTCCGCCAGGGGCAGGCTCTGGCGCCGCAGCTGGCGGTAGTGGCGCCGCAGGGAATCTTTGGGGGCCCCGGGAGGGGGCGGCAGGTTCAATGCCTCCATTGGGAGTGGAACGCCTCAGCGTTGGAACCAGCCGGTGAGGGCCACCGCCAAGGCATCGGCGGCGTCATCGGGGCGGGGCGGGGTATCGAGGTCGAGTTCGCGCATCACGGCCGCTAGAACTTCGTCCTTGGGGGCATGCCCGTGGCCGGCCACGGCCAGCTTGATTTGCATCGGCGGGTATTCGACCACCGGGATGGCAAAGCGGGCCAGGGTCATCATCACCACCCCCCGGGCCTGGACCACGGCGATGGTGTTGCTGGAGCGGTAAAAAAAGAATTTTTCCACGGCCGCCAGCTGGGGTTTCCAGGCGCGGATGAGCTGGCGCAGGTCGTTGGCGATTTCGACCATGCGCTGGCCTTCGCCCTGGCCGGGATCGGTGCGGATCATGCCGCAATCCAGCAGGCGCTGGGAGCCGGCGACGCCCCC
>CAMCQR010000081.1 GCA_945877115.1 Synechococcus sp. UW140 | reverse complement strand
TTAGAAGGGCCAAAGGAAAGCCGGCAGGCACCCCGTCTTGACGTCAGGACGTTAAAACGCTAACCTCTGGGGATGGATGAAATAAAACGAGCCACGGTCTACTTTGACGCGGATGTACATCGTGCACTGCGCTTAAGAGCGGCTGCATGTAATCGCTCGATATCTGACATGGTCAATGAGGCAGTTCGCATGACTTTGGCCGAAGATGCTGATGATTTAAGAGACGCTGATCAGAGGGAAGTCGAGCAAAGTTCTAGCTTCGAGGAGTTTGTCACAAGCCTTAGAGATAGTGGCCGCATATAGCCTTACGATCAAGTCATCGGCTGCCAAGGAATTGCAGGGGATTTCTGACAAGGCGACGTTGTCTCGATTGATTGAGAAGATTCAATCACTGGCAACTGATCCACGACCATCAGGGTCAGAAAAGCTCGCGGGCAGGTCGAATCTCTATCGTTTCCGCCAAGGCAACTTTCGAGTTATCTACTTTGTTGATGATCAGTCCCGAGTCGTCGACGTTGTTAAGATGGGACACAGAAGAGATGTCTATCGATGAGTGGACCGCCCCCCGCTTCCGAAAAACCATGATGCGGTTATTGGCAGGCATCGCCCCATCCGCCAGCGCCTCAAGCCCAAGGCTGAGCGCCTGTTCCGTGACCACCCCGGCATCGCGAATCCCCATGGTGGGATCGAGGCTCTGCAGGTGGGCATCGAAGGCGGCATTGCTGGGTGCCGTGGGTATGCCACCGCCAAGGAAGGGTCCGTAGAGCAGTAATAGGCCACTGGGCGCAAGCACCCGCGCCGCGCCGGCCAGCAGGCGGGGCACCGAGGCCGCCGCCATGATGTGGGTGGTGTTGGCGCTGAATACCGCCTCGTAGGGCCCCTGCGGCCACTGATCGGTGCGGTCCACATCAAGCTCGATCGGATCGGCCAGCCGGGCTCCGGGGGCCAGGTCCCTGCGGCCCTCCAGGCTGATCCGCTCCCTGAGATCGGCCAGGGTCTCGGCCCGGTCGCTCGGCTGCCACTGCAATCCGGCCAGATGCCGGGCGAAATGGACGGCATGTTGGCCGCTGCCGGAGCCCACCTCCAGCACCCGCGCCCTTGGCGGCAGCCAGTCGCGCAGCACCAGCAAAATCGGCTCCTTGTTACGTTCGCAGGCCTCGGAGAAACGCACTGGCAGCAGACGAGAGAGCTGGACCATCCTGGACGGCCCCAGCTCCCCGGGGCTCCTCAGCAGCGGGCTCCGGCCGCGACATAATCCAGCAGCGCAGAGCCGGGCTGGTCTATCGGAGCTGCGCAATCAGCATCAAAGCAGTGATCCCCTGACCACGGGACAGGGGTGGCACTGATCGGATGGAGGCCAGAGGGATGGAGATCTTTTCTGCTTCCTAGCTCTCCATCCCCTCGGTGTGCCCCCATCCATCCCAGATCCTGCCTTGCCGCCAGTGGGCAGCGAGGATCCCCCGGATCCGCCAGAATTGCTAACAGGGTCTCGCCCTTGGTCCGGCCTCGACCCCCTCGGTTTGACTCAGTCCATCAGCGGCCTCGTCATCGGCCTGATCGCCCTATTTTCTTCCTATGACCACATCACATTCGCCGGTCGCAGCATCCCCCTCCAGCAGCAGTGGGGAATCTCTTTCATCTTTGCCTCGGTGGCGACAGTTTTTGTCGATGCTCAACTGGCGACGGGATCCAGATTACGAGCAGGGCGTGATGCAGTACGAGCAGCGCAAGATGCAGCACGAATTGCGGATGAAACAGCTGAAGAGCGAGATCGAGCAGATCAAGAAAGAAACCGAGCAGCTGAGGCGCGAGAACGCCAGGC
Source organism: Synechococcus sp. UW140 (assembly GCA_945877115.1). GTDB lineage: Bacteria > Cyanobacteriota > Cyanobacteriia > PCC-6307 > Cyanobiaceae > Cyanobium. The sequence goes on along the minus strand of CAMCQR010000081.1, from coordinate 9,441 downwards.
TCAGGACGCACAACGCCAAAACGAAGACCTTGCTCTCTTACGTCGATCAGCACTGCTTTCCGGACGAGTCCAACTCGACCCCAATCCCACCAATCGAGCCCGGCTCCAGTTCTTCCTGACGTTGATGGCTCAGAGGTCGCTGGAGGATCCGGAAGCCTGAGGCGCTTTGGTACCAGTGCAAAGGGCTGCTGGCCTTGGTCGGCTTCGTCCTGATCCGAGCTCCAGCTCAGCCCCCTGCGCCGCTTTCCCAGGAGAACCGGGGCAGCCGGTAAAGGGCCTCCCGCTGGGCCCCACTCCAGATGTCGAACATGGTGGCCAGATCGGGATCGTCCGCTTCGATCTTGCGCTGATGGGCAATGGTCAGACTGCCGGCCGGAATCAGCGCCAACTCGAAGGGCGGGCCCACACTGAGGTTGGAGCGCTGGGTGAGGATCTGGGAGATCAGGCAGAGCCGGGCCCCATCTTCCAGGGAAAGGTTGGTCTGGCCGATGGTATCGAGCGGGGGTTTGCCATATTTGCTCTCGCCGATCTGTAGAAACGGAGTTTCGGGCGTCGCCATGATGGCGTTGCCTTGGGGATAGATCAGATAGAGGCCATGGGGTTCGCTGCCGATCTGGCCACCAAGGATGAAGGAGGCTGACCCGCTCGATCCCGACTGCTGCAGGGCCGCTTGGTTTTCCCTCTGGACGGCCTGACTGACGCGACCGATGTAGGCCGCCGCTTCAAAGAGATAGTCGCAATGCCGTAGATCCTTGCCGGCCCCCGTCTCCAGATCCGCATGGCGATCGAGATCCCGGCGGATCCAACTGATCACCGCCTGGGTGGTGGCCAGGCTCCCCGCCGCCATCAGCACGAACAGCCGATCGGGAGCCGGCTGAAACTGATGCATTTTGCTGTAGCTGGAGATGTAGTCGACTCCCGCACTGGTGCGGGAGTCAGACGCCATGACCAGCCCCTGCTCCAACCAGTAGCCGATGCAATAGGTCATGGGTCTTCCTAGCTTTCGGCCGTGATCCAGGCGAAGCTACCCCGGATCAGGCATCGTCCAGGGCCGCCACACCCGGCAGCACCTTGCCTTCCAGCAGCTCCAGGCTGGCGCCGCCGCCGGTGGAGATGTGGCTCATTTTGTTGGCCACGCCTACTTTTTCGACCGCGGCCACGGAATCGCCGCCGCCGATGATGGTGGTGGTGCCGGTGGCTGTCAGGTCGGCCAGGGTGTGGGCGATGGCGTCGGTGCCGGCGGCGAATTTGGCAAATTCGAACACCCCCATCGGCCCGTTCCAGATCACCGTTTTGCAGTCGGCCAGGGCGGCCTCAAAGGCCTTGATCGAATCGGGACCGATGTCAAGGCCCATCCAGCCGTCAGGGATGGCGTCGATCTTGGCGATCTGGCTGTTGGCATCGGGGGCGAAATTGTCCGCCAGCACCACATCGGTGGGCAGCAGCAATTGCACCCCCTTGGCGGCCGCCTTGGCCTCCAGTTCGCGGGCCAGTTCCAGCTTGTCCTCTTCCACCAGGCTCTTGCCGACGGCCAGGCCCCGGGCTTTGTAGAAGGTGAAGATCATGCCGCCGCCGATCAGGATCTTGTCGCACTTGTCGATCAGCGCCTCCAGCACGCCGATCTTGCTGCTCACCTTGGAGCCGCCCACGATGGCCGCCAGGGGCCGCTTGGGATCGTCGATGGCCCCCTGCAGGTACTGCAGTTCCTTCTCCATCAGGTGGCCGGCCACGCTGGGCCGCAGGAACCTGGTCACCCCTTCGGTGGAGGCATGGGCGCGGTGGGCGGCCCCGAAGGCATCGTTGACATAAATCTCAGCCAGGGAGGCCAGCTTCTCGGCGAAAGCCGGATCGTTCATTTCTTCCTCAGCAAAGAAACGCACGTTCTCCAGCAGCACCACGCCGCCATCGCCCAGGGCGGCCACCTTGGCTTCGGCGTCGGGTCCGATGCAGCTGTCGGTCTTGGCCACCGGGATGCCCAGCAGGTCGCCCAGGCGCGCGGCCACGGCGGTCAGGCGCATCCCCTCATTCACCTGCCCCTTGGGACGGCCGAAATGGGCGGCCAGCAGCACCCGGGCGCCGTTGTCCCTCAGGTAACCGATGGTGGGCAGGGCGGCCCGGATGCGGGTGTCGTCGGTGATGGCACCGGCGTCATCCAGGGGCACGTTGAAGTCCACCCGCACCAAGACGCGTTTGCCGCGCAGATCATCGCCGCCGAGGCTGGCCAGGGAACGCTTCGCCATGGATACGGATAGGGAAAGGCGGGGGCGAGATTAGCCCCCAGGCGTCCCGGGCCTGGCCCATGGGCCCCGAATCCACCAGGGACATGGGTCTTCAGGGACGGGGCGGGCCAGACTTGCCCCCCAGCACCGCCCGGGCCCCCAGGTAATTGCAGCCGGCGGCGGCCGCCGTGGCCAGGGCCAGGGAGGGGAAGGGGGCCAGGTGGGGCAGCAGCAGTAAAAACAGGCCGATGTTCACCACGCCGCCCAGGGCTTGGGTGGCGGTGTAGCCCGGGAACTGGCGCCAATCCAAGCCTTGGAGGATTGGGGTGGGTCCGCGATTTCCGGCCGGCGCGGTCCGAAAGGTCAGCAGGGAATTGATGCTGAAGGTGGTGGCCACCGCCACAGCCCAGGCAACCCCCTTGGCCAGCGCTGGAGAGTCCAGGAGGGCCACGGCCAGGTGATAGAAGCCCAGATCGACGCCAAAGGCGATGGTGCCCGCCACCAGGAAGGTCAGGATGCGACGGCTTTCCTGGCGCAGGTCAGCCATCGGGGTGCAAAACGAAGCGAGTTAATTCTGCAGGGCGGTCTTCGCCATGGTCCAAGGTGCCTGGTGGCGCTAGATGTTGAAGACTGCTCCAGCCACCATGTTCGAGACGGTCCTGTTGGCCATTGACCACAGCTCGCAGACGACCGAGACGGAAGCGGTGGGATTGCAACTCGCCCGTCAGCACGGCAGTCGCGTGGTGTTGCTATCCGTGGTTGAGGAGGAGGAGGGAACGATGCATGATCCCGTCGCCGTTACCCAACTGCTGGAGCAGGCCAGGAGTCGGTTTGAGCAGGCCGGTCTGCCCTGCGATGTCTTCGAGCGTCAGGGCAAACCGGCCTTTGTGATCGGGGATGTGGCCGACGAGATCAATGCCGATGTGATCGTCATTGGGACCCGTGGCATCACCCTGGAGCAGGATCAACACAGCACCGCCGCCCGGGTGATTCAGTTGGCTCCCTGTCCCGTTCTTGTGGTGCCTTGATGACGACCAGCCCCAGCCCCACTCCCCGCCAGGGGGCCCCCGGGGGCGGGGCGCCAGCGATCCAGTGGTATCCGGGTCACATCGCCAAGGCCGAAAAGGCCCTTACCGCCAGCCTGGAGAAGGTTGATCTGGTGATTGAGGTGCGCGATGCCCGCATCCCCCTGGCCACCGCCCACCCCAGGCTGCAGCGCTGGATCAAGGCCAAGCAGCACCTGTTGGTGGTCAACCGCCGCGACATGATCAGCGAGGCCGCTCGCAAGGACTGGGATCGCTGGTTCCGGGAGCGGGGCCAGACCCCATGGTGGTGTGATGCCCGCAGCGGCACCGGCGTCAGCCAGTTGCAGCAGGCGGCGATCCGCAGCGGTGAGGCCCTCAATGCCCGCCGGCTGGGTCGCGGCATGCTTCCCAGGCCGGTGCGGGCCCTGATGCTGGGCTTCCCCAACGTAGGTAAATCCGCCTTGATCAACCGGTTGGTGCGTAAGAAGGTGGTGGAAAGTGCTCGCAAGGCCGGCGTCACCCGCAGCCTGCGCTGGGTGCGTCTGGGCCAGGACATCGACCTGCTCGATGCCCCCGGGGTCCTGCCGCCCCGCTTGGATGACCAGCAGGCCGCCCTGCGCCTGGCCCTGTGCGACGACATCGGCCAGGCTGCCTACGACACGGAGGCCGTGGCCCTGGCCTTGCTGCGGCTGTTGATCCAGCTGGAACCCGACCCTGCCGCCGGGGTGGCCCCGGGGCTGTTGCAGGGGCGCTATGGCGTCGCGACGAGCCCGGAAGTAGAGGAGTGGCTCAGCACCGCCGCCTTACGCCACACCAGCGGCGATACGTTGCGCATGGCCCAGCGGTTGTTGGATGACTTTCGCCGCTCCCTGCTGGGGCCGATTTCCTTGGAGTTGCCCTGAGGCCGGGGCAACTCAGGGGCTGGAGGGGGTGCTGGGGATGGTCGGGCCCCGAAGGCGATCAGGCCAATGCAAAAAAGAGGGCAAGGCTGGGGGATTATTGGCGTTGCTGAGTCATCGGTTGGCTAAGTAACTGAAATAACGATTTTCGTATTTCAGATTTGAGATTTCCTTGAGCACAAGACCTAGGCCCAGTAAACCGAGGGCACTAATAATACCAAAAAGGCTCAAAAATAGGCTGGGGAACCGTGCAACCAGGCCTGTCTGCAAAAACTCCAGATAGATGCCCACGAAAAGGAGGCTGGAAACAAGAAGCAGCAAGACCGCCAGGGGACCGTAGAGGCGAAGCGGGAATTCTCGGTGCAGAAGGCGCACAATGAACCAGGAGATCTTCAAGCCATCGCGAAAGGTATTTAACTTGCTTACGGTGCCAATGCGACGGCGAACATGGGTGGGAAAATCGCCAGATGGCAGGCGCATTCGAGCAGCAAAGATGGAGAGTTCCGTCTCAATTTCGAATTCAGAACTAACAGCCGGAAAGGATTGCACAAGACGGCGTGAGAACACCCTCAACCCTGAAAAGACATCCGCCGTTGTGACTCCAGTCAAAACTCTCATGATCTGACGGAACACGCGATTTCCGGTACCATGGCCCCGCCGCATGTGGCTGTCGGATGTGCTGAAGCGGTCGCCCGTGAGCAGGTCATAACCCTTTTCCTGAAAACGATTGATCGCCATGCAGATGTTTGAGAGATCATAAGTGTTGTCTCCATCCACCATGACGTAGATGTCTGAATCCACGTCCCGAAGTAATCTGCGCACCGCATTGCCCTTGCCTTTTATCTGCTCATGCAGCACCGTGGCTCCAGCACGCTCGGCTTCAATGACCGTATTGTCGGTGGAGTTGTTGTCGCAAACAACAATCGAACAGGGCAATGCCAAGCGTTTGATGTCCGCTATGGTTTGGCCAATGGCCCCTGCTTCATTATAGGCGGGAATGATGAAAGTGATTCTAGGGCTCATCAAGGGCTCCATAGGGCGTTGAGAGGAATCGAACCGCTTGCTGGCCCGGCTGCAGGTTCACTAGCCGCCGAGGTGGAATCGGAATGAGACCAATCCAGATCCTCTCGGTAATTTTAGATCCAAACCCAGGGCAAGGCTTTTGGGTTGGCTTGAGGCGTTGGTTTCGGTCCGGTGGCGGACGGACTGTGCTGTTCGTGCTGCCTTTGCTGGCTCTGGTGCTGGCGAATCTGCTGCGGGTGGCAGGACCCGCCTATCGCAGCGATGAAATCGCCTATTTGGCCAGCGCCGCCGCGATCGCCGGCAAGGTCAATGGCCTGTCCGATTCCTGGCACGGGGGCTATTCCCTGCTCCTGAGTCCCTTCTTTCGCCTGGTGCCAGACGTGCTGGAAGCCTGGCCTTTCGTGGTGTTGGTCAACGGTCTGGCGGTGCTGGTGAGCAGCCTCTGCCTCTGGCGAGCCTTGGTGTTGACTGGCGCTGCGGACCAGGCCCGAGGCTTCCGTCTCGTCTGGCTGGGCCTGTTGGTGTTCAGCACCACGGCCTACATCGGCTGGGCCTTCACGAACTGTGTCCAAATGGCGTTGGTTGCGGCCGCTGCGATGCTGCTCGCGGCTCCGGCTATGCCCCTGGGCCGTGCCGCCGGCATCGGAGCGCTTTTGGGCTTTGCCTTCTGGGTGCATCCGACGGGCTTGCTGGTTCTGATCGCGGCCGCCATCGCGGCGACGCGTGGTTCGGCGTCGCCAAGGGGATGGCTCCCGGGAGCCACGATTCTGGCCAGTGGAGCCGCGACGGTTGTCTTATACAGCAGGGGTGTCCATCCCTGGATCCTGACTCTCCAAGGTGGGGGAGAAGGCCATTACAACCAACAGATCGGGGCTGTGATCCAGCAGGTGTTGACCATGCCGTGGGCCACCCTCCTCACCCTGGGGATAGGGGTGGTCAATGGGTTGGCCACCTCCGCGATCGCAAGCTTTGGCTATGGAGGCACCGCCCTGGCGGTGGGCCTTGGGGTGACGCCATCCCCGCCTGGTCGCTCCATCCGCAGCGGGGGACTGCGGCGGGTGTTTCTCTTCCTGCTGCTGAGCTGGGGCTTATTGGTGCTGTTCACTTCAGCCCTGTTGCCCCATCAGCCCGACGATCTTCAACTGGCCTTTCATCAGCGGTACACCCAGCCCGTGCTGCCCGGGCTCGTGGCCTTCGGCATGGCAATGGCACCGCGCCAGCGCAGGGATCGATGGCTGGCCTGGCTGTTTTCGGTGGTGCCGATCCTGCTGGCGCTGTTGGCTAGCTGGTGGCGCCCCTACAACGACAATTTCAGCATCATTGACCAGCTGGGTGCCGTCACCTTTTTTCTCGGCAAGGAGAATGGGCCCCTGATGCTCGCGGCGGGTCTGGTAACCACCGGCGTGGCCCAGCTGCTGGGATGGAGGGCGTTCCTGCCCGTCGCAGTGGTGTTCTGGGTGCTGGGCTGGCAGGGGATGAATCGCATCCAACAGCAGATTTTGCAGGGAGACTCCCGTCCACCAGCCATGGCCATTGCGGCCTCCACCTTGGAGCGTTCAGGGAGGCACACTTGCTTGTCGCTCGCCCAAACCCCGAGCATCCAGGCGGAGCATGGGCGCCTGTTGCGCTATTACCTCTCCGGCCAACCCGTGAGCTTTGTCAAGCCGGGCGAGGCCTGGCCTGGGGGCTGTGATGTGCGCATCCGTCCTGTGGATGCGGAGAGTGGTTCCTGCCCGGCTGTGGTGGCCGACAGCTATTCACGGGAGGTCTTGGAGGACTGCCGCGACGGCGGGTCGCTTGGGACCGCAGGGATCGAGCCGCTCTTGCTGCCCGCCCGCCGCGACCTGGTGTCGCTGAGGGAGGTGGAACTTCACCAGCCGGCCGGATTCTGGGTCGCCTCCCTGCACCACAGGGATGATCTGCCCCCGCGAGGACCACGCGACGGCGCCTGGTGGCGAATGGCCAAGGACCGACGCTTCAGCAAGGAGGAGGCGAAGGAGCGGCTCCTGCAGTACGGGCCTTATGTATCGCTACCAGCCGGACGCTACCGCGCTGTCTTTGCCGGGCTGGCGCTCCAATCTGGCACCGTTGAGATGGCCGTCACCAGAGAAAATGGTAAGGAACAAATCGCCAAGACAAACCTGGCAGCGGACGGTGGGCCCGCCGTGATCGACTTCAGTTTGGAGCGAGCGAGCCAGGCTGTTGAAGTTACCCTGCGGGCGCAGGCCAAGAGCCGCCTGCAGATGCCCGCCAGCCTGGTGATCCACAGCGCGACGCGGATGGGGTCGTCCCCCTGGTCCGCTCTCAGGGCCGGGCGCTAGTCAGCGCATGCCGCCCGCCCAGGCGATCGATCAGCACAAGGATCGGCCCTGTTGAGATCTCCTGAGGCGCTGATTAAGCACTGACCGAACGGGCAATGAGCACGGTGAACATCAGGATGGCCAGCAGCACCTGGAGGGCCATGAATAGTTTGGTGGCTCTGGAGATGACGGCCTCGCTGGTGGGGCCATAGGTGGAATTGACGTTCAGGGAAATGAATAGGTAGTCGATGATATGGGGAGTTGGCGCTGGCTCCCCATCCCGACTTGGCCAGACGAAAGCTCCGCCGGGGGTGGTCACATCCAAGAAGATATAGATAAACATGAACACAATTACACTTCCCATGTATACGGCAGCCACGTCCCAGAGGGTGGTCAGTCCGCCCCCTTTGGCAGAGCTTGCCGTGGCCACCATCGATAACACGTTGGCCACCACTTGCAGCAGGGAAAAGACCAGGTAGATCAAGCCCCACAGAAACAAAGCCCTGTTTTTGGAGCGATAGAGCGCCACCGCCAGGCCCACGCTCACCACCAGGAACAGCGCCGTGCTGGCCTGCTCCATGGTGTTGAGCAGCGGGCTGAAGGTGTTGGCCACCATGTGATGCTGTTCCAGTCGCCACACCAATCTGGTGTCCATGATCCAGACGAGGGCGGTGGCGACGATCACCTGGAACCGGGACTTGCCCTGGGTGAGCCGATGGCGCAGCGTCAGGGCCGGGGAAGGCTCGATGCCAAGGGGTGCTTCAGGCTCGAAGGGGGTCATCGCTCAGCCCATGCAGCGTTGGGACCTAGTGTGGACTGGGAGCCGGAATCGGGGCGCATTGCTGGCATGGCGACATTCGGCGAAGGTGAAGGCGAACGGTTAACGCTCCATTACCCCAAACCGCTGCCGATGCGTTTGGACCGCTGGCTCGTTAGTCAGCGTCCCGAGCAGAGCCGTGCCCGGATCCAGAAGTTCATCGACGCCGGCTTTGTGCGGGTCAATGGCGTGACCGGTCGCGCCAAAACCCCCCTCCGGCCCGGCGATGAGGTGCAGTTGTGGATGCCGCCCCCCGAACCGCTTGCCTATCTCAAGGCTGAGCCGATTCCCCTCGATGTGCTTTACGAGGACGCCCATCTGATTGTGATCAATAAGCCCGCCGGCCTCACCGTCCATCCAGCCCCCGGCAACAAGGACGGCACCTTAGTGAACGGTCTGCTGCACCATTGCCCCGACCTGCCCGGCATCGGCGGCGAGATGCGCCCAGGCATCGTGCATCGGCTCGATAAGGACACAACCGGCTGCATTGTCGTCGCCAAGAGCCAGGAGGCGTTGGTGCGGCTGCAGCGCCAGATACAGACGCGTATCGCCAGCCGCGAATACCTGGCGGTGGTTCACGGGGTGCCGCAGGGGGAGTCGGGCAGCATCAATGGGCCGATCGGCCGCCATCCGCTAGATCGCAAGAAATATGCGGTCGTTGATGCCGATAGTGGCCGAACCGCCTGCACCCACTGGCGGCTGATTGAGCGACTGGGGGACTATTCGCTATTGCGCTTCAAGCTGGATACGGGACGCACCCACCAGATCAGGGTGCATTGCGCCCACTGGGGCCATCCGATTGTGGGTGATGCCACCTATAGCCGTTGTCGCAAGTTGCCGATCCCCCTGGCTGGCCAGGCCCTGCATGCCGTCCAGTTGGGGCTAGATCACCCCATCAGCCAGGAGCGGCTTGTCTTTGAAGCGCCCCTGCCCGAAGTCTTTGAACGCCTCTTGAATCAGTTGCGTTGCCGTTAGCGAACTTTGCCTAGGTCAGGTGGCCGCTGCCGTTGGCAGGCGCGGGCAGGCCTCCACCAAGGTGCGGGTGATGGCGGCCTGGGGATGGGCCAGCAGGGCGGCGCCGGGACCCTCCTCGACGATGCGTCCCCCCTCCAGCACGATCACCCGGTGGCAGAAGCCGCTGGCCACGCTCAGGTCGTG
>CAMCQR010000080.1 GCA_945877115.1 Synechococcus sp. UW140 | reverse complement strand
AACGGTGTCGGCCGCAGGAGACCGGTAAGGAATAGGTCGAAGCCCACTCCACTGGCAAGGCGAAGGGGGCGTAGTTTCAAAATACAGAAGGCAGTAGCAAAAATTGTCTTCTTCGCTTGGAGTATCCGCCCGCTTCGCCCCGCACATGCGCACATGCTCACGTGCTCACGTGCTCACGTGCTCTGGATTTATAGTCAAAGTTGGCCATCGAAGAGATAGCTAGCAACTGTCTTTGTGAGAACGTGCTGCTAGCGTTCTGCTGTGCACGGTTGGATGATTTTGCCTGAAGGTCTTGTTTCCAATGCGCCGGATTCAAGGTCCGATCGCGCCGACATCCTGCTGCTAACTGGCTTGAATGAGGAGCTGCAGTGGATCCAGAAGGTCACTGGCTTTTCGTTTGAGCGGCAGGTGCGTCAGGGCACCTCCTATCTGCTGGCCGATGTGCGCCGGGGGGAGCGCAGCGCCAGGATCGTCACGCTGCGTCAACTGGAGAAAGGGCTCACGACAGCCGCCATCACAGCCACTAAAGCCCTCTGCATCTGGAAGCCAAACGTGGTGGTGATGACGGGCATCTGCGCCGGCGTGCGCGGCTCCGTTGGCCTGGGTGACCTGGTGGTCGCGACCCAATGTTTTGAGCACTCCTCGGGCCAGCTCCGCGACGGCAATCTCGTCCCATTGCAGAACAGGGTCGCCATTCAGCCCTGGCTGCTCGACTTTCTGATCTCGCTCACCGATACGTCAACCATGCTGCAGGAGATCCAGGACGGTTATGCCCAGGACCTGCCGGCTGGATTCACCACTCATATCCATTATGGATCCATGGCCTGCGGATCCCAAGTGATCAAAGATCAGGCCTATATCGATCAACTCAAGAGCCGGGAACATTCGCTGGTCGCTCTCGACATGGAGTCCTACGGCGTTGCCTTGTCGGCCTCGATGTGCAGCACTAATTCACATACAATTATCCCCCTGATCGTGAAAGGGGTATGCGATTTCGCCGATACGGCAAAATCCGATCTCTGGCACGACTATTGCTCCTATGCCAGCGCAGCGTTCGTGCTGGCGGTCCTGGAGCAGATCTTCAGCCGCGACCACGCTTACGCCCGCCTGCGCGGCCTGAGCCATGAGCACTGAGCACCAAGGCCCCGCAGTCGGATGACGCCAACGTCCGCTTGTCGCCGCTGCACAATTAGATAGGGCCAGGGCCAAAGGCATGAAGCCGTTCCCCCCTCTCGGCACCCGAGCGGTGATGACCAGAATGCAGGCATTGGTATCGAGCCTTGAGGGGCTCAGGCGACAGCGGCCAACCCCAAGCGCCCCCCGCTCCTAGGATGACCTTCTTCCATGGTTTGCCCTGCATGACTGCCACTCTTCATGCCCCCATCGCCCCCGGCACCGACCTGCGCGAGGTGTTCCGCGCCGCCTACGAGAACCGCTACACTTGGGAGCCGGGCTTCGGCGGCTACGGCGGTCGCTGCATCTGGCAGCAGGGCGATCGCCGCGTTGAGGGCACCTTCCAAGTGGGCTCCGACCTCAAGGCCACGGTGGAGGGGGTGGACGATGAAGAAGTCAAAAAGGCCCTCGCCTCCCAGCTCTGGGAGGTGGCGATCCACCGGGTGCGCCGCCCCTTCGACCAAACCCATGGCGAAAACACCTTCACGGCGGGTGACACCGATGCGGTGGGCACCGAGGTGATTATGGGTGGCAAGAATGCCGGTGATCGTTATCGCATCAAGGACGATGTGGTGACGATGGTCCATCGCCACATCCACGGCACCGTGGTGACGATCTTCACCCTCAGCACCACCGACACCGGATCCGGCTACCTCAGCCGCACCTACACCAGTAGCTACAGCGACCCGGCCACCGGCGAGGCCAAAGGCGGCACCAGCACCTTCACCGATACCTTCACCCCGCTGACACCATCAGGGCCCTGGGTGCTGGCCGAGCGGGTGGTGATCACCGAAGCAGGTGACACGGCAGAAGGCTCGAATAGCCAGACATTCCGGTTCGAGGATCTGGCCCCGCTCGCCTGATATCTGCTGGGATCCCAGCGGTCCCATGGCTTTGGCATGGGCCGTGGGATCCGAGTCGAGTCAGGAGCAACAGGGCTCCAGACGCGACTCATCCAACCCTATTTGTTGCTATCAGTCTTCGAGGGCCGGCACATTCTTGAGCCGTTCATTCAGCTGCAATGCCATCGATTGCCGTCCCACGGCCAGCACCTTGAGGGTGTCTTCATGCATGCGCAGTTGGGCGTCGGCCGCCTGCATGCCCCGCACCAGCTCCTTCATGTCATCCGGCAGGCTGTTGAGGTCATAACGCTTGCCTTCAAAGGTGAGCACCGGAGGCGCCTGGTTGGGGGTTTCCATGGCAGGAATGGGCTTGCCGGCCCACAGTAGGGGCTGGTTTGTTCTTCGTCTGGGGTTTCAGGCCTCGACCCTGATCAGTTGCCGCAGGCACAGATCCCTGTAGCGCCCCCCCCGGGCCATCAGCGCGTCGTGGCTGCCCACCTCGACGATGCGGCCCGCCTCCAGCACCACGATCTGGTCGGCCTCCTGCACCGTGGCCAAGCGGTGGGCGATCACCAGCACCGTGCGGCCCTCCATGGCCCGCCGCAGGCCCCGCTGCACAGCCTCCTCGGATTCGGCATCCAGGGCACTGGTGGCCTCATCCAGCAGCAGCACGGCCGGGTTGCCCAGCACGGCCCGGGCGATCGCCAGCCGCTGCAGTTGCCCCCCCGAAAAGTTGCTGCCCCGTTCTTCAATCCGGCCGTCAAAGCCTCCGGGTAGGGCCTCGACGAAATCAGCGGCATTGGCCAGCCGTGCTGCCGCCACAATTTGCTCCCGGGTGGCAGGGCGGCCGAAGGCGATCGCCTCCGCCACCGTGCCGGAGAAGACACTGCTCTGTTGGGGCACCAGGGCCACGGCCCGGCGCAGGTCCCGGGCCCGCAGCTCCGCCAGATCGGCGCCATCGAGCAGCACCCGGCCCCGTTGGGCGGTATTGAAGCGCAGCAGCAGGGAAAACAGGGTGCTTTTGCCGGCGCCGGAAGGCCCCACCAGGGCCACCACCTGGCCCGGTGCGATCGCCAGATCGAGCTGGTGCAGCACCGGCCGATCGGGGTCATAGCCAAAGCTGACCCCCTCCAACCGCAGGGCGCCCTGCACCGCTCCCAGGGGCAGGGCGCCAGGGCGATCGGGCGGTTCGATCGGCTCGGCTTCGATGGCCTGGAGCCGCCGCAGGGAGGCCTTGCCCTGCTGGAACTCGTTGAAGTTGGTGGTGAGGTGGGAGATCGGATCGATCAGCATCAGCAGGGCCGCCACGAAGCTGCTGAAGCCCTGGCTGTTGAGCCCCCCGGCCTGGATGCGGGCGGCACCCATCAACAGCACCGCCAGGATGCCGCCGGCTTCAATGAAACCCACCACCGGATGCTGGGCGGCCAGCAGCTTCAAGGTGCGGTAGCGGGCGCGGCGATGCTGGTCGACCTCGCTGTCAAACCGCTGCTGCAGCCAAGGTTCGGCGGCAAAGGCGCGCACCAGGGGCAGCCCCGTGATCGCTTCCCCCAGCAGGGCGGCCAGGTCGCTCACCTGTTGTTGGCTGCGTTCGGCGGCGGCCATTACCCGGGCGCCGAAACCGCTCACCAACAGGGCCACCACGGGGGCCAGCAGCAGGGTGGCCAGGGCCAGGGGCCAGTCGAGCCAGAGCATGTAGCCCAGCACCACCAGCAATTGCAGGGCACTGGGGGTGCTGTCCTGGATGGTTTTGTAGATGACATCGCCGACCCGGTCGGCGTCTTCGGTGAGGCGGTAGGTGAGATCCCCGGCCGAAAGTTTTTCGAGGGCGCCGAAATCCAGCTGTTGCAGGCGGGCAAACAGCTGGCGGCGCAGGTCCTGGCTGACCCGCAGGGCGGGACCGGCCAGCAGGGTGTCCTGGCCAAACTGGGCCAGTTTCTGCACCAGAAACACCCCCAGGGCCGCAGCCACGGTCTGCAGCACCCGGCGGAAGTCCCCGGCACCGATGGCCGGAATCAGTTGGCCCGCCAGCCAGGCCAGCAGCGGCCAACAGGCCACGAACACCAACATGCAAAGTCCGCCCGCCAGCAGCCGGCGCCGGTGGGGCTTCAGCAGCGGCCAGAGTCTGCGGAAGCCGGCCGGCGAGGGTGCGAGCATCATTGAACCCTAAGGTCTCGCCCATGAAGCTCGATCAGTTCCTCAAGTACCAGGGGCTGGCGGAGAGCGGCGGCGAAGCCAAACAGCGCATCCAGCGCGGTGATGTGCGGGTCAACGGCAGCATTGAGTTGCGGCGGGGCCGCCAACTGGCAGCGGGGGATTCGGTCGCAATTGACGGCCATTGCCTCAGTGTGCCGCCGGGGGTCTGATCGCCAGGGCCACTCCCGGCCGGCGGTTTAGCTTGGCTCGCACAACACAGGGGGTTTCGCTGGTGCGTAAGGCCGTGATTGCTGGTAACTGGAAGATGCACATGAATTGCGCGGAGGCCCGGGCCTTCGCCGACTCCTTCCGGGGCCAGGTGGAAAACCTGCCCGAGGATCGGCAGGTGGTCATTGCCCCCCCTTATCTGGCGATTCCGACCCTGAGTGAGGCCCTGCGTGGCACTCACGTGGACATCGCCGCCCAGAACGTGCATTGGGACAAAAAAGGCGCCTACACCGGCATGGTTTCCGCCCCGATGCTGCTAGAGCATGGCGTCACCCACGCCATCGTCGGCCACAGCGAGCCCCGCAAGTACTACAGCGAAACCGACGAGCAAATCAACCTGCGGGCCCGGACCGCCCAGATTTATGGCCTGATCCCGATTCTCTGTGTTGGCGAAAGTCTCGATCAACGGGAGGCCAGGGAAACCGAGCGCGTCATCCATCGACAGGTGGAACAAGGCCTTGAGGGCATCGCTCCCGACCGTTTGATCGTGGCCTATGAACCCATCTGGGCGATCGGCACCGGCAAAAGCTGTGCCGCGGAGGAGGCCAATCGCATCTGTGGCCTGATACGCGGCTGGGTTGGTGATCCCGATGTGATTGTTCAATACGGCGGTTCGGTCAATCCCGCCACCATCGACGCCCTGATGGCCCAGCCGGAGATCGATGGGGTCCTGGTGGGCGGTGCCTCCCTGGATCCGATCAGTTTTGGCCGCATCGTCAACTACAAGATGCCGGCTGGGGTGGCTTGATTGCTTGATTGTTGCTTTACTTGAATGAAGCCTTAAGAAATTCAACAAGAACGATTCAGCAAAGTCGCGAAACTCGTCAGGACCTATACCGTAATTCCATTCAGAGAAATGGAAACAAGGTTCATGGCATTTGTTGTTCTTTTTCCAGCTTGTTTCAGAAATTTCTTTGGCCATCGCCGGCAGCTTTTGCTGGCGATGGCTCCCTTGATGGCTGGGCTCGTTGGGGCTGGCCCAGTGGGGGCTATCAGTCTTAGTGCCTATTACAACAACCTTCAGCCCGTCACCAATTCAATGGGTCTTTTGCCCAAATCCCCCGTTGGCATTTTGCAGCCTGGAGTGGCCCAATGTCAGGCAGGTGCAACCTTGATAGCACCTGCGTTCAACAGCTTCTTGACTGCTTCTAATATTTACACAGGCTGTACCTGGGGTACAGCTCTCAATCCTGCTTTTATGGGCGGTGATGCGGTGGCAACCATCACGAATCTTGGCCTTAACAGCTATGACCTGAGCCTGACACTGACCAATTTCAGTCTCAATAGCACCAATGTGCCGCCCCCGGCCAATGAATACGTCTATGTCAATCTCTGGGAGAATATCGTTGGTTTGCCGATCAGTTCCACGGCGGTCTGGAGCGGAGTCCTCAGTGCCATTGGTACCTATGCACGCACAAGTGTGAACGATGTCCTCGGCATTGAACCGATTGCCACGGTGTTTGATAACGGTTCGAGTTCGTGGGTGGCCGCTTCCACGTTCTTTGGGGGGATTCCCCCGGGGCTGAGTGGACCCTTCAGTGCCAATACGAGCGTGGCCAACCTCACTCCCTATGTCTTTGGCGGGGGAAATCTGCGTGTCGGTGTGGAAACCATCCTGTTGATGAACAATCTCGATGGCATCGGTGGTGATCAAATCAACCTGCCCACCAGCCTGGAGCTAACGATGCGCCTCCGGGATCCCTCCCCCCCGACCCCGAACGTGCCGGCTCCCTTGGCCGCTCTTGGGGCCGCTGCCGGTTGGGGTTGGAGCCGTCGTCTACGGCGCCGTCAGGCCGGCCCCTGCGGGGTTGGCAGCCATGGACGGTAAGGACCGAAGGCCCCCCCTACTGTGGAAGTCCCCTCAAACTTGATCCGATTTCCTCTTCCCGCTCCACCTCCAGCCCCAGTCGTCGACCCCGTCGCCTGGGCCCCCCCGCGGCAGCGCCGGCCCCAGCCGCCGGGCAGGTAGGGCGGCTTGCTGATCCCGGCCTTGCCCCATCCGCGGGGGACGAATCCGCCGGCCTTCCCCTGCAGGGTCGCACCGACAGGTTGATCATCCAGGCCCCGGAAGCGTCCTTGGCCGCTGATTTCGCCGCCCTTGGGCTCTCCGAGCCCTTGGTCAAGGCTGTGGCGGCCAAGGGCTACCGAACCCCCTCGCCGATCCAACGCCAGTGCATTCCAGCGGTGCTGGAGGGCCGGGATGTGATGGCGGCGGCCCAGACCGGTACCGGCAAAACCGCCGGATTCACCCTGCCGTTGCTGGAGCGGTTGCGCCATGGCCCCCCCGCCCGCGCCGGTGTAGTGCGAGCCCTGGTCTTGACCCCGACCCGCGAGCTGGCCGCCCAGGTGGCTGAGAGTGTGGTGGCCTACGGCCGCTATCTCGATCTGCGTAGCGATGTCGTGTTTGGGGGGGTCAGCCCCAATCCCCAGATCAGCCGATTGCGCCGCGGCACCGATGTGTTGGTAGCCACCCCAGGTCGGCTAATGGACCTGCAGCAGCAGGGAGCCCTCAAGCTCAACCAGGTGGAAATCCTGGTGCTCGATGAGGCGGACCGCATGCTGGACATGGGCTTCATTCGCGACATCCGACGGATTTTGGCCCTGATGCCGGCCCAGCGCCAGAACCTGCTGTTTTCGGCCACCTTTTCCGCCGAGATCCGCCAGCTGGCGACGGGCCTGTTGCACCAGCCGGTGCAGCTGCAGGCCACCCCGGAGAACCAGGCGGCCCCCCTAGTCCAGCAAGTGCAGCACCCCTGCGATATGGCCCGCAAGCCCGATCTGCTCTGCCACTTGATCCAAAGCCAGGATTGGCAGCAGGTGCTGGTGTTCTCCCGCACCAAACATGGCGCCAACCGGCTGGCCGAACGGTTGGAGAAGGAGGGTCTCTCGGCGGCCGCCATCCATGGCAACAAGAGCCAGGGGGCCCGCACGCGGGCCTTGGCTGGCTTCAAGAGCGGTGAGGTGCGGGTGCTGGTGGCCACGGACATCGCCGCCCGGGGCATCGACATCCAGCAATTGCCCCATGTGGTCAATCTGGATCTGCCCAATGTGGCTGAGGACTACGTCCATCGCATCGGCCGCACCGGCCGGGCCGGCCTGACCGGCCATGCCGTCTCCCTGGTGGCTGCCGAGGAGCACGAGCTGCTGCGGGCCATCGAGCGGCTCACCGGGGCACCGCTACCCCGCCAGGAGGTGCCGGGCTTTGAACCGAAGGTGCTTTCCGCCCCCCCCCTCGACCTCAGCGGTGGCCGTGGACGCTCCCGGCCCCCAGCAGGGGGCCGGCCAGGGGGAGGCCGATCGGCGGGGTCCCGCCCTGAGGGGGGCTTACGGGGTCGCCGCAGCGAGGGGCGACCCGATCGGCGCGGCAGCGAAGGCCGCTCCGGCGGGGGCGGCGGTGGACGGGGGGGGCGCGCCGGCTGAATGGCAGCGATGGCGACAGTTTCGCCGGGCCGGTTGAGTTGCAGTAGATGGCGAATTGATCCAAGTCATGCCCTACGAACCTGGCTCCCCCGAATGCCGCGTCCTGATCGACTGCAAGGCCCAGATCGAATCGATGCTCCTAGCCCTCTCCCGCATCGATAACAGCCGCCACATCCGCGACCAACTGGTGTCGGTGCACAACCAGCTGGAGGGCCTGCACGAACTGCATCGCCGCCAACCCCTGGCCGCCCTGGCCGGGGAATAGAGAAGTTCTGGGCACCTGCCTAGGATTCGCCCAGCTATTGCGGTTGTCACCGCTTCCGCTTCGCATGGCCCCAGCTGCTTCCAAGGTCGCTGCCTCCCCCGCCCTCGCCGCCCCAGGCGCAGCCTGGGAAGCGGTGATCGGTCTCGAAACCCACGTGCAGTTGGGCACCGCCAGCAAGATTTTCAGTCCCGCGTCCACCGCCTTCGGCGATGACCCCAACACCCATATCGACCCCGTGGTCTGTGGGTTACCAGGCACCCTGCCGGTTCTCAATGTCAAGGTGCTCGAATATGCCGTCAAGGCTGCCCTGGCCCTGAATCTAAAGGTGGCGGCCCACAGCAAGTTCGATCGCAAGCAATATTTCTATCCCGACCTGCCTAAGAACTATCAAATCTCCCAGTTCGACCAGCCCATTGCCGAGGACGGCTGGATCGAGGTCGAAGTGGCCGAAAAGGGCAAGGAGACCTATCTCAAAACCATTGGCATCGAGCGCCTGCACATGGAAGAAGACGCCGGCAAGCTGGTGCATGCCGGCAGCGATCGCCTAGCGGGCAGCAGCCATTCCCTGGTGGATTACAACCGCGCCGGCGTCGCCCTGGCCGAAATCGTCAGCAAGCCGGATCTGCGCACGGGCCGCGAGGCGGCGGAGTACGCCTCGGAGATTCGCCGCATCATGCGCTATCTCGGCGTCTCCGACGGCAACATGCAGGAGGGTTCCCTGCGCTGCGACGTCAATATCTCGGTGCGGCAGGGGCCCGATGCCCCCTTTGGCGTCAAGGTGGAAATCAAGAACATGAATTCCTTCTCGGCGATCCAGAAGGCCTGTGAGTATGAAATTCAACGGCAGATCAAGGCCATTGAGGCCGGCGAGCCGATTGTGCAGGAAACCCGCCTTTGGGATGAGGGCAAGCAGCTCACCAAGAGCATGCGAATCAAGGAAGGCTCCAGTGACTATCGCTATTTCCCAGAACCGGATCTGGGGCCCATCGAGGTGAATGAAGCCCAGCGCCAGGCCTGGTTATCTGAGTTGCCTGAGTTGCCATCCGCCAAGCGGCACCGCTACGCCGACCAGCTGGGCTTGTCCATTTACGACGCCCGGGTGCTCACCGATGAGCGGGCCATGGCCGAATACTTCGAGGCGGTGGTGGCGGCGGGAGCCGAGGCCAAGGGGGCCGCCAACTGGATCTGCGGCGACATCGCCGCCCATGTCAACGCCAACCGCCTCGATTACGCCAGCTTGCCCCTGCGTCCCGAGCAATTGGCCGAACTGGTGGGCTTGATCGAGGCCAACACCATCAGCGGCAAGATCGCCAAGGAAATCCTGCCCGAGCTGCTGGAGCAGGGGGGCTCCGCCAAGGCGATCGTGGCGGCCAGGGGCCTGGGCATGATCAGTGATCCGGCCGCCATCGGCACGATTGTCGATGGCTTGCTGGCGGCCCATCCGGCCGAGGTGGAGGCCTTCAGGGGCGGCAAGAACAAATTGCAGGGCTTCTTTGTGGGCCAGTTGATGAAACAGACCGGCGGCCGCGCCGATCCCAAGCTGGCCAATCAGATCTTGATGGAGAAGCTCAAGGGTTAAGGGCCAAGGCTGCGGCCAGCTGCTGTTCGAGGGCCCTGGAATCCCCATCGTTGTTGATCAGCCGATCGGCGAGGGCCTGCTTGCGGGCCAGGGGCCATTGGGCGGCGATGCGAGCACCTGCCTCCTGCTGCTGCAGCCCATCGCGCCCGACCAGGCGGCGGAGTTGCGTTTCGGGGCGGCACATCACCAGCCACACTTCGCTGCACATTGATTCCAGGCCGGCCTCAAAAAGCAGCGGAATCATCAGCACCACCACGGGCGAGTCGGCCAGCCGCTCCAATTCAGCCTCGAAGCGCTGGCGGACCAGGGGGTGCACCAGCTGTTCCAGCCAGCGGCGTTCCTGCGGATCGGCGAAGACGATGCGGCCCAAGGCCGCCCGATCGATGGCGTCGCCAGCCCCGGAGGCCACCGGTTCGCCGTAGCGGGCTAGGACGGCCCGGGCGCCGGGGCTGCCTGGGGCGAGGGCCCCACGGGCGTAGAGGTCCGCATCCAGCACCGGCAGGCCGAACCGCCCGGCCAGCAGCTGGCCCACCGTGCTTTTGCCTGTGGCGATGCCGCCGGTGAGGCCGATGCGGCGCTGGGGGCCCTGGAATCTGGCGCGGATCACGGCGGCACGACTGCGGAGCTGCTCGGTGGCACGGTCGCATGGCTGGAGCGCGAGCGCTCCAAACGTTCATCTTGGCGATCGGGGTTGGCTCCCAGGGTCCCTGTCGGGGCGAGAAGATGGGCTGGAATGCATTGCCTTACCCACCGTGACCGACTTGGCCCCGTCAGGTTCTCGCTGGCAACCCGTCGCCGGTGGCATCACCGCCCCCAGCGGCTTTCTGGCGGCGGGCATCACGGCGGGATTGAAGCCCTCCGGCAATCCCGACCTGTCCCTGCTGCTGGCCCCAGAGGGGGCGGTGTGCGCCGGCAGCTTCACCCTCAACCGGGTGCGGGCCGCCTGCGTCGATCTCTGTGCCGAGCGGCTGGCGGCCCGGGGCGGCCAGGTGCGGGCGGTGCTCACCAATTCGGGCCAGGCCAATGCCTGCACCGGCGTGCGGGGTCTGGCCGACAGCCTCAGCGCCACCGCCGCACTGGCCCAGCGCCTGAACCTGCTGCCCGAAGAGGTGCTGATCGGCTCCACCGGTGTGATCGGCGTGCCGATCCCCATGGACATCCTGATAGCGGGCCTGGATCCGCTGGTGGCGTCCCTGGCCCCCGATGGCGGTGACACGGCGGCCCGGGCGATCCTCACCACCGATTTGGTGGATAAGCAAATCGCCCTGGAGGCCGACCTGGGCGGCCGTCGCGTGTGCATCGGCGGCATGGCCAAGGGTTCGGGGATGATTTACCCCAACATGGCCACGATGCTGGCCTACCTCAGCTGTGATGCCGCTGTGCCGGCGGCCGTCTGGAAATCCATGGTGCAGCGGGCGGTGGATCGCTCCTTCAATGCGATCACGGTGGACGGCGACACCAGCACCAATGACATGTTCCTGGCCTTTGCCGCCGGCGAGCCCCTGGGCCCCGAGCACTTTGACGCCCTGGAGGCCGGCCTGACGGCGGTGTCGCAACACCTGGCCCGGGCCATTGCCCG
>CAMCQR010000079.1 GCA_945877115.1 Synechococcus sp. UW140 | reverse complement strand
TTCGTGGTAGTGGCGTTCCTGGCGTTCGGCGGTCATCCAGCAGCCGTCCAGCAGCAGCCCCTTGCCATAGGTCTGGCTGTCGATGATCGTCACCCGCTGGTAGGCGCTCTGGCGCTCTTCGATGACGCTGGCGGCCAGGCCGTAGCGCACGCCATGGAGCTCCTCATCCACCCATTGGGTGGGTTCGGCCCCGGGGGCGGGGGGTTCGGTAGGGGGCATGGCAGGGGGTCTGGAGACCGCGGTTCAGATGGCGACCAGCTAAACCTTCGATAGCCCTTTTTGTCACCCCAGCATGGTTGTCTCCCGTCGGGGGGTGTTGCGCAGCACGGCGGGCCTGCTGGGGGGGCTGGCCCTGGGCGGTTGGGCGGCCCCAGCGGCGGCGGCGGCTGGCGGCGTCCCGGCGGCCGCTGGCAAGCCCACCCGCCGCCCCCTGGCCGAACGATTGCAGGTCTGCCGCCCTGCGGGCGATCCCCTGGACGAGCTGCTGCGCCGCAACCTGTCCTTCAGCGAGGTATGGCAGCAAGCCCAGGCCAGCGGCGATCCCCAGGAGCGGGCCCTGCTGCTGCAGCAGAACTGGCCCCTGGGCTGCCAGGTGCGGCCGGAGGCGTTGGCGGAGGGCCAGAAACCTTGGGCGGCGATTCTGTGCTGCGCCGATTCACGGGTGGCGCCGGAATGGCTTTTTGCCTCGGGTTCCGGGGAGTTGTTTGAGGTGCGTTGCGCCGGCAACACCGCCTTCAATGCCGGGGTGGCGTCGTTGGAGTATGCGGTGGCGGCGCTGGCGGTGCCGTTGATTCTGGTGATGGGCCATAGCGGCTGCGGGGCGGTCCAGGCCGCCATGGCCACAGCGCCCCTGACGCCCCTGCTGCAGGAGTTGGTCGGTCCGATCCGGGCCTCGCTGCGGCCTGGCCTCGACCTGGCGGGGGCGGTGCGTGCCAACGCCGTGGCCGCCGCCGCTGGCCTGGGCCAACGCAGTGCGCTGTTGCGCCAGGCGGAGGCCGACGGCCGGCTGCGGATCGAGGCGGCGGTCTTTGATATCGCCTCGGGGCGGGTGCAGGTGGTGTGATGGAGCCCCTGCCCATCGATCGGGAGGTGGTGATCCCCGCCGAAGAGCTCGGCTGGCGCTTTTCGCGGGCCTCCGGACCCGGCGGCCAGGGGGTGAACACTACCGATTCGAGGGTGGAACTGGTGTTTGATCTGGCCGGCAGCCGATCGCTGCCGGAGGGGTTGCGGCGCCGGGCCCTGGAGCGCCTGGCGCCCCAATTGGTGGCCGGCGTGATCGTGGTGGTGGCGATGGAGCACCGCTCCCAGTGGCGCAACCGCCAGGCGGCGCGCCTGCGGCTGGCGGCCCTGCTGCGCCAGGCCATGGCCCCACCGCCGCCGCCCAGGCGGCCCACCCGCCCCAGCCGCGGTTCGGTGGAGCGGCGCCTGGCGGCCAAGCGAATCAGGGGGGCGATCAAGGGCGGGCGGCGCGGCCGGCCCCCGGCCCCAGAGGATTGATGGGCGCGGTCCCTAGGCGTAGGGGTCCTGCGCCTGCTCGGCCCGGATCTGGGCCTTGGCCTGGCGCCAATGGGCCTCCAGTTCGGCCAGGGGGCGGCCGCCCAGGTCGCCCCCCAGGGCGGCCTCCACCCGGGAGAAGCGATCCAGGAAGCGGCGGTTGGTGCCGGCCAGGCCCGCTTCGGGGTCGAGCTGGCTCCAGCGGGCCAGGTTCACCAGGGTGAACAGCACATCGCCCAGTTCGGTCTGGGCGTGGGCGGGGTCGCCCTGGGCCAGGGCTTGGCGCAATTCGTCCAGCTCTTCGTCCACCTTGGCCCAGACGCCAGCCAGGTCGTCCCACTCGAAGCCGGCGGCGGCGGCCCGGCGCGAGATGGTCATGGCGCCGGCTAGGGCGCCCTGGCCCCGCACCTTGGCGGCGAGCTGGTCGCTGAGGGGACTGGAGGAGGTGGGGGTTCCTGGTCCGCCTGCGGCGGTGGCGGAGCTGGCGGCGGCAGCGGCAGCCTGCTTTTCGGCCGCTTTGATGGCTTCCCAGCGGACCCGGACGGCGGCGGCGTCAGCGGGACGATCGAGCGCCTGATCGGGCCCGAACACATGGGGGTGGCGCCGCACCATTTTGGCGTTGATGGCACGGGCGATGGCGGCCAGGTCGAAGCGGCCGGCCTCCTGGGCGATGCGGGCATGCAACACCACCTGCAGCAACAGGTCGCCCAGTTCTTCGCACAAAGGATCATCGTCCCCTTGGCGAATGGCATCGGCCACCTCGTGGGCCTCCTCCAGCACGTAGGGAATCAGGGATTCGTGGGTTTGCTCCAGGTCCCAGGGGCAGCCACTGACGGGATCGCGCAGACGCTCGACGATGGCGATCAGCTCGGCCAGGTCGCTGAGGGGGGAAGCGGCCCCAACCCCGGTCCCAGCCATGGATTCGATGTCACCCATTGGTTGCGGCCAGCGGCAGGGGGAAGGGAGCTGCCTCAGCCTAGTTTTGGCGGCCGGAACGAGGCCCCTGGCGCCCAGGCTGGGGGCGCCGCCGCCTGGGGCTGGGCCGGCGCTGGGGCCGCAGGGCCCGGGCCAGGGCCCGCAGGGGCCGGGGCCAGCGGGGCATGGGGTCGCCGTCCTGGAGCAGGTGCAGCCAACTGCTGGCCTCCAGCCCCAGCAGGGCCGCCAGGAGCAGGGGCCGCTGCTGTTGCCAGAGGCTGGCCAGCCAATAACGCCCGGCTTGGGCCCCCGCCACCAGATCGCCACTGCGCAGGGGCGGTGAGCCAGCAGCCAAGGCCGAGAGGCCCTGGGCCACCAGGGCGGCCAGCAGCAGGGCCAGGGCCAGATAAATCAGCCGGCCCGCCGTGCCGATCACGGGGCTGTGGGAGAACAGGGAGCGGTGGCTGAGGCCGCGGCGATAGGGCCACCACAGCCAGGCCAGGGGGCCCCAGCGATTGGTGGCGCGGGAGCGGGTATCCAGGTCGGGGGAGAGCCACAGGCCCCCCACCAGAAACGCCCCCGCCGCCACCGCCACCCCCACCAGCCCCAGCCAGGGCGCCCACAGCAAGCCAAAGGGCAGGGCCAGGCGCCGGGTGGCTTGGTCGTGGCTGCGGCCGCTGGCCATGGCGCCCCCCAGGAAGGCAGAATGCTGACACGCGCGATTAGCTCAGCGGTAGAGCGCCTGCCTTACAAGCAGGATGTCGCTGGTTCGAAACCGGCATCGCGCATTGGTGGAGGGGGCGCGGGCCGATAACTGACCCGCAGCGAGTCAGCATTTTCGGGTTTTTGTGCCGCACCTGAGTCCGGCGTGTCCGACCCTTTGTGGACCTGGGGCCGGAGGATCCGAACCCCGCAGGTGCATCCCCAGCGTGAGCAGCACCGGGTTAGAGCCCCGGTAACGGTGCCCGGTGAGGAGGTTTAGGTGGTGCCCACCAGTGCTGGCATCCCATTCCCGGCGCCAAGGTGTCGTCCCGGCCTCCATCAGGGAGATCAAGGATTCAACAAGGCGATCTGTTGAGGTGGTGGTTGGAGCCTTACGTGTTCGAGTTGCAGGCACGGGGGCATAGCGCAGGACCCGCGTCGCAGCGCGGCCAGCAGCAAGGGCTGGCCAGAGGGTCGCTACCACCACCAATGCCTGGGGTCTTACGCCTCAAGGGGGGCCAGCTTGCGTCAGCCCTTGTGCGGCCGCGCAGACTGCGGGAACCCGGCGCTACCCCCACCCAAGGTCTGCGAGTTGTGCCTGGGGGAGCCAGTAAGGGGCATTGGGTGGTTTGGGGAGCAGTCAACTCACAAGTTCAGGGGTGTGCGAAACCATGGAATGATCTCTGGATCATGGGGCCGCCACTGAGCACAACGTACCCAAAGCTTCTTGGAGGACCAAGGCTGGTTAAATTAAGCAGCACTCAATTTCTGGGTCTTCAATTGAGATCAAGTCCCTTAAATGTCGCCGTCTTCACATCGTTGTAGAAGATTGGATCAATCTTGTCGATCACATCGGTACTGACCTCCATGAAACTGCGCTTATTTTCTGCGGGTATGAGAGCGCAGCGGGCACCGTTGTCCATCGCCACTTGAAGCGGTTCAACTAGGGACCGAGCAGCTTTGATATTGCCCTGGATGCTCATGTCGCCGATGATCAGCATGCCTGCCCTAGCAGGGGCACGGCGGATAGCGGAGAAGGCCGCTACAAAGAACGCCACACCCACCTCGGCTCCTACCTTGTTGCCCAATAGATCGATGGCTTCGACGTTGTAGTCGTAGCTGTCAGCCTCATGGCTGATCGAGAAGGCGCCCTTATTGGCCTGCAGGTAAGCGAACGCCCGCTGGATGGATTCCTTCATTGGTCCACTGATTCCACCAGCTGGCTTGAGTTTGCCGTTGCCAGCAGCGATGGAGACTTCCAGCCGGTAGAGGCCAACGGTGCCATCACCCGTGACGGAGGTGGCATAAACCGAGCCCGGCGCCATCGGCTCCGCAGCGATCAGATCTTGGCCGCCCTGTTCAGGCACCCCGACGAAGTGCTCCTGGCCGGTGTCGTTATCCGATTAGCTGAACGAGGTCTGGCTGTACTCAAATGAGCCCATCTTCTTGAGCTGCTCCTTCACGCGCCTGCGGCACTCGATGGCGAGCTTGAGGATCTCCTCCAGGTCTTCTTTCGATGGCTCCCCATGGGGATGGATGATCTTGACCAAACCGGATACGGTGCGGCGCACAGCTTTGCGGTCGCGGGTGTTGAGGTGACTGCCAAGTCCGAAGTGGCTATCGCAGAGCTCTGTGTAGTTCAGCTTGCGCAGATCGCGCAGGGCCTCAGCCAAGTAATCGATCACAAAGCCGTAGTGGTCCGTGAAGAACTCGTTGCGCATGTTGGGCACTTCCCAACCCGGCAGGTAGCAGTGCAGCCGGTCGATAAAAGCCCTGTCGTCACGAATCACATCCGGCATCGGGGCGAAAAGATGCCCCGTCTGGACCATCACATCGATGGGTTGCTGGGTGTTGCCGAACATGGCGATGCTGGCGTCGCCGGCAAAGCTCTCGGCACCACGCTGAAACTGCCCAGATTCGCAGTAGGTCTTCATGGTGGTGATGACCTCCTTGGGCATCTTCTGGAGGTCGGCCACCTCGTCGAAACCGACCACGTCCCAGATGGACACCATCCCCTTGACCTTGCCGTTCATGTGGCCAAACAGGTTGGCCACGGTGGTGGGGCCGGTGAGCAGGGCGGCGTAAGGGGAAAGCTCCTGCACCGCAAAGCTCTTGCCGGTGCCGCGGGGGCCGAGCTCCACCAGGTTGTAGTTGCGCTCGCAAAGTGGGATCAGCCGCAGCAGGAAGAGGGTCTTGAGCCGCTGGCTGAATTGTGATGGCTCGTAGCCCATCGAACGGATCAGCAGATCGATCCACTCTTCGGCTGTGAACTGGGTGCGCAGCTTGCGGTACTCCTCCAGGTTGAAGCTGGCCAGCTGGATCGGCGTGAGCTGGCTGATCGAGAAGGGCGCCTTGCTGTCGCTCTCATCCCACTCCACCTCCACCTGGGCCTATACCCCACCGGTGAGCAGACGCTCGAAGGCATGCACATCGTTATCGGAGATGCGCAGGGTGTTGCTGCCGAAGTTGACGCACTCGGCCACATAGGTGTTGCCGACCAGCCGCACCTTCACCTTGTCGATGAAGGTGTAGCGGCCCTTCTGCTTGACCTTGCTCTGAGCCTTGGTGGCCTCGTCGGGGCGGATGTAGTTGTTGGCCAGGGTGTCGCGCACCACTGCCATGCCCAACTCGATCGCTGCCGGGTCGGAAGAGGCGCAGTACTTGCCGAGCAGGTACTCGAGCACGAACACCGGCACGTTGGCGCCCACCTTCACGGCCCGCACCAGGTCCTTGCGGACGCACTTGCCCGCAAAGACCTGGTTGACCTTGTCGTCGAGGGCGTCGCGGGCGGGGGTGCTCATGGGGCTGGATTAGGAGGTGATGGCTGAGGTGACGTGCTCGGTGAGACAGGGAGGCTTGTGGATCACGGGTGAACGACAAACGGCTTTGTGGATCACGGAACGGGGTTTCATGATCCACAAGCTAGGAGTCATGGTCGCCCCTCCGCAACGGCCAGCAGCTGCTCCAGGCAGAGGACCCGGGGGCGCCGGCCGCTGGCTTCCCTGATCACGGCAAGGATCTCGGCGTTCTCCAGGCAGCGGAGGATGCGCTTGGCCGTGGGTACGGGGATGCCGGCGTGCTTCTCGAAATCGGTGGCCCGGAAGGTGGGGGTGGAGAAGATCCAGTCCAGGGCCGCCACTGCGTACTGGGAGTGGGTGGCTTCCTGGGCGGCGGGCTTGAGGGTTTCGTACAGGGCCAAAATCTGGCTGGCCCTCTCCTGGTTCTGGATGGCCTGGGCTTGTACGGCTTCCAGAAAATAACGGCACCAGCCTGTCCAGTCGCCATCACGGGAGATGGCAAGGAGCCGCTCCACATAGCTGTCCTTATTGGCCTCGAAATAGGCGCTCAGATAGAAGTACGGCATGCGCAGGATGCCGGCTTGCCAGAGGAAGAGCGGCAGCACCATCCGTCCGATGCGGCCGTTGCCATCGAGGAATGGATGGAGCGACTCGAACTCGGCGTGGACGATGGCAAGCTGCACGAGCCGATCGGGGAACTCGGCATGGATGAAGGATTCCCAGCTGCCCATCGCGGCATCGAGCTTGTCGGCACTGATGGGCACGAAGCGGGCGTCTTCGATGGTGCAACCACGGGGCCCGATCCAGTTGGGGATCTTGCGAAACTCTCCAGGCCCTTTGTTGTCACCGCGCACACCTGAAAGCAAGGTTGCGTGCAGATGTTTGATGACCCGCAGTGACAGCGGCAATGTAACCAGCAACTCCTGTGCCTGCCGCATGGCCAGTCGATAGTTCTGCACTTCGCGGATGTCGTCGCGGCGCTCCTGGGGCAGGGTGCTCGCTTCTGCGTCGGCCTCGTACTCCAGGACTTCAGCCAGGGTGGCCTGGGTGCCTTCGATCCGAGAGGACAGCACCGCTTCCTGGCTGGAGAGGGGGCTAAGCAGAACGGCGGGGTTGGGGATCCCCTCAAGGAGGCCGTCGTAGCGGGCCAGGCTGGCGTTGGCAGGGCCCAGCAGTGGGATCAGCTGCTGCCAATCGAGCTCCGGCGGGGGGAATCCACCAAGGTGGTAGGGAACAGGAGCCATCAGCCGATCAGATCCACTGGCAGATCAGGGCTGCGGTGCAGCACCAGGTCGGTGGAGGCATCACGCAGCTCCAGGTAGAGCTTCTTGCCGCTCCAGTCGCCTGGAATGAGCAGGCCAATGGTGGCGGCCTGGCCGGGGTTGAGGGTGAGGCGGTTGGTGTCGCGATCCAGTTCAGCGCCGATGGCCTGGATGGGGGTTGCCACCAGCTCTTGCGTTTTGCAGTCGTAGGCGGCGAGCACCGTCTGGCGGGTGTGGCCCTGGTTGAGCAGGTCGATTGGCAGCTGAATCGGCACCATCAGGATGCGGTTGGTGACCTTCTCGACGAGTGTTCCTGGCCAGGGCTTTTGCTTCTTGGCCTTGCTGCCGGTGGCTGAGGTAGCGGCACCCCCTTCTGCTCGGGCCGCCGGGGCATAGCGGAAGCTGAGCAGCGGGATCAGCAGCTCCTGGATGCTGCTGCCGCCGTGGTGATAGCAGAGGCTGCCACCAGCCTTGAGCACGCCTGAGGACCGGGGCACCACCACCGAGAGGCCGTTCTGGCCATACCCGAGAGCAGCGGGCTGGATCTCCACGCAGGGGCGCTTCACAGCTGAGGGATGGCCCAGCCAGCAGCGGCGCTCCAGCTTGAACGGCTTCCCATCGGGAGGATCGATGCGCATGGCCGGCTCACGGCCCAGGGGCAGATGCAGGAAGCCGTGATCCGCCGTAATCACGAAACGCTCCAGAGGATGCTCCAGGGGCAGGGCTGCCAGCCGCCGCACGGCGTCTTCGATGGTGTCGAGCTCGCGCTGCATGTCGGTGCGCACGTTGGCGAGGTTCTCGTCGGTGTCGCGCTCACCGGCGTTGTCGATGCCGACACTGGTGACCACCACGGGGCCATTGCCGGCCAGCTTCTCGATCAGCACGGCCTCCTTGCTGCGGATCAGATCCACCAGCGAGATCACCACCGCGGTGGGCACCCGCTGCTGCAGATGGGCCAGACGTTTGGTTTTGCCCTCGCTCCAACCCACCGGCACCCCATCCACCACCGAACAGGGACTGCCATCAACATCCGCCACAGCAAAGCTGCGCTCCGCGCCTGGCAGCAGGGCCGCCATGCCGACGGGCGTGATCGAGGGCAGGGCCGCTTGGGCGATCTCCAGCTTGAGGTCGCTGAGCTGCTCGCGGCTCCAGCCGCTGAAGCGCTCGTGCAGGGTGGCACCCATCTCGTAGCGCAGGGCATCCACCCAGAACACCACCGTCCTGCCGGCGCCGGGCTGCACCCGCTCAGCCCAGGTGCGTGTCTGGGGGAAGGCACCGGGGATGAGCCAGCCGGCCTGCTGCAGGGCATCGGTGAAACGCTGGGTCTGCTGCTCCAGCAGGGCCTCATAACGACCCCGCAGCTGCTCCAGCCCAAGGGCGATCTCCACCTCGGAAGCGGAGAGCTCGGCCACTTGTTGCTCGAGGCGCCGCTGCAGACCATCGACGTGATGGGCGATCTCCGCCTGATAGGCCAACCAGGCTTCGACGGGGGCGACAGCCTTGGGCAGCTGAGCCTGCGCCTGATCGAGGGCGAGGCCGAGTGCGGCAGCCGTGCGAGCCAGATCCCATTGCAGGCGGCGCCTGGATTGCTGGGCATCCGTGGGTTGGCCCACCAACCAGAAGCAGTCGTGGCGGGCGGCCACAAGCTCCTGGGCTTTGGTGTAGTCGCCCTTGGCGAGGAAGGCATCGACGCTGCGCAGCAGGAACTGCTCTTCGCAGGCGAAGGTGTCGATTGAGCCGAGAACACCGGGCCGCTCACCGCTGATCAGCTCGGGCAGTTCGAGTTCGGCTTCGATGCGGGAGGCGATGGCGATGTAGGCCTCGGCGTGACTGCGGCGCAGGCCCTGTACATCGGCGAGGGCGTTTTCCTCGGCGGCCTTGCCTACCGGCAACGATTGTCTGGCAAAGGAGGTGAGCTCATCGCCGTGCCAGTCATGCAGGAAGTCATGCAGCAGCAGGGCCCGCTGGGCCCGCTGGCGCCACTCAGCCAAGGAGCTGTCGGCAGGGAAGCTCAGCCCCCAGCGGCTGTGGAGTAGATCCTGCAGTTCGCCCTGCAGGCCCTTGGTCGTGATCGCGGCATCGAGGGCCTCGGAGGCCAGCCAGTAGCGAGCCAGCTCGGCGTTCTCGGGGGAGCTGTTGCGCTGCAGCTGCTGCTGGAACAGGGCCTTGAGCTGGCTGAATCCCCCCTCGCCGGACTGCTCCAGAGCCAGGGCGATGTCGCGGTAGGTGAGGTTGGGCTGTTTGAGCAGCTGCTCCACCTTGTCGGGCTCCAGCACCTCACGCAGAAAGAAGCGGGCCCGATTGACCAGCTGGATGTCGAAAGTGGAGCCGGCTCGGATCAGTTCCAGCAGCACAGCGCGGGATTCGCTTTCCTGGTGATCGGGCAGGTAGACGAGCAGCGGATCGGGCAGATCTGCTGAGACATGGGGCTCCAGCTGGCTGCGCAGCTGATAGAGGCTGGAGCCGGCCGCCAGCCAGCGGGCCTGCTGCTCGCCAAGGCTCAGGGTTCCCAGCTCAGGGCCGCTGGGAGGGGCTGTCGCGATGTCGTCGAGAAAAGTGCGCAGCCGCTGGCCGGGATCAAAGACAAGCAGCACCCGATGCTCGCTGAGCTGTTTGGCGAGCTCCTGGCAGAGGCGGCGCACCCGATACGCGCAGATTACACGCGTGCTCGTATTTATACGTGCGTGCTTGTAAATACTCATACGGCTGGCGGGAGGCGGTAGGTGCGGCCCTTGCCCACCCCTTCCGGGGTCAGGGCGCCGCGTTTGCAAAGACGCTGAAGGGCATGGGTGGCTTGGTTTTCCTCCAGTCCGAGGGCCTGGAGCAGGTCCCGCCGGCGCAGGACCTGCCGCTGGCGGGCCAGCTCAAGGATGCGCTGGTCGATCTCTTCAGGGGTGAGCGCTGTCTGACGCTGGTAGCCGGCTTCCTGATCGAAGGCCTGGTAAACCTGCTTCGAAAGGGTGTAGCTGCGACCACGTCCCTGGCCCTGCGCGGCCACCAGATCGGCCTCCACCAGTTGCTCCAGATGCCGCCTGATCGTGGGCTCATCACGATGCAGGCTTTCCGCCAGCTGGGCGGTGGTGAGGCGGCGCTGCTCATGCAGGGTGTGGAGCAGTAACAAGCTGAGCAGGCCCAGCGGTTCTCCACTCAGCCGCTGCTGCCCTTGCCACAGGGCGACCAACTTCAGATTGGCTGGCTGGGTGCTCAGCTGCAGCACCACGTCATCCAGGCTGGATTGGCTGTAGTTGGGAGCCGATCGCCCAGCTTCTAGAAGTTCCTGGTAGATGCGGTCAACACCCCGGCCGGTGCGCTCTGCCAGGCCGATTCGTTTGAGGGCATCGGCCAGCGCAAGGTTGCGGGAACGGGGCGGCGTTGTGAGCAGGGTGTCGATGGTGACCCCACGCACGAACCCGCCGGGGTTGCTGATCACCAGCTGATCCCCGAGTTGCCAGGTGAGATGAACGGCGGCAAGGCGGGTGTAGTCGCGGTGGGCGAGGGCATTGAGGAAGGCTTCGCGGAAGGCGCGTTTGCTGAGATTCGGCACCGGCACGCGGAACAGGCCCACATCCAGCTCCTGCTCCGTGAGCAAGGGATCAAGGCGCTGCTCGATCTGTTCCACCAGGCCAAGCAGCGGCAATCGCCAGAAGTGATTGATGCGCACCTCCGTTCCCTGCAGCACCTGGAAGCCGCATTCATGGCCCGGGATGCAGCGCCGGATGGCCGATTCGTGGCCCAGCAGCAACAGGCCGGCGGGTGTGGGGCGTTGTGTTCCCTGGGCATCGCTGCCCACCAGGCCCAGCGCCCCATCGAGCTCGTCGTCGCTGAGCTCCAGCAGGGTGGGGTCGCCTTTGTGGGTGCGAACCATGGTGCGCAGCCGCTGGCGTTCGGCTGGGTTGAGATCATCCAGATTGGCCGTGAGCAGGGGTTCGGCAGACCAATCCAGCTCCAGCTGCTGGTGGGCGCGCCGCATCACATCCACAGCGCTGGCGGGCCGGCAAAAGGGCTTGCCCTGCTGGTCGAGGCTGCGGATCTGGCAACGGCCGTCGCGGGTAAAGACCGTGCCCTGGGCCACTGGAACATCGATCTGCAGCACCGCAAGATCGTTCAGTTCCAGACATTCCACCGAGACGGTAAGCGGAGGCGTGGTGCCTTCCGCGATCACAGCGGCAAGGTTCTTACGGCGATCACGCGTTGGATGCAACCCCGTGACGGTGCCGTTGTCTTCGATGCCCAGGTAGAGGGTGCCGCCCTGGGCATTGGCCAGACAGAGAGCCGCCAAGGCGAGGTCACGATCTTTCAGAGGCTCCTTGCGGTCAGCTTTGAACTCCACGGTGAGGGTCTCGGCCGTGGGCAGCGGGGGGGCGAGCCACTGGGCATTGTCGCTGTCATCAGCTCCCCTCGATCGGCTCTGCGCGGCCATCAGTCCTCCTCTCCAGCCTGGCT
>CAMCQR010000078.1 GCA_945877115.1 Synechococcus sp. UW140 | reverse complement strand
GTCTTCCCCCACCGGCACCTGGTCTGCGTCATAGAGAAGAATGTCGGCGGCCATCAGCACGGGGTAGTCCAGCAGTCCTGCCGAAACGTCGGACCCTTGCTTCAAGGCCTTTTCCTTGAACTGGATCATGCGTTCAAGCCAGTTCAGGGGGGTGACGCAATTCAGCAACCAGCAGAGTTCGCTGTGGGCGCTGACGTGGCTCTGCACGAACACCGTGGACTGGTTCGGGTCGATGCCACAAGCCAGGTACAGGGCCGCCGTGGCCAGGGTGTCCTCCGCCAGCCGGGCAGCGTCATGGGGCACGGTGATCGCATGGAGATCGACGACACAAAAAAACGTGTCGTGGTCCTGCTGAAGCTCGACCCAATTGCGAATAGCTCCCAGCCAGTTGCCCAAATGCAACTGGCCCGTGGGCTGGACACCGGAGAGAACGCGCGGTCGTGCCGGGGGGGCACCTGGCGCCGGGTTCATGCTTCGGCCTCGACTTGCTCGGGGGCCGGCGATTCAGTCGATTCTGACGCAACAACTTCCAGGTCCAGACCGTCGCTGTCGACCAATCCTGCGTCTGAGCCACTGGCGGCCTCGATCTCGGCTGCTTCGGACTCTGCCTCCAAGGGGGTTGGTACCGGGGCCGCTGGTCGACTGGGTCTGGCAAAGGGATCGACCCGCACCTGACGCACCTGCCCCCCCCGCTCTCCCCTGTCGCGTCGCTCACGACGCTCGCCACCTCCCTCTTCGCCGCTGGGGCGACTACGCCCACCGCCTTCACTGCGTTGCTGGGCCACCAGGGCGTCCAGCTGACCTGCTTCCAGTTGTTGGGCCAGGGTGCGCAGGGCAAAACCGAGGACGGCCACCGGGGAGCGCAGGCCAAAGGCCTCCTGCAGAGCCTGGGCGGCCTTCATTTCGTTATCGCTCAGACGAATGCGGAGTCCGCCTGGTTCCTTGGGCCCGGTTTGACGGCCCCCCCGCCCGGCTGTCTCTCGCCCTTCGCGGTTGTCACCTGTTTGGGTGCCATAGGAAGGGGTGCTGTCTTCGGCCATGACCTTGGTTTCGCTCAGGCGCAAGTGTGGCGCATCGGTCGGTTGCTATCGCTGACTTCTGGACGCAGCCAGAAGAGCCCATGGTTTTCGCCACGTCGGCCCCCGTCGGCCCGGGCGAGCACCAGCAGCGGCAGGGGGCGAAGCTTTTCGTGAAAGTGTTGGCGATAATCGGCCAGGAGCTGGAGATAGCGGGCAAAGGTCCAGCCGTAGTTGCCCCGATCTTTCGCTGCCCAGTAGCGGCGGAGGGCCTGCTGGCAGGCCTCAGTTCCAAATTCCTGCCAGCAGCACTGCTGGGCTTCCCAACTCGGATATCCCGCCTCGATCAGCTGGCTGTAGCGGCTTAATTCAGGGGCTTCGCGGCTGGTGTCCGGCGGCAATCTGTTGGCAAGATCCTTGACTGCAATGGCCTCCAGCCGCAACCAGCATCGGTCCAGAACCAAGACCGGCAAACCACCATGCCAGTGGTCACTGGATTGCAATAGAGCCATGGGGGCTTCGACCCGCTGCTTCTGGCGTGGGGTCAACGGGGGGGGAGCTGGTGTCATGGCCTGACCCTCAGCTGAAGGCCTTTGATAGGACTGGGCCGCAACCGCCAGACCTCGGCCCATGGCGGATGGGGACGGAAACAGGGAATGGGGTTCAGGGTGGGCACCGGCGAAGGTCACGCGGCGTTCAACACCTCCACCCTATGGGCCATTCCCTCGATGTTCGGTGTCCTGGATGGCCACGGTGAGGGTGTCGACGCTGTCATCTGAGCTAAACATCAAGGAGCGGGCCCACCCGCTCTGTCGTTTTGCCAGCGCATCGTCCGTGACCGCTTCGGATTCAGCTCCGCCCACTTCCGGTGAGACTTCCCGGTTGCCCCGATCGATGGTTCCAACCCTACGGGGTGTTCTCGGGGGATGGCCCGTGAGCTTCTCAGGACCCCCTTGGCTGCGGCCTGTGCTGCTGCTGGGTGGGGGGTTGGCGCTTAGTGAGGGACTCTCCCAGTGGCTCCCGATGCAAGGGGGAAGTCTGTTCACCCTTGGAACCCTTGCGGCCGGCTGGTGGTGGTTGTCCCGGGACCGTCCTGGCCGGCCGTCCCGTTTGCCCTCCACCCTGGATGGTTGGCAACAGCGCTGTGAGCAGTTGATCGATCAGTTCGAACGGCTTCAAGGGCCGGAGGCCAGTCTTCTCGAACCCCGTCGCCAGGAGTTGCAGGCCCTGATGGCGGAACGGCGTCGCCCGGAACTGCGGCTGACCCTCACGGGAACCCGGCCGCCGGAGAGATCGGCCCAACCCCTGGCCGCTGCCGCCCTGCGGAGCTCCTTACCCTTGCGCCTGGACTGGGGATTGCCCCTGCCCTTGATCAGTGCCGCATGGGAGTGGCCTGAGCCCTTTGCCCAGGCCGATGTGCTGGTCTATCACCTGCACCTGCCACTGCTGGCGGTTGATTTGCGTTGGCTGGAGGCGCTCCCTTCGGACCAACCCCACTGGTTGCTGGTTGAGTGCCAGGACGCCATGGGTGCGGAGCCCCTGCTCCAGGAACTGGCAAGCCAGTGGCCCGCCCTGCACAGCGAACGATTGCTGCTTTGGGATGGTTCCTTGAACACCCTGCAGGAGTCCCTAGGGCCCTTGGCGAGCTGGTTGAACCTAGAAGGGCGTGCCTTACGCAAAGCCACACCCTTGCGATCCATCCAGGGACTCCACAGCCGCTGGCAGGCTGATCTGGAGCGGCTGCGCCGCCATGAATGGCGTCGCCTACTGCAGCGGACCCAGTGGGGTGGGGCAACGGGGGTGGCTATCACACCCGTTCCCAGCCTTGATTTGCTGGTGTTGGCCGTCGGTAACGGACTGATGCTTAAAGAGATGGCCCGTCTCTGGGATTGTCCGTGGACGCTGGATCAGTTGCGGGGGGCGTCCCTGGAGCTGGCCAAGGCCACCGTTGCCCTTGGACTGGTCGAGTGGAGTAGCCAGGCCTTGATGACAGCGGCCCGCTTGCATGGAGCCACCTGGTTGGTGGGGGGTGCCCTGCAGGCCCTCAGCGCCGCCTATCTCACCCGGGTCGTTGGCCACGCCATGGCGGATTTACTGGCCCTGTCCGCCGGGGTCAGTGAGCCTGATCTGGCCATGATCCAGCGGGAAGCCCCGCTGCTGGTGGCCCGGGCCGCCGCGGCCGAAAGGCTGGACTGGTCGAAGTTTTTGCAAGAGGCGAGGGGCTGGATCCAGGGCGGCGGCAAGGGGGCATGGGCCCCTTTGACTTAACCAAATGTTTGGAAGTTTGGGATAAAGTTATCCAGACTTCTTCTTCTTCTTCTTCTTCTTCTTTTGGGGTCAGAGTGTCACTAATGTCTTTTGAAGGATTAATAGCTACAGCCTGGACTTTTCCTGGTTGCTTGGTCTGTTGTCGGCATCTGGGTAACTGTCCTGGTCGTCAGCACCATCGCCTTCAACCTGAACGGCTTCAACTTCAACCAGTCCATTTTTGATGATCAGGGTCGGCTGTCCAACACCTGGGCCGACATGCTCAACCGTGTCGGTCTCTGCATGGAAGTGCTGCACGAACGCAATGTCCATAACGTCTTCCACCCGATCTGGCCGTTTAGATCATCCCTGTGGCCCTGACGGCTTCGGCGAATGGTCGAGTCATTTGAAACGGAATTACAACATTTTCGAAATGTTCTGGATTGCCCCCCCCCCCGGAAGCAGGGCAATCCAGGTGGGTTGGTAAATTCAGGGGGCCTGGCTTAGCGGTTGTTAGTCATGGTTGCTAGGATTTGCTCTGTACAAGTTTAGATTCAATATGCTGGTGCGCCAACTGCGGCGATTCGTTTCACCACCCAAATGCCTCGAACTGGATTCCCTCTCTGATATCCATGAATGTGGGCTTTTTATCAAAAGCACGGGAAATAGGAATCCTGACGACAATATAATTTATATTATTCGCCAAAATGGAACCGGTCGTGGTCTGTTTTCAATTGTTTCTTCCACCTTGTGCCACTTGCATTTGGCTGAGCGCTTTGGCCTTATCCCTGTCGTCGACCTTCGTTTTGTAAAAACCGAATATGATGACGAGCAGTTTATGGAAATAGATCGATTAAAACGCCAAAATCCATGGGACTTCTTTTTTGAACCTGTTTCCTCCTTGTCATGTGAATCAACATTTGAAGATAGAACTGTTCTGGCATCATCGAAGGGATTTCCCGAAGGATATCCACGCAAGATGCTAGTTTCACATGTGCAGGAACTAAGAGATATTGCCGTTAAATATATTAAAATTGCTCCTGATCTTGTCGAAGAACTTGAAAAAACAAAACAGGAAATTCTTTCTGGATATCATGTTCTAGGCGTGCACTTTAGGGGTCAAGAGCAAAAGACGATGCCATTTCACCCCCTTTCTCCAACTCTTGCCCAAATGTTTTCCGCCATTGATTTGGCTATTTCTAAATATGGATTTGATCGTATTTTTGTAGCTTCCGAAGATCTTGACTATGTCGATGCTGTCTTAAGTCGTTATCGTGATAAGGCTATTACCCTTCCACATTTTCGCACCCGCTCACCAGTCAATGCCTACCGTATTATGCCGCGAGATAAGCATAAATATTTACTCGGTAAAGAGATCCTTTTTGATGCATTTATATTGTCGGCCTGTGACGGCCTTGTGAGCTCAACCTCAAATGTCACCGAATTCGCTCGTGCCTATAATAATGGTAAATATAAACTTGATCTTGTTATTGATAATGGTCTGAATGCTGCCAATCCAAAAGTTGCTCGCCATTTTTGGAGTG
Source organism: Synechococcus sp. UW140 (assembly GCA_945877115.1). Classification (GTDB taxonomy): domain Bacteria; phylum Cyanobacteriota; class Cyanobacteriia; order PCC-6307; family Cyanobiaceae; genus Cyanobium. The sequence goes on along the minus strand of CAMCQR010000078.1, from coordinate 6,815 downwards.
TTAAAAACTTTCTACCTGCTAAGCTAGGAGGCTTTTCTGATCAGGCAATCCAACATTTCCCTGATATTAATTCCCAATAATTATCTAGAATTAATGGAAGATACATGCACTAGGCTACCCATGGAAGGACAGGCTCGATTGGCTCTTAACAGTCAACGGTGGGATTGGTGGCCCTTATTGCCCATATATCCCTACGGCATCAGAAAGACACTTGTGCGTGAGCTGGTTGCCGATCGCCTTTGGAGTTTTGAGCAGTTACATGGAATTTGGTATGTGGCTGTTCCGATTCGTATGACCGTGATAAAAGTGACTGGGGGGCTTCTCCTGTACGCACCGATCACTCCAACACCTGAAGTCTGCACTAAACTAAAGGAATTAGAAAGCCTTCATGGTCCAATTTGTTCCATCGTTCTGCCGACGACATCTGGCCTTGAGCATAAGTTATCCGTGCCTGCCATGGCCCGTGCGTTTCCGAAGGCAACGGTTTGGGTTTCAGACTATCAGTGGAGTTTCCCCATTCGTCTTCCCTCGTCTTGGCTTGGTTTCCCTGCTGATCGCACAAAGATTTTGTTCAGGGACGGTTTGCCTCATACGACTGATTTGGAATGGATTTCCCTAGGACCTCTGCATCTTGGCCTTGGCACTTTTCTTGAAGTTGCCTGTTTTGATCGGCTCACTGGCAGCTTGATTGTGACCGATGCGTTGGTCTCAATCCCTAAAACTCCGCTCTCGGTTTTTGACCTTGATCCGTTGCCGTTATTGTTTCACGCAAGGGAAAATGGTTTTGAGCCGATACTGGATACTCCTGAGATGAGACAGAAAGGATGGTTGCGTATTGTTTTGTTTGCTAATTATTTACGGCCAGCATCTCTTGAAATTCGTCCATTATTTGATAGTTTGCGTGAATCGTTTTCCCCTGGCTGCCGCCAATCTAAGCTTCACTTTGGCTTTTATCCCTTCCAATGGAAACCAGAGTGGCAATCGGATGCAGAGGAATTACTATCTACCCCCAGCGCCATGCTTTTGGTTGCTCCCGTTTTGCAAAGACTGGTTTTTCCGAGAGCCCAGGTTCTGCTTCTCGCCTGGATTCGTAGGCTGGCCAACCTGCCTGGCTTATGCAGATTGATCTCAGCTCATTATGACTCTCCGGTTGATTGTGGACCTCAACAATTGGAGATTTTGGCTTCCCGACTGCTCCAAAAGCCGAGTTCCCCAAACCAAGGATCCTGGGCTACCTTGGCGTTCATTGATGATCTGTTGCTTAGAAATGGCATTGTGCCGGCTGACCCCCAGGATTTCGATGGGGGCAATGCTCCCAATAGTCCCTGGGCTTAGCAAGTCAATCCATATAGATTCATGCTATGTTTGGTGGCAAGGAAATTGAGTCAACCAGCGAGGCAAGCATGACCATCCAAAGTCTACTAAAACATGCCCTGCCCACTTCCATCAAAGATCGAGTTAAAAATATAGTTTATCCCCAGCTTAGCTCTCCTCCGGCAACTAAAAAGCCGTCTTTTGAGTTTTGGATTGATGTCGTCAGTGGCTGCAACCTCCGATGCGCCGCTTGTCCTGTAGGTATGCCCGAATATACAAATAGTATCGGTAAGCAGATCAGGGAAATGAATCTAGATGTTTTTGAGCGTATTTGCGTCAAAGCTAAAGAGGAAACCAATGGAGATTGTAGATTTGGACTTTACAACTGGACAGAACCAACTCTCCATTCCCAGCTCCATGAATTAATTGCCTGTGCTAATCGCCACGAAATACCGGTAGGCATTTCATCTAATCTTAATCATTTGTATGATTGGAATTTGCTTAAGCCCTTGGATTTATGCAATTTCACAATTACGGTCTCAGGTTTTACCCAAAAGACCTATGCAATTAATCATAAGGGTGGTCGCATTGAACCCGTCTTGACAAATCTGGTTGCCATTTCCAGACTTCTTTCTAATTGGCCTTCCTATAAGAACATACAAGTTAGGTATCTTGTGCACCGTGATAACCGGGATGAGATCATAACCTTTAAGCATTTTTGCCAGAAGCTTGGCATGCACTTCGAGGTTTATCATGCTTATTACATGCCTATTGATAAAATGTTTGAAGGTCTTGAGCATGTACCCGAGGGATTAGAATATATTGAATATTCACCCAAGCGTGTGCGTGATGCAATCGGTAAATATCGCACCAGTCAATGTGCTTTGCGAGATTCTCAAGTCGTCTTAGATGTTGATGGAAATTTCGGAGTCTGTTGTGTTGAATCACCTTCTGCGCAGCAAATTAATAACTACTTAGACGTGTCATTTGCCGAAATGCAAAAATCCCGTTTCGCAAGCGATTTATGTCGGCGTTGCATTAAAGATGGTATCAATGTTTTGGCTACTTACGCTCAATATGAATCTGTTGAAGTTCAAAAAGCTGTCAATAATGCCCTCCCTTTTAGCCTGAAAGAATGGGATTAATTTGGTTGTGCAAGTAATTTAAGCTTTGGTGTTACGACGGCTCACTCGGCCTAAGCCACGGACAACGGGAGTTAAGCCATCAAGATGTAAAAAATTAATATCATCACTTCGGACCTCGATAATTTCAACATCACACGATTCAAGCATGGATTGAATAGATAGAATCGATAATTTATTGATATGTTCATGGCAAATGGGTAATTTGCCTGAAGCGATGGCTTCCAGCCCAGGAAATTCGATGGGTACTTCTATGTAAATAAGCCCGCCTTCTTTGCAGTGGGAAAGCAAACTTCGACAGGTGTTGAGGGGATGACCCACGTGCTCAATAACGTGGAGGCACTGAACAACATCAAAAATTTGCTTGTTGGAACGGCTTTCAAAACTTTGGTTGTCATTGGGTTCGTTATCATTGCTCACCTCAATAATACTTGTGGAGATCCAGTCGGCTTTGGGTTGAATCCCTCCTTCGCCACCGCCGTAGTCAAGAAGGGTGATTTTTTCAAGTCCGTTGGATTTGCGATAGTTCTCAAGGAATGGTATCAAGTAGTTTTCGTGCTGATGTCTTCGCAAATTGGCTTCTTTGGCAGAACCCATGACCTTGCCTAGCTCAGTAAAGCCGGGTTGGAAGCTGGAGCGAGCTTGTTTGTATTCATTGTCGAGATAAAAGGAATAATAATCTCGAAGTTGGTCGTCGGCTATTTCATACCAAGGGGCTAAAAAGTGACAGTATTCACACAAACCATAGGGGATGGTGATCGAAGAAGAGGTTAGTAAGGTTTTGCGACGCAACTTGTCGATCTGCCTGTGCATTATTTGTCCCAAGCTGTCGGGTAATGAATCGACCTTTCTCCGTAGGCCCCAATCGATCAACGGAAGGATTGCCGTATGGCTGGCGGTAACTTGAAGTCCATGTTTCGCAAAGAATGGATCAACTTCTGCCTCTTTGCTAAGCCGTTTAAATTGCTTCTTGGCTCCACAGCATCGGCAAGTTTTTTGCTTAAGTTGCATTAACTCTGTCATCTTAACTTCTGCGGGATAATTAATATGTGAAAATTCTTTGAAGCCAGGTCATAGGTTTAGTTCGCCTGGGTCGCTATCTAAAGTATCACATCCAATCAAGGATGCCTCCAGTTCCATACGCTGCTCCATTTGGCGCAAAAAATATCCCGTCATCATGGCCGAAGCCAGTAGGCCGGCTAAGTTATCTCGGCTGGTCTGGATTTTTACCTCAAACTGTTCGCCCGGGAGCATGCCAAGTAAGCCCTGGACGTTATGGCGAATGATGTCCTGGATGTCTCCGCTGGCGGAGCGGGCAACCCTCTGAAGCACATCTGGAGATTGCTCTTGCAGATACTGGATCAGAGAATTGCCACTGATCGCCTCGTTGTCGCTGGTCAGGAACTCCGGATTGAACATAGGACTCCCGCTCGGCAGGCCTTTGGCCCTTTGGCTTGCTCAGCACCATAACGCAGCTCTTCAGGCCATCCCCGGGGTTGGGACGGGGGACAACCGAATCGGTCCGAAGCGTGTCAACGGCCAGTACCGCCAGATGGCGGTGCCGATGACTTCTTCTTCCGGTAAGGGACCCCAGAGATGGGAGTCGAGACTGGCATTGCGGTTATCTCCGAGGACGAGCAGGTTGTGGGGGGGCACGGTCAGGGGGCTCAGTTTGTAATCCATGGGTTCGTTGCCCCAATCCATGGGCACCGGCAGGCCATTGCGATAGAGCAGTCCATCGTGTACCTCTACTTGATCTCCGGCACCGGCAACGACCCGTTTGATCAGTGCTGAATCCGGGTCATAGCCCGCCTCCACCAGGGCCGGGGGTGGATGAAACACCACCACACTGCCAGGCTTGAGGGGGCGATGCAGCCGTGGACTGACCTTCTCCACCAGGATCCGATCCTGCAGCTGCAGGGTGGGCAACATGGACCCGGAAGGGATCCAGCGCGGCTCGATGACGGCCCAGCGCAACAGCAGCGCCACCAGCAGCCACAGGGCCAGGGATAGCAGCTGTCGGCCCAGGCCCGGCCCGGGTTCGATGGCCTGGGAAGCCCCCCCCGGGGGGGACACAACATCGGGCTCGGGAACAGGCGCCATGGGCAGGTCCGGCAGGATGCCCCCATCCTGAACACCTGAGGCTTCCCTGTGGCAGCCATCTCGGATTCCATGGCGCCGCTCGCCGACCCTGGGGCCCTTGCTGAAGGACCTGGGGCCAACTTGCGGGCGTCCCTGGGGCTCTTGATGGGGTTCCAACGCCTTGGCCTGCGCCAGATCGTGCTTTGCCCTGGTAGCCGTTCGGCACCCCTGGCCGTGGCCGCCGCCCTGCTGGAACCCAGAGGATTGGCCCTGTACACCTGCATCGATGAGCGGTCGGCGGCCTTTTTTGCCCTGGGTCTCGCCCGGGGGCAGGGGGTGCCGGCGGCAGTGATCACCAGTTCCGGTTCGGCCGTGGCCCATCTGTTGCCGGCCTGCGTGGAGGCGGATCTGGCCACCATCCCGCTGTTGCTGCTGACTGCCGACCGCCCCCTGAGGCTCAAGGACTGCGGCGCCAACCAAAGCGTCAATCAGCAGGATTTTCTGCGTTGCAGTTGCCGTTGGGTGGCTGAGCCGGAGCCAACGGGTGTTGGGGTCCTGGATGCATTGTCCATGGACGCCCTGGCTGAGGAGGCCTGGCTTTGGAGCCTGGGCCGCAAGCCGGGCAGTCCCCCTGGCCCCGTGCACCTCAATCTGGCCTTTGAAGTGCCCCTCCATGCCGGTGGCCCCCTGCTGGAGGCCTGGGCCCGCCATCTCCAGGTGTTCCCGTCCCTTGAGGTCCCCCAGACCCCGATGGCCCCTGCGGGAGCTCCGGCGCCCCCCCCGCCCCCGCTCCCCGCTTGCCAGCGCTTGGATCCGGATCGGCCTGGGGTGGTGCTGGCGGGACCCTGGCGGGGTCATCCCGCCCACTGGGACTCCCATCTGCAGGCCCTGATCCACCTGCAGCGCCGCACGGGTTGGCCCGTGCTGGCCGATGCCCTCTCGGGCCTCCGGGGCCAGCCGGGGTTGGAGACCGTGGCCGGCTACGACCTGTTGCTGGAGCGTCCGGACCCTGGCCTGGCCCCTGCCCAGGTGCTGCGGCTGGGAACCTTGCCGGCGAGTCGCCGTCTGGAGGACTGGCTGGCCGCCCTGGACGCCCGGCAAGTGTTGGTCTCCGAAGCCGATCCCCGGCCTCTGGATCCCTTGACTCGCGTGGCCGGCCAGAGTCATGCCGGCTTGGTGGGTTGGCTGGCGGCCTCCGGTATGGCCTCAGGGATTCCGGTCGATGGGGATGGTCCCCCAGCCCCCGCTTCCCTGGCCCTGGCTGCCACCTGGAGGCAGGCCGAGGTGACGCTGCAGGCGATGTTGGCCCAGGCCCTGGATGGCCTGGGCGCCCCGGTGATCGGGTTGCAGCCTCCTTTCCAGGAGCCCGCGCTGGTGCGCCAGCTCAGTCGCCTGCTGCCGGCCCACCTGCCCTTGATGCTGGCCAACAGCTCGCCGGTGCGGGATTGGGAGTCGTTTGCCGATCCAGCGGGCCCGCCACGGCCGATGCATGGCTTTCGGGGGGTTTCGGGCATTGATGGCACCCTCTCGGAGGCTTTTGGGCTGGCCGAGGCCCTGGGATCGCTGGTGTTGCTGAGCGGCGATCTGGCGGCGCTTCATGACAGCAATGGTTGGCTTTGGCGCCCCCAGTTGGACGCTCGCCTGACGGTGCTGTTGATCGACAACGGCGGCGGCGGCATCTTCGAGCAGCTGCCGATTCGCACCGAGCCGGAGAGGTCGATGGACTTCGAGCGGCTTTACGCCATGCCCCAAGCCCTGGATCCCTGTGCCTTGGCTGCGGTGCATGGGGTGCCCTGCCGCCGGGTTGCCAACCTGGCCGAGTTGACGCCCCAGCTGGCCTGGGCCCTGGCCCAACCCCTGGCTTTGCTGGTGCTTTGCACAGACCGCCGCCAGGATGCCGCCCTGCGTCGACGGCTACGCACAATGGCGGCACTGGTTGGGCCCCCTGATGCGTGATGAGTCCCCTGGTTCGGGCACCGCCCTGGCCGAAGGCGAGGAGCCGGTTCATTGGCAGTCCGTTGGCCATTACACGGACATCGGCTTGGAACGGAGCGACGAAGGGATCGCCAGGATCCGCATCAATCGCCCCGAAAAGCGCAATGCCTTTCGCCCCCGCACGGTGCAGGAACTGTGCGACGCCTTCACCCGGGTTCGGGATGATCCCAAGATCGGCGTGGTGCTGTTCACAGGGGCCGGACCAGCTGCCGATGGGGTGTGGTCGTTCTGCGCCGGCGGCGACCAGAGCGTGCGCGGGGAAGGTGGTTATGTCGACGACGA
>CAMCQR010000077.1 GCA_945877115.1 Synechococcus sp. UW140 | reverse complement strand
GGGCTGCTGCGGCTTGAAGGGCCGCACCTCGATGTGGTCACCCACCAGCTCGAAACAGACGCGACTGCCCCGGGCCAAACCCAGCTGCTGGCGCAGGGCCTTGGGGATCGTGACCTGCCCCTTGCTGGTCATCGAGCAGGTGCTGGAGGCATCCACGGCCAGACCCAAGCGAGTATTACCTGGTAAGACTAGCGTCAGTCGGATGGCGGCCAGCGGCGAGCAGGAGGGCATTCCCATGGGCAACGACAACCACCAAGGGCTCGGTAGCCGTATCCATGCTCTCTTCGCCGTGGACGGCGGGGTGGAACTGGATCTGCCGGATCGTTGCGATCTGCCCGCTGATCAGCAGCGTCGTGCCCAGGGAGAACTCGGCGGCGTTGAAGGTGGAGAAGCCGGGGTTGTATTGACCATTCGCGGCATGGAGAAACGCTATGGCTCTGTCAGGCAAAAAGCCCCGGGTGGATCGGTCGGACAAGGCGAACAACTTTGCTGGTAGTGGGGGCATCCTGGGCCTGGATTTATACAGCCTTTTGGGATGCCCTCAAAGTTGATCGTGCCTTCCACCTGGACGCAGCAATCCTTGGCGACACGACGGCTGAACTCCTGCTCCGCCGATAGGACGGCTTGCTGTTCAGCGCCAGCAGCGCCCTGGCAGAAGGTAAGTCCTGCTACCGGAGCTGTCCCGCCTCCGCCCTCAGAATGGGTGGGCCACAACGGATCACAGGCGTGCAGGAGCTGGTGGGGACGGTGCAGACGCTCTGGCGCTACCCGGTCAAATCGATGCTCGGAGACTCTCCGCAGCGGCTGGATGTGGAGGCCCGCGGCATCCGGGGCGATCGGGCCTATGCCCTGTGGGACCACGCCAGCGGCCGGGTGGCCAGCGCCAAAAACCCTCGCCTCTGGCAGGGCCTCCTCCGCTACCGCGCCCGCTTCCTGGAGGAACCCGTGCCAGCCGCGCCCCTGCCGCCGGTGCTGATCGGCCCGCAGCAGGGGGACGGGACCGCCGAGCTCTGCAGCGGCGACACCGATCTCGGTGCCTTCTTCAGCGACCTGTTCGGGCGCAGGGTGAGCCTGCTGGACACCCCCCCGGACGGCGCCAGCCTCGACCAGTACTGGCCGCCGGTGGAAGGGCGCGCCTTCCAGGACGAAACCAACGCCCTGGAATTGCCCGCGGGCACCTTCTTCGATGCCTGCCCCATCCACGCGATCACCACCGCCACCCTGGAGCGGTTGCGGCAGCTGGAACCCCAGCGCGATTTCGCCGTCGAACGCTTCCGCCCCAACCTGCTGATCCGCACGCCGGAGGGGGCCGAAGGCTTCGTGGAGGAGTCCTGGAGTGGCTCCTGCCTGCGGATCGGCGAGCAGCTGGTGCTCCGGGTCGACGGCGGCTGCCCCCGCTGCGTGGTCACCACCCTGGCCCAGGGCACCCTGGGCGAAGACCTGGAGATCCTGAGGGCCACCGCCCGCCACAACGGCGTCGTAGCCGGCATCCGCCTGAGTGTGGTGGACACCGGCCCGGTGGCCGTGGGCGATCCGGTGCGACTGCTTAGACAACACCAGCCGCCGTAAGGCTCCGTCCAAATCCTGCGGATCTGCTTGACGCCTGTGTCAGGGGGATTGGGCTCCTGTTAGTCGGATGCGACAGATCAGGGCCCAGTCCCTGGGCCAGTTCCTCAGCCATTGTGTGCAGCGGCAGCATTTCCCAGACCTGTGGCTGCCTGCAGCGGACCTCAAGCGCCATGTGGGGCGACGGGACGCAACCGTGACACGAACCCCAAAAGGCGACTTGATTCGGTACCAAGCTCCGCACCGCTCAGGAGGCGCTCGGGCCTTGCGGTGCAATTGCAGGTAGCCCGGAGGATCCTCGGCGAGAGCAACTGGAAGGGCCAGCGCTGCAACCTGGAGGTGAGTGACGGCATGGCCTGCATGGCAGACGACCTGCGCCGGGAAGCTGCCGGAGGCCCCTCGGTGGCCACCACGGCCAAACCGATCGACGATGGCGGCGCCCGCCTGTTGGTGGAAGATAACGAGCTCGTCAGTCAGGCATGGACCAGGTGGTGGAGTTCCTATTGGGCCGCTATGGCGCCAGCACCGATCCAGCTGAAATAGAAGAAGGCCTCCAGATCGTCGAGAAGCAGCACCAGGGGCGCACCGTGCGCACCGGCGAGGAGGAGCTGTTCAAGGCTCGGGCTCGGGATCAGGGCAGCGTCAAGATCATCGACCGTCTGGTCTTGGTGGGGTTGGTCATCGTTAGACAGTCTGATGGTCATGGCGTGTCCTTTAGAGACTTGTCCAAGGAATCAGGGGAACTCCAGGGTCAATCCCAAGCCCGATTAGCGCATCTCAATGGCATTAAGGCGAGTGCGAAAACTATTGGCCGAGCCCTTGTCAAAATCGTCTTCCGCCGAGGCGCTGGGGGTGGAGCTGGTGACCTCCTGGAGCGCACTGGCCTGACGGCGCCAGCGGTATTCGGCGGGTGAGGACCGACCTTCGATGGCGCGGATCAGGGAACGGCTGCGGTTGACATCACCCACCGTTTCGCCCTGCTTGGGACGGATCAAGGGATTGCCCTTGAGATCACCGCGCAGTTGGTTGAGAAGGCGAAAATGACCGGTGGCGTTGTATTTGCGCAGAACGGTGGGATCCCAGGGCACAGGGCAGACGAATCGTGCGATCTCTGCAGCTTAGGGAGGGGACGGTCCCGGGATTCAGGAGACCTACCCCATTAAGGCCTGAATCGGCCCCCGATCCCCTGAATTTGTGATAGGTTTGGGCAAGACGCAACACGAAGTCGAACCGACTCCGACCTACGTGACACTGTTGTCCGTAGCGACGCGGTTCAGCCTCTCGCGTCCTACTAAAACCTTCCGCTTGCCCCAATCATTGCCATGACCAGGATTGTTGGTCTCCAAGCCCCCGATTTCACCGCCACTGCGGTGGTCGACCAGGAATTCAAGGAGATCTCCCTTTCGCAGTACCGCGGCAAATACGTGGTGCTGTTCTTCTATCCCCTTGATTTCACCTTCGTCTGTCCGACCGAAATCACGGCCTTCAGCGACCGCTACGCCGATTTCTCCAGCCGCAACACCGAAGTCCTTGGGGTTTCCGTAGATAGCCAGTTCAGCCACCTGGCCTGGGTGCAAACCGACCGCAAGAACGGTGGCCTTGGTGATATCGCCTATCCCCTCGTCGCCGACCTCAACAAAACCATCGCCCGCGATTATCAGGTTCTCGATGAGGACGCTGGCATTGCCCTGCGCGGCTTGTTCATCATCGATCCCGAAGGTGTGGTCATGCACAGCACCATCAACAACCTGCCCGTCGGGCGCAGTGTCGACGAAACCCTGCGGGTGCTGCAGGCCTTCCAGCACGTCCAGTCCCATCCCGATGAGGTTTGCCCTGCCAACTGGACCCCAGGCGAAAAAACCATGAACCCAGATCCCGTCAAGAGCAAGGACTTCTTTGCAGCCGTCAACTGAACGCTCTTCCGGATTTCGCGATCAAATGGGGCCATGGGGCCCCATTTTTATTGTTCGCCAACCCCCTCTTGGCCCAACTTTTTGCCTGGCGAAGGTTTAAATCACCCCTCCTCAGACCACCGCCAGGGAACCCCGCTGGCCGTCCAGTTGCGCCAGCCGCCCCAGGGGCAGGGCCCAATTCGGCTGGCCGTGGCCCACCGCCAGCCCGGCCACCAGGGGCACCCCCAGGCCGCCAAGCCGTTCCATCAGGACCTCATCCATCGTCAGGTCGCCGGGTTGCACATCGTCCTGTTTCCAGCGAAAGCGACCCAGGCCGATCCCAGCCACCCCCTCCAACACGCCAGCCGTGCGCCACTGGGTGAGCATCCGATCCACGCGATAGGGCTCCTCGCCCACATCCTCAAGCACCAGCACACAACCGGCCAGGCGGGGCCACCAGCGGGTGCCGATCAGGGACGTGGCCACCGTCAAATTCGTGACCACCAAAGGCCCCGTGGCAACACCACCCCGCCAACCCACCCCCTGCAGCGGGGCCACCCTCTCGCCCCGCAACAGCGCCACCAACCGGGCCCAGGCGGCGTCATCCCCCTGCAGACCAGCATGGATGCCGCCACCGTTGCCGGCCGCCAACTGGGCCAACAACAGGGCACTGACATCGGAAAAACCGACCAGCCACTGGGGCCGAGGGCCGGGCTGCCAGCCGGCCTCCAGCAACCGGGCACTGCCCCAGCCCCCGGCCACCGCCACCACGGCGTCGATGCCTGGATCGGCCCAGGCCCGCTGCAGCAGCTTGAGCCGCTCGCTGTCGCTGGCCGAAAACCAGCGCCAACGGCCCGCCGTAGCCGCCGGGATCTCCAGGCTCCAGCCGGCGGCGGCAAAACGCTGCTGCAGCCTCAGCCCTTCCGGCGCGGCGTCCTCCCACCAGGTGCCCGGCGCGATCGCCAACACGCGGCTGCCTGGCCGTAACGGTGCCGGAGCCCCCAGGAACTTCGCCCCAGGCGGTGCCTTCAACGGCGCCTTTGCCAGGGGTCCCGCAACCGACCCGCGCCCTGAAAACCCAGGGACCCATCCTGATGCCGAAGCCGTAAGGCCCGCCCCCAATCCCCACAGCAGCGAGCGGCGACGCATCGCTCAGCCCAGAAGGCTGGCCAGCAGCCGGCGGCCATCTTCGCCCCCGGTGAGCTGGTCGCAAGCCCGTTCGGGGTGGGGCATCAAACCCAGCACATTGCCCTTTGGATTGCACAGCCCCGCCACATCCCCCATCGACCCATTGGGGTTGGCCTTATAGCGCAACACCACCTGGCCGTTGTCCTCCAGCTGCCGCAGTTGGTCCTCCTGCAACTGATAACGGCCCTCTCCATGGGCAATGGGCAGGGCAATTTCCTCTCCCGATTGATAGCCAGCCAACCAGCGACAGGCCCCGGGCCGCACCTCCAGGGGAGTGGGCTCGCAGATAAAATGCAGGCCGATGTTGCGGGTGAGGGCCCCCGGCAGCAGCCCAAGTTCGGTGAGAACCTGGAAGCCGTTGCAGATGCCCAGCACCGGCCCGCCCTCGCTGGCGAAGCGGCGGACTTCCTCCAGCACCGGCGCAAAGCGCGCAATGGCGCCACAGCGCAGATAGTCGCCATAACTAAAGCCCCCGGGCAACACCACGGCCTCCAGGCCCTGGAGATCGCGCTCTTCGTGCCAGAGGAAACGGGTCGGCACCCCCAGACAACCCTCCAGGGCCCAGCGCACATCCCGGTCGCAGTTGGAGCCAGGAAAAACAACAATGCCAATGGTCATGAGGGGCCTCAGGCGGTTTCGATCAGATCGAGCGTCCAGTTTTCGATCACCGGATTGGCCAGCAGTCGTTCGCTGAGCAATTCCAACCGTTGTTGGGCCGTGGCCTGGTCAGGGGCATCGATCTCCACCTCAATGGCCTTGCCAATCCGCAGGCGGGTCACCCCTTCAACTCCCAAACGCCCCGCAGCGGCTCGGGTGGCCTCCCCCGCCGGATCAAGCACCGACGGGCGCAGGGACACCTGGACACGGGCGTGGAAGTGGGGCACCGAAGCGGGGGCGGTTGGCTGAATCTTGCCAGGCGGCTAGAGGGCCGCGAAGGCCTCCTCAAGCCGGGCGGCATGGGCAGCGGCCCCCAACACCACCAGTTCGAGTCCTGGGGCGGCCGCCTCCGGCCAATCGCCCTCATACCAGCATTCGAGGCGGGGCCCCACGGCCTGGATTTGCAAGGGCAGGCGCTTGCCCTCCTGCAGCAGGCGGCCCTTAAGCCTCAGCACCGGCTGGTCGGCGAGCAGCACCGCCAGGCGCTCTTCCAGCTCCTGGCGGGTGTACGGACCTAGTCGTTGCACCACCAACGAAGCCATCTCGACGTGGCTGTGGTCGTGATGGTCGTGGTCGTGATGGTCGTCGTGGTGATGGTCGTCGTGATCAGGGTCGAGATCGGGATCGAGATCGGGATCGAGATCGGGATCGACCGGGGGAATGGAGTGGGCGCTATGGGCAATGGGGGCCGCCAGCACCAGGGAGGAATCCACCGCTCCCCGGGCCATCGGCAGGACCGGGGTACCGGAACGCACCTGGCTGGTAAGCCGTTCTTGCACCGCCGCCAACGTCGGCCCCTCCAGCCGGTCGGCCCGGCTGACCAACACCAGATCGGCGGCCTGCAGTTGGTCCGCAAACAGATCCTCGAGGGCATCGAGGTGGTCGAGGCTGGGATCGGCCTGGCGCTGGGCCTCCACCGCCGCCGCATCCCCCACCACATGGCCGGCGGCCAGGGCTTCGCCATCCACCACCGTCACGACCGCATTCACCCGAACGCGACTGCGAATTTCGGGCCAGCCAAAGGCTTCCACCAGGGGTTCGGGCAGGGCCAAGCCACTGGTCTCCACCACGATGCCATCGAGCTTGTCGGCCTGGGCGAGCAGCACCTGCATGGTCGGTAAAAATTCGTCCTGCACCGTGCAGCACAAACAACCATTGGCCAGTTCCACCAGGCGTCCCGGCAACTCCTCCTGGGGACAGAAACCACAACTGGCAATGAGGTCACCATCAATACCCACCTCGCCAAACTCGTTGACGATCACGGCCAACCTCAGGCCGCTGTTCAGCAGGAGGTGCCGCAGCAGGGTGGTTTTGCCGGCCCCAAGAAAGCCGGTCACCACGGTCACCGGCAGACGCCGGGCGATCGGGGAACTCACTTCAAGGCACCAGGGCCGACCAGGTCCAGGCAGCGCCACAGCCGATCAAAACGCCAGCCAAAAGACGGCGCAGGCCCTCGCCACCAGGGGCCGCCAGGCGCCTTAAAACGGTGAGGGCCAACAACAGCAGCAGCCCCTCAGCCAGAAACAATCCAACTAGGTAGGTCACCAGGGGTCCCTGGGTCCAACCCAGGACCAAACTGCTGAGGGCATAGCCATGCAGGCCAAAGGCCGGCAACAGCAATCCCACCGGCCACCGGACCAGAAGCACCAGGGCTTCCAGGATCAAAGTGGCCGAAACCAGGGCCTCAGTCCCGGGCAGGCCAGGCAGCAGCAGCCCCAGAAGACTGCCAGCCAAGCCGGTCAGCAACAGGGCCAGCATCCAGGCGCTGCGGTGGCCGAGTCCCACCAGGGAAAGGGCCAGCAGAAACACCAGGTGGTCCGGACCCAGCACCGGGTGGGCCAGGCCGCTGAGCAAACCGGTGAGGGGGGTGGGCTGCAGATGCAGCAGGTCCATCAGGTGATGGGCCTGGGCCGCAGGGGCCAATAGCAACAGGCTGGCTGGGATCAGCGTCAGCGGAAGGGCCAGCCGGTAATAGCCACGACTGGCGCCGGTGGCCACGGGCCACGGGGAAGAAAAAGACATCGGTTTGCCGGTCCGCGCCGGGCTGAGGGGGTTCGCATCGGCGGGTGTTCTGACTGGGTTGCTGGGCAACCGTCACAGCTGCGGGACAGTGCCGGAATCACGACCCCTGGGGGCCGCTGCACCGGACTTTCCCCGTTACCTCCGTGGGCTGAATCCCCTCGGAACCGATTGCCGACTAATCTAGGCCCTATCCCGGCAGCCCAGGCTCTCGCGGGTAGCGATGCCGGTCTGACTGTTACGGCCCGAGGCCCGGGCGCAGAGCGCCTTCTGCTCGGGCAGATCGAGGACGGCGTCGCTGAAATCCGCCCCCTCAATGTTGGCCCCCTTGAAATGGCTCTGCATCAACATGGCGTTACGCAGGACGGCGTCGCCGAGGTCAGCTCCGTCAAATCGGCTGGCAAAGGCCACCACGTCTTCGAGGTTGGCGGATTGAAGCTGGCTGTTGCGCAGGTTGCTGTTGTTGAAAACGGCCCCCCGTAGGTCGGCGCCGCCCAGATCGAAGCCCTCCAGATTGGCCTTGAGAAACTCCTGCTGGCGCAGGTTGCGGCCGTGCATGTCCGGTTGCAGATCCTGGAGACTGCGCTGGCCCCGAAGCTCCGGATTGGTCATGGCCCAGGCCGGGGCCACCCCCACGGCAAGTCCGGCCAGCCCCAGGACAGGAAGCAGCAGGGCCAGAGCCAGTCCCAGCCACCAGCGTTTGAGGTTGCGGGGCTGGCTCGGCTTACCGGGGGATGGCTGGGTGGGGTTGGTGGCCATGGGCTGCCCTTACGCTTCATGTCCACCAGTTATGGCAGCCATGGCCATGTCCCTGCGGGTGGTGGTGCCCCCCCACCCGCTCATTGCCCACTGGCTCACCCTGGCCCGGGATGCCGAAACCCCTTCGCCCCTGTTTGCCACAGCGATGACCGAGCTGGGCCGTTGGCTCACCTACGAAGCGGTGCGCGACTGGCTGCCCCAGCAGAGCGTGCGGGTGACCACCCCCCTGGCCGAAACCGATGGCACCGTCATCGATAACACGGTTCCCCTGCTGGTGATTCCGGTGCTGCGAGGCGGCCTGGGCCTTTGGCAGGGGGGGCAAACGGTGGTGCCCACCGCCCGGGTGGCCCATGTGGGCCTGGACACGGGGGGGGATGGGGTCCATTGGTACCTCGATGACCTACCAGCCCACCTCGAAGATCGTCTTGGCGTGTTGGTGTTTTTGCCCGTTCTGGCCAGCGGCCGCACCCTGATCGCCCTGTTGGAAAGGTTGCATACGCTGGGTGTCACGGGTCAGCGACTGAGGGTGGTGACAGCCCTGGCTGCGGCGCCGGGATTGCGGCAAGTCGGCGAGAAGATCGACGATCTGACAATTTACTGCGGCTGTATCGACGCCGAACTGAATGACTTGGGGCAGGTGAAACCTGGCTTCGGCGATGCGGCCCAGCGGCTGTACGGAAACCCTGCATCCAGGTGATGAGCAGCTGCCGTCGCCCTGCCTAAACTGCTACTAGCACTGAGTTTTGCTCCGTTGACGCCATGGCTGAGTCCAATCATCGCCCCCAGGCCAGCGGCAGCACCCTGGTCCTTGGGGTTGTCGTCGGCGCGATGGCTGGGGCCAGTGGACTGGCCTGGTGGTTATGGAGGGAGACCGAACGGCGCCACAAGCTCCAGAGAGCGCTGCAACGCACCGCCCGGCCGGATCTCGCCCTCAGGAGCGCCTCCAGCGTGCCTTTCGCCGACTCCAGCGCGAACCATGGGGCCCACCCCCCCCAGGACTCCCCCTTTCAGGATCGGGTGCAGCAGCTCAACCAGGCCATCGACGAGGTGCGACGCCAACTCGAACAACTGCAGACCCAAGGGGGCCGGCCAGACAGTTGATTTGAACAGTGACTGGGTACGATTGGTGGATCTTTAGTCAAACCAGACCTTGTTGCGCTCCGCCAACATCACCCAAGGCATTTCCCGGTCTCCCAATAGGGCGATGCTGCGGGCAGTGGGCTTCGGAGATGGCGATTTCAATAAGCCGATCATTGGCATCGCCAATGGCTACAGCACCATCACCCCCTGCAATGTGGGTCTCAACGACCTCACAAAGCGCGCTGAAGCGGCTGCCTTTGCGGCCGGTGCCATGCCCCAGACCTTCGGCACCATCACCGTCAGCGACGGCATCTCGATGGGCACCGAGGGCATGAAATATTCGCTGGTGTCGCGGGAAGTAATCGCCGACGCCATCGAAACCGCCTGCAATGCCCAGAGCATGGATGGGGTTTTGGCGGTGGGAGGTTGCGATAAGAACATGCCGGCGGCCATGTTGGCCATGGCCCGCATGAACATCCCCGGCATCTTTGTCTACGGCGGCACGATCAAACCCGGAAAACTTGGGGGTTGTGATCTCACCGTGGTCAGTGCCTTTGAGGCGGTTGGACAGATCACAGCAGGCAAGATCGATGAGGCCCAGTTGACGGCCATCGAGAAGAATGCCTGCCCAGGTGCCGGCAGCTGCGGAGGCATGTTCACCGCCAACACCATGAGTTCGGCCATCGAAGCCATGGGCTTCTCCCTACCTGGCAGCTCAACCATGGCGGCCGAAGATCCCGAGAAGGCCGATAGTGCTGCCCGCTCAGCCGAAGTGCTGGTGGAAGCCATTACCGCCAATATCCGGCCCCTCGACCTGTTAACCCGGGAGGCCTTTGAAAATGCCATCAGCGTTGTGATGGCGGTGGGTGGTTCCACCAACGCGGTCCTCCACCTGCTGGCCATCGCCCGCACCGCTGGCGTTCCCCTCTGCCTGGATGACTTTGAAGCGATCCGCCAACGGGTTCCCGTGATCTGCGATCTCAAACCGAGTGGACGATTTGTCACTGTCGACCTGCACCAGGCCGGTGGTATTCCCCAGGTGATGAAGTTGCTGTTGGAGGCTGGCCTGCTCCATGGCGAATGCCGCACGATTGAGGGCAAGACCCTCAGGGAAACCCTTGCCGATGTGCCCTCGGTGGCACCGGCGGGGCAGGAGGTGATCCGCCCCCTCTCCAATCCCCTCTATGCCCAGGGACATTTGGCGGTGCTCAAAGGCAACCTGGCCGCAGAGGGCAGTGTGGCCAAAATCAGCGGCGTCAAGAACCCTGTCATCACCGGTCCGGCCCGGGTATTTGAAAGCGAGGAGGACTGTCTGGCCGCCATCCTGGCCGGAAGCATTCAGGCGGGCGATGTGCTCGTGATTCGCAATGAGGGCCCGGTTGGGGGTCCTGGAATGCGCGAAATGCTCTCGCCCACGGCGGCGATCATCGGCCAGGGACTAGGGGATGCGGTGGCCCTGATCACCGACGGCCGCTTCAGTGGCGGCACCTACGGCATGGTGGTGGGACATGTGGCCCCTGAGGCAGCTGTCGGCGGCACGATTGGCCTGGTCCAGGAGGGTGATCGCATCACCATCGATGCCCACCAGCGCCTGATCCAGCTCAATGTCGATGACGCCGAACTGGCCCACCGCCGGGCCGCCTGGCAACAACCCGAGCCCCGTTACCGCCACGGCGTACTGGGGAAATACGCCCGCCTGGTCAGCAGCAGCAGCCAGGGGGCTGTCACCGACTTTTAAACCGGGTCTCAAAAAATCCTGGGGGCGGCAAATCTTGGCCACTTTTTCCTGGTGATTCCAACGCCTTTTCAGTCGTTGGCGTTGAACACCATCAGGCATCGGCCGGAGTGCACTCTCACCACCTTGTGGCGCTCGATGTCATTCATCTGGGCCACCTTCAGTTCGCAACCTGCCTCCAACAGAACCGCTGCTTGGGGGGGAGGGGTCGACTGGGGAGCGGCATCCGGCAGAGAGGCCCCCGGGGGCTGGGATGGGATGGCTCCCGTTTTCGGGATGGTGAGACCTTGCTTGGCGGCGTTAAGGGTATTGGTGTAGGTAGGGGATGTGGTGCTGTTGGGTATGGCTTGAGGTGCCAGATTCATTAGCATCTGCGCTTTGCCTGGGGGCGCGAAAGTCAGCGAAAGCGAGACAAAAGCAAGGCCCAGCCAGGAATGTGCTGTCGCAAAGGTGGGGGGATTGAACGCTAAAAATTCCATGACAATCACTCTAAACGACAGCACGGATAGGAAAGCTTTGACAGTGACAACCCTCAGGCCACCAAATAACTCCTCAAGTCCACTGAATGTTTGCGAATACTTTCAAGGGCGCGGCTTTCGATGTTACGGGTCTTATCTCGGCTGAGACCCAGTTGCTTGGCAATCGAACTCAGGCTCATGGGCTCACCATCCTCGATGCCGTAGCGCATCCGCAGCACCTGGCCCTGCAGTTCCGGCAGCTGCTCCAGCAGCGCCCTCAGATCCCCCTTCAGGCATTCCACCGCCACCACCTCATCCGGCAGAACCCCGTCGCCCGCCAGTAA
>CAMCQR010000076.1 GCA_945877115.1 Synechococcus sp. UW140 | reverse complement strand
GGCCACCATGTCGGCGCCTTCGGCATCAAACAGGGCCACACCGACGGCTACCAGCAAGGAGGCCAGGCCGCCGCAGCCATTGAACAGGGCCACCACTTCGGGCATGGCCGTCATCGGCACCCTCAGGGCGGTGATCACACCGGCCAGGCCACCGGCGGCGGTGCCGACGGCGATCCATAACCAGGCCATCGGCCCGGGACGGATTTCGATCAACAGGCCCAGCACGGCCAGGCCCATGGCCACGGCCGCCAGCTGGTTGGCGCCGCGGGCGGAGCGCACCTTGGAAAGGCCCTTGATGCCGAGGCCCAGCAGCAGCACCGCCACCAGGTCGATGCCATCGGTCAGGAATTCAGTGGACATCAGTTGTCTCCCTTGCGGCGGAACATGGCGAGCATGCGGTCGGTGATCAAGAAGCCACCGACCACGTTGTAGAGGGCAAAGCCCAGGGACAGGGCCCCGATCAACAGCAATGCCTGGTTGTCACCGGCCTTCTGGATGAGGGTGAGCGATGCGAGCACGGTGATGCCGCTGATGGCATTGGCGCCGGACATCAGCGGCGTGTGCAGGGTGGGGGGCACCTTGCCGATCAACTCAAGACCCAGCAGGCTGCCAAGTAGCAGCACCCACAGGGCCTGGGAAAGGGAACTCATCAGGAACCTCCGTTGCGGGAACCGTTGGGATAGACGACATCCTCACGCCGGCAGACGCCGCCGTGGGTGAGCAGGCAGCCCGCCAGGATCGCGTCCTCGGGATCGAGCCGCAGGCCCCCATCGACCAGCAGGTGCTCGATCAGGGCGGCGACGTTGCGGGCGTAGAGGGCGCTGGCGTGGTTGGGGACGCTGGAGGGCAGGGCATCAGCACCGATCAGTTGCACACCGCGGCGCTCGACCGTCTGGCCGGCGACGGTGCCGAAGCAGTTGCCGCCCTGGGCGACGGCCAGATCGACGACCACGGCGCCGGGCCGCATGCCATCGAGCATCTCCTCGCTGATCAGCCGCGGCGCCGTGCGGCCCGGCACCAGGGCGGTGCAGATCACCATGTCGGCGAGGGCGAGCTGGTCGGCCAGCTGCTGGCGTTGGGCCGCCAGGAAGGCCTCACTGGCGGCCTTGGCATAGCCGCCCTCCTCGGCGGGCTTGTCCTCCAGTTCGGGCGGATCGATGAAGCGACCCCCCAGGGATTCCACCTGTTCTTTGGCGGCGGCACGCACATCGGACACGTAGACCACACCGCCGAGGCGCTTAGCGGTGGCGATGGCCTGCAGGCCGGCCACACCGGCCCCCAGCACCAGCACCCGCGAGGGTTGGATGGTGCCGGCGGCCGTCATCAGCATCGGCACGTAGCGATCGAGGGCGGCGGCGGCTAGCACCACCGCCTTGTAGCCGGCGATGTTGGCCTGGGAGGAGAGCACATCCATGCTCTGGGCCCGGCTAATGCGGGGCAGCAGCTCGAGGGCGATGGCCGAGGCCTCGCGGCCGTTGAGGGTCTCGGCCAGGTCGGTGGCGCCATAGGGCGAAAGCAGGCCCACCAGCAGGGCGCCCGGCCGCAGGCGCTGCAGGCTTGCGGCCGGTGGCGCCTGCACGCACAGCACCCCGTCGGCCTCCTCCCAGGGCAGGCCCTCCGCTGGGCCCAATTCGGCGCCGACGGCCAGAAAATCATCATCCCGGAATCCCGCCGCGGCGCCGGCCCCCTGCTGCACCTTCACGGTCACCCCCTTGCCCAGCAGCCGCCGCACGGTCTCGGGCGTGGCGGCCACCCGCTTTTCTCCGGGGGAGTGCTCCCGCGGCACCAAAAATCTCACCAAGGATCCACCTGACACAGGCCTAGCCCATTAGTAGGGAAGAGGGCACCCCTAACAAGCAAAACCGCGACCTATGTGCGGAGTCGCGCACCGGGGGGAGGCTGGAGCGGGGGGCAGGGGGAGCAACAGCGCCCGGGCGATGCACCAGGCTCAGGCGCAAGCCCGGGAGCCCGCTGGATGAAAAACGTTGCCCTACCGCCGATCGCCGGCCGTGAAGCGGAGATCCTGGCCTTGGTGCAGCAGGAGCAGCCGGGGGCTCCGGGGCAGAGCCCTCACGATCGGGAGTCGATCCGCTCGACCTTTGCCTGCGCCCTGCACATGCATCAGCCGACGATTCCGGCCGGGGCCGCTGGAGAGCTGATCGGCCACCTGCAATACATGGTTGAGCATCCCGGCGAGGGCGATAACCACAACGCCGAAGCCTTTGCCCAGTGCTATCGGCGCATGGCTGAGATCCTGCCCCAGCTGATCGCTGCAGGCTGCAATCCGCGAATCATGCTGGATTATTCCGGCAACCTGCTCTGGGGCCTGGAGCAGATGGGTCGTACGGATGTGATCGAAGCCCTGCACCGATTGGCCTGTGATCCCAGCCTCCAACCCCATGTCGAGTGGCTGGGAACGTTCTGGAGCCATGCCGTGGCCCCCTCCACCCCGATTCCCGACCTGAAGCTGCAGATCCTGGCCTGGCAGCACCATTTCGCCGCCCTGTTCGGCACCGAGGCCCTGCAGCGGGTGAAGGGCTTCTCGCCACCGGAGATGCACCTGCCCAACCATCCCGACACGCTCTATGAACTGGTGAAGGCCCTCAAGGAATGCGGCTACCGCTGGCTGCTGGTGCAGGAACACAGCGTTGAAAACCTCGATGGCACCAGCCTGCGCCAGCAACAGAAGGTGATCCCCAATCTGCTGCTGGCGCGCAACTCCAAGGGGGAAACAGCATCGATCGTGGCGTTGATCAAAACCCAGGGCTCCGATACCAAGCTGGTGGGCCAGATGCAGCCCTATTACGAAGCCCTGGGGCTGGATCGGCAGGAGCTGGGGGGAATCACAGTGCCGGCGCTCGTCACCCAGATCGCCGACGGCGAAAACGGCGGCGTAATGATGAATGAATTCCCGCCAGCCTTTGTGCAGGCCCATCACAAGATCGCCCGGTCGGAGGGCGGCCAAGCGCAAACGGTGGCGATCAACGGCAGCGAATATCTGGACATGCTGGAGGCCGCCGGGGTGCAACAGGACGATCTGCCGGTGATTCAGGCGGTACACCAACACCGGCTGTGGCAGCACCTGGGTGCCCCCCCCACCCCTGAAAACATGGACGTCGCGATCGCCGAATTGCAGCGGCAAGATCCGCCCCTGTCGATGGCCGGCGCCTCCTGGACCAACAACCTGAGCTGGGTGGAGGGCTACGCCAACGTGCTGGAGCCGATCATCAGCCTCAGCGCCCAATTCCACCAGCGCTTTGACACCCAGGTGGCCCAGGATCCGGCCGTCACCCAGACCGCTGCCTACCAAGAGGCGCTGCTGCACCTATTGCTGCTAGAAACCAGTTGCTTCCGCTACTGGGGCCAGGGCACCTGGACCGACTACGCCCGCGAGATCCACCGGCGCGGGGTTGAGGCGTTGGCAGTGGCGAGGGAACCGCTCGGCGTGGACAGCTCATCGGTGATTCTGTAACGGCCCCCTTGGGCAGGCGCTTTGGTCATAGCGATGCCGTGAGCGGCAACCGCTGGGCGGCAACTCCTTGGGCCTGAAGCAGCGCCACCGCCTGGCGGTCAAACGAAACGAACACCTCGCCGCCCAGCCACTGGCCCTCGTGGGCAATGACGCCGTCGGCGAAATCACCGCCGGCTTCCAACAGGGCCAGGCCTGCCTCCACGGCGGAGCAATCCACCCTCACACCTTCGGCATCCAGCAGCGCGCGGATGGCGCCGCTGATCTCGGCCACCTGGAAGCCGTAGGCACGGCGCAACACCCACACCAGCTCGCAGAGCACCGGCAGGGGAACGGCGATCGCTTCGGCCTGGCGCAGGGCCTCGATGGCAGCGGCGGCCTGGCCGGGGTCATCGGCTACCACGGCCCGCACGAGCACGTTGGTGTCGGCGGTGATGATCACGGCTGATCGCTCCAGCCGGCAGCAGCGGCCGCCTGGATCTCCTCCAGAGACAGGACCCTGGCACTGCGGCCCGCCAACTGGCCGAAAAAGCTCTCGATCGAGCCGGCCGGCTGGGCCGCCCGCACCTCGATCCGGCCTCCAGGAAGGGGGATCACCTCGATTCGATCACCAGGGCCCACGCCAAGATGGCGCAGCAGTTCCTGGCGCAGGGTCACCTGGCCTTTGGCCGTGATGGTGAGCATGCCCATCGGCGCTTCGCAATGACGAAGCCCATAGTAAGGAGTTTTTGCCTTACGAAAGCGCAGCTCAAGCCAAGCGGTTCGCTCGTGTTGTTCTCGGCCTGGCTCAGTCCTCCCGCTTGCGGGTCACGAACAGCTAGTAGACGACCAGGCCCACCAAGCCTGGCGGCGCATCTCAACTGGCGGTCCTTCAGTCCCCCCTGCTGCTCGCTCCCCCCAGGCTTCCTTTCGCACTTCTGAAGCCCCCATCCGGCCTTGCCCTTGACTAGCCCCACCCCGCCCTCACCCCGGTGTCCACGCCACGGCCCGTTGATCTGCCCGTTGATCTGATCGTCTGCCACGGCATCGTCGTCACCATGGACCCCCAGAGGCGGGTGCTGGCCGATGGCGCCATCGCCATACGGGATGGGCGCATCGTCGCCGTTGATGACGCCGCCACCGTGCTGGCGGCCTACAGCGCTTCTGAGCACATTGACGCCAGCGGCCAGGTGGTCCATCCGGGCCTGATCAATGGCCATACCCATGGGCCCATGGAACTGTTTCGGGGCCTGGCCGATGACGAACTACTTGATGACTGGCTGCAGCACACCATCTTTCCGGCCGAGGCCCTCAACGTCGATGAGGCCTTCGTGCGCACGGGCATGCGGCTGGCCCTGGCCGAAATGATCCGGGGCGGCATCAGCACCTTCGCGGACATGTATTACTTCGAAGCCGCCGTGGCCGATGAAACCGCCCGGGCCGGCATGCGGGCGGTGCTGGGGCAGGTGGTGATCGATTTTCCAGCGCCGGACAATGCCACCCAGGGCGAGGCGATGGCCTGCGTGGACCGCTTTGTCGGCACCTGGCAGGGCCATCGCCTCATCACCCCCGCCATCGCCCCCCACGCCCCCTACACCGTCTGCGACGCCCACCTGCAGCAGGTGCAGGCCCTGGCCGAACGGCGCTCCTGCCCGGTGGTGATGCATGTGGCCGAAACCCGCCAAGAACGGGACGAATGCCTGCGGCTGCACGGCTGCTCCCCGGTGCAGCACCTGCAAGGCATCGGCCTGCTCAGCGAGCGCCTGATCGCCGCCCACATGGTGTGGACCGACGAGGACGACCTCGAACGGGTACGCCAGCACGGTGTCGGCCTGGTGCACAACCCCCAATCCAACATGAAACTGGCCTCGGGCATCGCACCTGTGCCGGCCATGCTCAGCCTCGACCTGCCCGTGGGCCTGGGCACCGACAGCTCCGCCTCCAACAACGCCCTCAGCCTCTGGGATGAGATGAATAGCGCCGCCAAGCTGCACAAGGTGATCCACGGGGACCCCAAGGTGGTGTCGGCACGGGAGGCCTTCGAGATGGCCACGATCCGGGGGGCGGCCTCATTGCATCTGGAAAACGAAATCGGCTCGCTGGAGGTGGGCAAACGGGCCGACATCGCCATCGTCGCCATGGATCCCATCAACCAGACACCGCTGGCGAGCCTTTATTCCGCCCTCGTCTACGACACCAAGGCCAACGACGTGCGGGACCTGATCGTCGAGGGCCGGCCGATCCTGCGCCATCGCCAACTGCTCACCCTCGATGAAACCCAGATCGGGGCGGAGGGCCTGCGGGCCCGCCAGCAGGTGGTGCAGCGGCTCGGCCTCCAGCCTTGAAGGCCGAGTCCGGGCGGCCCCACCTGCTGTTGGCGGGCGGCGGCCACAGCCACGCCCTGGTGTTGCGCCAATGGGCCCTGCGGCCCCACAGCAAACCCGCCAGCGGCTCGATCACCCTGATAAGCCGCTACCCCACCACCCTCTATTCCGGCCTGGTGCCGGCGGTGGTGGCCGGCCTGGCGACCCCGGCATCGGCCCGCATCGACCTGAAACGGCTCTGCCAGCAGGCCGGGGTGCGCTTTCTGCAGGCTGAAATCACGGGCCTTGATAAGGAGCACCGCCAACTGCTGCTGCAGAGGGGAGAGCGCCTCGGTTTCGACCTCCTCAGCCTGGATGTGGGAGCCATGACGCCAGCCCCGGCCGATGGGGCCATGGCGGTGAAGCCCCTGGAGCCCTTGCTGGCCTGGATCAACGCCCTGCCGGCGGGGGCCCCGCTGCGCCTGCGGGGTGGTGGCGCCAGCGCCGTCGAGCTGGCCCTGGCCCTAACCCACCGCGGCCACCCCTGCCGCCTGCTCTTGCGCGGCCCCACCCTGACCCTGGGCAGCCCCGCCGCCAACCGGGCCGGCGAGCGGCTGCTGGCGGCAGCGGGCGTAGGCCTCGAACGCCATGGCAGCCACCAGGGCCCGGCCGATCTGGCCTGCACCGGCAGCCAGGCGCCTCCCTGGCTGGCGGCCTCCGGCCTGCCGGTGGAGCCGGGCAGCGGTCGGGTGCAAACGGAAGCCACCTTGGCGGTGGTGGGACAAAGGGGGCTGTTTGCCGTGGGCGACTGCGGCCTGGTGGGCTCCCACCCCCGGCCGGCGGCGGGGGTGTGGGCGGTGCGGGCGGCTCCGGTGCTGGCCACCAACCTGGGGCGCTCGCTGGCGGAGTCGCCCCTAGCGCTGCACTGCTGGACGCCGCGGCGCCACGCCCTGCAATTGCTTGGGGAGTCGGGCGCCGGCCGGCCGGCCGTGGCCCCCCGGGCCCTGGCCCGTTGGGGCCCCTGGGTGGTTGGACCGACGCCCTGGCTGGGGTGGCTCAAACAACGGATCGACCGGCGCTTTATGAACGATTTCCAGGGATGGGGGCCCGCAACCAGAAACAGGCGAAATTTCGACGACCTGGCGTGATTTTTTCAGTTAAGACCTACAATTGCTTACAGAATTTGGGATTCTGGTATTTCTGTTTTAGAGACCACGGATTTAGAGGCCACGCAACCGAGCCTCGGAGCATCCCTGGATCGGCCCGCTGCCCATCCCACTCTTGGGTCCCCGAAACGCACAGATTTCGATCTCAAACCTTTCCTGGACAGTAATAACTGGGTTGGGGCCTGGCAAGTCGCCAATACCTTGGTGCCTTACGGCCTGCTGTGGTGGCTGGCGGTGTCCTGCCTGCGGCAGGGTTCGTGGCTGCTCGTGCCGGTGCTGGCGTTGATGGTGCTGTTTCTAGCCCGCTGCTTCTCGCTGATGCACGACTGTGGCCACAACGCCCTGTTTCGCGATGGCGCCACCAATCGCTCGGTCGGGTTTTTGCTGGGCATCGTGGCCGGTATCCCCCAGCTGCCCTGGTCGCGGGGACACGCCTTTCACCATCGCCATAACGGCAACTGGGCCAAATACAGGGGTCCTGCGGCGGTCGTGAGTGTCAAGGTTTATAGCGGTTACAGCAGTACCAACAAGACCTTTTACCGCCTGCTGCGGCACCCGCTGATGCTGATTCCCGGCGGCTTCTTCTACCTGGTGATCAAGCCGCGGATCGAACTGCTGGGTGGCCTGGTGGGCCTGGTGCCCCACTGGATCACAAGCCTTGGCAAGTCACCCGTTCCAAGCTGGCGCGAAATCGTCGCCAGCCATAAGACCAGCTGGTGGCACAGCCCTGAGGAATTTGTTGACCTACTGCTCAACAATCTGGCGGTAGTGGCCAGCTGGATCGTCATGGCCCGCTGGCTGGGGGCGGGGACCTTTTGGTTGATCTATGCCCCGGTGATGGCCTGCGGTGCCGCCGTCTTCATCTGCATCTTCTTTGTGCAGCACAACTTTCCAGGCTCCTATGCCCATGGCAATGAGGATTGGAAGGCCATCGATGGGGCCATGCAGGGCACCAGCGATCTGCAGCTGCCAGCGGTGCTGAACTGGTTCTCCGCCGATATAGGCTGCCATGCAATCCATCACCTCTGCGAGGCGATCCCAAACTATCGATTACAGGCCTGCCAAAAGCGCAACGCCCATCTGCTTACAGGCGTGAAGCGGCTCAGCCTCGGCGACCTGCCAACTTGTTTTGATTACATCCTCTGGGATGAGAAAGCTGGCAGGCTCACGACCGTGGCGGACCTCACCGCCTAGAAACGTGGCTTATGTGCCGGAGCCGCCGGCCCTGGCCGTGGGAAAGTTATTGCTTGTTCTGGTGTGCCCGTGGCCAACGACAGCGGTTCCTCCAAATCAGTGCTCCTGGGCCTGCTGACAGTGCTCGGCTCTATCGGCGGGCTGGCCCTGCTGGCCTGGCTCACGGTCGTGATGCTCGACCTCAAGCACATCAACACCTCCGGTTTCACCCTACCCTGAGGGCGTGAACCACCCATGGTTGCCGCAACGGACTGAGATTGGGACCAACCCCTGGGGTTGGCAAGCGGCCAGACTGAAGCCAGCCAGGCCGCTTGTCATGTCCTTCCCCAGCCGGTCCAAGGGGCAGCGCCTCAGCCTTGCCCTGGCTACCGCCACCATGGTGACCCTGACGGGTGGGCCCGCCTTGGCGGAAGTCCAATTGCGTTGCCAAGGCACCCTGCTGGAGGCCCGCGGCAAGGCGGAGATCCAGCGGCCCACCAGTGCCCTGGGGGTTTCGCTGGGGCTGGAGGCGGAGGCCGCCAAGGCGGACCAGGCCCTGGAGCAACTGCAATGGCGCCTGGCGGCGGTGCGCCAGAAACTCCAGGCGCTGGGGGTCAAGGAATGGCGGGCAGGGGCCCCCAGCACCTGGGAGCGCAGGGGGCCCCAGGGTCAAGTGAGTGGCGTCCAGGCCAGCCTGCAGGTCAGTGGCCGCATCGAGCCGAACCAGCTGCAGACCCTGATCAGCACGGTGGGCGGCCTGCCCGGAGTTCGGCTGTCGCCGGTGACTGCCGAGACAGATCGCAGCCAGGACAGCGCCATCCGCGCCCAGCTGCTGCGGGCGGCCTACCAGGACGCTCTCTATCAGGCCCAGGAGGTGGCGGCGGCGATCGGCCGGCGGCGCCAGCTCTCTCCCCTGGAGGTGCAACTCGATGGCAACGGTGATCTGCGACCCATGCCCATGGCGATGCGGGCCGACGCGCCGGCCCCTGCCCCGCCGCCTTTCACTGCGGCCGAACTGCCCAAGCCCATGCAGCAGCTGTCGCTGCTGGCACGCTTTTGCGCCCTCTAAGACCCAGCGCGCCAGGGCCATGCCGGTCGTAGATCGGGGCCCGAGGGCAGCATCTCCGTTTTTCCCGCATCGGCTGACCCGTTTTTGCTGCATCAGCAGGCCAGTTTTTGCTGCATTAGATTCCCGGCATCTGCTGCATTGACTGCCGCCCCATGGCGGGCAGTGGATGCCGTTGATGCGCCTGGGCAATTTCTGCTCACCGGTTCGGCGGTGCCGGCCGATGACGCCGAGCGCCACACCGGAGCGGGGCGCGATGGCCGCTGGGGCGCAATCGAGGTGAAGTTGGGTCAGGGCCAGGTGGAGGCCGCTGCCGCCGGCCTACTGCGCTTTCGCCAACAGATCGATAGCCGCCGCACCG
This sequence comes from Synechococcus sp. UW140, assembly GCA_945877115.1. Taxonomy (GTDB): domain Bacteria; phylum Cyanobacteriota; class Cyanobacteriia; order PCC-6307; family Cyanobiaceae; genus Cyanobium. Next base: position 2,192 of record CAMCQR010000076.1, on the reverse strand, counting down.
GAGAACCCGCCTTCCTGGCGGTGGTCTGTGGCAGCGGCTACGGCTACCGGCGGGCGGATGGAATCGCCGTGGTGCCTGTGGGGGCGTTGGGGCCTTGAGCAGGCCCAGGCGATCGCTTCACCGCCTTGAGCCAGGAGCCGTGATGACCCTCAGTCCCCCGCTGGCGTCAACCCAAGCCACCGGCCTGCCGAACGCGGCGATCGCTGCCATCCGCCAGGTGCTCACCAGCCACCCCGAGGTGGAGGCCGCGATCCTCTAAGGCTCCCGGGCCCTAGGGCGGCACCGTCCCGCCTCCGATACCGACCTCGCCCTGATCGGCCCAGCGATCAGCGCCGCCTCCCTGGCCCGCATCGCGCGTGCCGGCGTGGAGCTGTATCGCCCCAGGATGCTTCAAACTGACCCCATGGCAACCTCTTCCCGCCCCTCCAGCTATCACTACGTGGTGGATGAACCGCTGCTGCACACGATCGCGGCCGAGATCCAGGCGGCCATTCCCGGCGCCCAGGTGCGCCTGTTCGGCTCCCGCGCCCGCGGCACCGAACGGCCCGATTCCGACCTTGATCTGCTGGTGACGGTGCCGGATGAATGGCTGGCGTGCCATTCGCGGTTTGTGGAAACGGACGCCTTGGGGTGGAAGCTGGCCCACCATCGTTTGCCGATTGAGTTGTTGCTCTTCTCCGCCAGTGAAGTGGAGGAACGGCAGCATGGACGGATCAATGTGATTGCCGAGGCCTTTCGCTATGGCCGTCAGCTGGAGCCGGTGGAGGCGCTGCATGGCACCGGCTGAGACCCCCACCGGTTTTCTGCGCATCGCCCACCGCGATCTGCGAACCGCCATGGCTATGGCGGATTCCTCCGTCTTTGAGGAAGACAGCTGGGGTTTCTACATCCAGCAGGCCACAGAAAAAGGGCTCATCGCGCCGCCTGGAACCAGCTCTGCGCTGACCTGCTCGCTCACGTGGCCTCCCTGCTCCCATGAACGAAGCCGAAGCCCTCGCTGAGCTGATCAATCCTCTGCTCGCGACGCCGGCTGAGGCGTGGTGGAGGCCAAGGACTATGCCGGCAAGCTCCGGCTCCGCTTTACCTACACCAGCAACGGCCTCGGATCGGCGAGACGTGCGTGTAGGTCAGGGCTACGCCAGCCAGGACAAGCAGCACGGCAAGGCCCAGCAGCAGACCGCGGCGGTTGCCCCGCCGGAAGCGGGCGTTGGCGTTCCAGCAGCCACCACTGCAGGCTGATCAGACCCATGCACAGGATCGAGAATTGGCCGTGGTGAAGGCAGTTACTGTTGCCCTGCCAAGGCCAGCATCACGGTCGACGTCTGCAGAACTACGCCTCAACGGCAGAGGACCCTTCATTCAAGGAGTGACCAAGGGAATCATCTGTCTTCCATGACGGCGGTAGATATGAAAATCGCTGTCGGTAGTAAGGAGCAATGGCGAATCGTTGATTTCCGCCAGCCGAATCAATGCAGCATCAGCAAGGGAAGCGGGAACATTTTCATACCGCTTAAACAAGGAACTGACAGAGCCAATCTGCTGCTGCAACACGAAAGGCAGTTGAACAACTCCTCGCTCGATGAACTGCAACGCCAATGCAGGATCAAAGCCCGACCGCTTGAGCAGAAAACAAGTCTCGGCAACCACAGCTTCACAGCTCAGCAATGGAGGAGTCAACTGTCGAAACTGCTCTACAGCCCATTTGTGGTGAGTATCATTGCGACTTAGGAAGGCAACCCATGGCCCCGTGTCTAGCAGCACCGCCATGATCAGTTAATGCCGAAGCCAGACAGGTGAGCAGGATTAGAGGAAAGATCAGGCGGACCATCTTCACAACAACCCACGAGATCGGCCAAAAGATCAGCCGCGGATTGTGGCTGCGGGCCATCAACTCCTTGCTCTGAGGCCTGGAGGAACGCGGTCAATGCTCGTCGAACCAACTCAGACTTGCTCAGCCGACGTCGTTGCGCCTGCGCTGTGAGCTGGGCATCAAGGGCCTCGCTCAGCTTGAGTGAGATCACCGCCATGGAACGCATCCCGTCAGGCCACACCATCTTAACTCCTGACAGCAGGTATTACACCCATCGCAGGACGACCTTATTCGGAGCAGGTCAGCGGTTTCCGCCCACGCCGTCGCCGCCACGCTTATCGACAGGAGATTCTCGCTCTCTCTTCCCGATCCTTCTAACGCT
>CAMCQR010000075.1 GCA_945877115.1 Synechococcus sp. UW140 | reverse complement strand
GCCCCCTGGCCCGACTCCGGATTGGGGCCGTGGGGCGTGACGGCCAGGTGGGCGCAGACCGTGGCGATGTCGGCGGCGTGGATGAAGTGGAAATTGGAGTCGGTGCGCAGCCACTTGGCCAGCCAAAGCCAGGGAATCGCCTCCTGGACGCCGGCGGTGAGGTAGCTGGTGGGGTGGGGATCCCCCGGGACGACCCGGCCGCCGAACACCAGGGTCGGGAACACCGCCACAATGCGGTCGGCGAGGGGATGGATCTCAAGATCCTGGAGGCATTGGGCCTTGGTCTGGATGTATTCGGTGCCGTAGGCCATCGCCTGCGGCAGCAGCCGCAGATTGCGATCGAGGATCGAGGCGGTGGAGAAATAGATGATCTGCTCGATTCGTTGGGGATCCAGCAACTGCAACAGCCGTTTGACCGCCACCACATTCACCTGATAGGCCCGCTCCGGATCGCCCCAGGCGGTGGCGGTGTGGATCACCCGGGTGGCGCTGGCGATGGCGGCGGCATGGGGTTCGAGATCCCGCAGGTCGCCCACCAGCAGGGTGATGCGCGGATCGTGGGCGGGCACCGCCTTCAGCTTGCTGGGGTCCCGCAGCAACAGCAGTAGCTGGGCATCGGAATGGCGATAGAGGTGTTCGGCCGTGTACTGGCCGACGCAGCCGGCGGCCCCGGTGATCAGGATGCGAGCTGGGGCGCTCAAACGGCAGCCCCCAGCAGCTCGTTGACGGCCTTGCCGGTTTCGAAGAAGACGCGGGCGTTGTCCTCGGGCGTGCCGGGCAAAATGCCGTGGCCCAGGTTGAGAATGTGGCGCCGGCCCCGGGCCTTGCGCACCGTATCGAGAATGCGGGCGCGGATCGCCTCCGGCGTGCCGAACAGCAGGCCCGGATCCACATTCCCTTGCACCCCCAGGTGCTGGGGCAGACGGGCACAGCCATCGGCCATGTCGACGGTCCAGTCGAGGGAGATGAAATCAACCCCGGTTTGGGCCATGCGCTCGAGCACACCGGCGCTGCCGGAGATGTACAGAATCAGCGGCGTATCGGGGTGGGTGGCCTTCACCTGGTCGATGACGCGCTTCTGGTACGGGGCCGCGAAGATGTCGTAATCGATGGGGCTGAGCTGGCCGGCCCAGGAATCAAATAGCTGCACCACCTGGGCGCCCGAGTCGATCTGATAGCGCACGTAGGTGGCGATCGAATCGGCCAGGTGGGCCAGGAGTTGGTGCAGCAGCGCCGGCTCCTGGAATGCCATGGCCTTGATCACCGAGTAGGTCTTGGAGCTCTTGCCCTCGACGGCGTAGGCCGCCAGGGTCCAGGGGGCGCCGACAAAACCCAGCACCGCGGCGGCGTTGCCCACATCGGCCCGCAGGCGGCCCAGCACCTCGCCCACAAAGGGCAGGGCCTCGGCGGGATTGAGGGGCCGCAGGGCGTCCACCTGGGCCTGGCTGCGGATGGCGGGCTCGATGATCGGGCCCTTGCTTTCGATGATGTCGAAATCGATGCCGATGCCCGGCAGGGGCGTGAGGATGTCGGAAAAAAGAATCACGCCATCGGGGGCGAAGGCGCGGAAGGGCTGCATCGAGATCTCATAGGAGAGATCGGGGTTTTCCGAGCGTTCGCGGAAACCGGGATGGCGGTCGCGCAGATCCCGGTACACCTTCATATAGCGACCCGCTTGGCGCATCATCCATACCGGCGGCCGCTCCACCTGCTCGCCTCGGGCGGCGCGCAGCAGCAGGGGGAGGGAGTCGGACATTGGAGCGGGAGGCAAGCCAATGGCGGAATTTAGCCGAGAGGCTCCTCCCAGTCCCCTCTTCGCCTAAGCACAATGGGCAAGCAGCGCCCGTTGAGGACCAGGCACGATTCTTCGACGCTCCGCCCCCAACCCCCTGACAACCCGGCTCCGCAGCGGCGGCCGCCGACCCTTCTGCGCCAGGCGGGGATGGATTGCCCTGCTGGCCCCGCTGCCCTTGCTGGCGTCCTGCCAGGGACCGCGCCAAAGCCTGCATGTGCTGGTGGTCCCCACCGACCGGATGGAATGGCTCCGGGACGACTACCGCAATCAGCAGGACTGGGAGCCCCTGCGCCGTGAGTTTCGAAGGATCCATCCGGAGGTGGATCTGCAGATCACCCTGGGATCGGAGGCCAACATCAAGGAGTCCCTGCGCCTGGCCCAAAGCCGGGGTCTGGGACCCGATTTGCTGTTGCTGCGGGGTCCGGTGGCCATAGCCCTGCTGGACGCGGCGCTCGTGCAGGCCCTGCCTGATGAACCGGAGGTGCGCCGCAGCCTGGCGCTGGTGGAACCCAATGACTTGAAGCGGGTGACCGGCCCCCGGGGGGTGGCGGGTCTGCCGATGTTCAGCGAAATCACCCTGGCCTGCTTCGATCGCCGGCGCCTGCCCAAGGCCCCCACCAGCCTCGCTGAACTGCTGGCGGTGGCCGCTGCCGGCAAGCCGATCGGCCTGGCGGTGGAGCCCAGCAGTCTCTGGTGGACCGCTGGCGCCCTGGGGGCCCAGGGGGCCCTGACACCGATCTTCACGGGCAGCCCCCATGCGGTCGGCAGCAGCGAAGCCAGCGATCGCTCCGCCCTTCGGGCCTGGCTGCTGTGGTTGCGGCAAACGACTCTCCAGAGTCGGGTCGACGTGGCCAGCGGTCCCCAGGATCTGACGGAGGGGCTGGAGAGCGGTCGCCTGGCCTGGATTCCCTGCTACAGCCTGACGTTGCGCCGGCTGGAGCGCACCATGGGCGGCCATCTGGGGGTCTCCCCCCTCCCCAGCGGCCCGGGAGGGTTGCCCACGCCCTTCAGTGCCCTGCAGGTCTGGTCGTTGGGGGTGGATTCCTCACCCCGCCAACGGCAGCTGGCCCTGTCCCTGGCGGAACTGAGCCTCAACCCCCTGGTGCAGCGGCAACTCACCTTGGGGACCAAGATGATGCTGCCGGCCAACCGCTTTGTGCCCATTCCCGTGGCCAGTTCCGGCAAGCTGGCGGCGATCGAGCAGGCCCAGCGCCAGTTCACCCAGACCACCAGCCTTTTGGTGAGCCCCTACTCCGCCGACCGGGTGCAGCAAGTGCTGCCCAGCATCGAGACCGTGATCTCCCAGGTGGTGGTGGGTGTGATGACGCCCCAGCAGGGGAGCGAAGCCCTGCTGCGCCTCGCTCCCCCGCGCTGATGCCGCTGTTTCTCTCCGAGCTTCAGGGCTGGCTGGCCTTTCTGCAACGGTCCCCGGTGCTGCTGCAGCTGCTGCTGGTCGGTGGGCTGTTGCTGGCCCTGCTGAGACTGCGGCGCACCCGGCCCAGGCCCCGCTGGCGACGGCTGTGGACCCTGCCGCTGGTGGTGCCCCTGCTGGTGGGGGAGGGCCTGATCGGCTTGGGGCTGGTGGGGCTGGGCCAGCGGGCCGGATTGGTGCTGTTGCTGGGCCAGCTCAGCCTGGCCTGGGGGCTGTTGCGGCTGGTGGAAAGTCAGCTGCTGGCCCGCTGGCTGCCCCGCCAATGGCACGAGCTGGGAATCAGCCGGTTATTGCGGCCGTTGTACCTGATCGCTGTCCTGACGATCCTGCTGGATGCCCTGGGCAGTCTCCAGGATCTGGCGGCTATGCCCCTGGGGGTGTGGTTCGGCGGGGCGATCAGCCTGGGCAATCTGGCCACGGTGCTGGTGGTGCTTTACGTCTTGCTGGTGGGGTTGCCGTTGCCGGCGGCGGCCCTCAGCCTGCTGGTGCAGCGCAGCCTGAACATGAGCGAAGGCAGTCGCCGGGCCCTGGATCAGATCCTGCGCTACCTGATCTTTTCCCTCGGGGTGGTCTGGGCCATGGGGCGCCTCGGCTTCAACCAGACCGGGGTGCTGGCGATCGCCGGCGGCCTGTCGGTGGGCCTGGGCTTCGGCATCAAGGAGGTGTTCTCCAACATCATCAGTGGCCTGTGGCTGCTGATTGAGGGCTCGGTGCGCCCGGGGGAGGTGTTGATGCACGATGGCCAAGTCTGTGAGGTGCGACGGTTGGGGCCCAGGGCCACCGTGCTTTGGCGGAGCAGCGACAACGCCGAGCTGGTGGTGCCCAACCAGACTTTTTTTGTCACCTCCACCACCACTTACACCGGTACGGACCGGATGCGTCGCTGTTCGCTGCCGATCGGCGTGACTAGCAGTCAATCGCCCGATGCGATCCTGGCCCTGCTGCCCACCATCGCTTCGTCCCATGCGGATGTTCTGGCGGTTCCAGCTCCCGGGGCGCGTCTGGTGGAATTAGGAAAAGATCGCTATGGCTACAGCCTTGAGTTTTCGATCAACGATCCCCTCCATGCCGACGTGGTGAGCGCGGATCTGCGACTTGCCGTCTGCCGACGTTTTCAGGAGCTGGGGATGGACCCTCCCAATTGAGGATGGGTACTGAGATTCACTGGATGCCCCCAAGAATGCATCGACCGTGATGAGACGTTGAGTTTGGTATCCCCTACCAGCAATTGACGTAATAAAGCCATTGGGCCGAGCAGGCGACCTGCCGCAACGGCAAGCCGAACCTCAGCGGCCCAACTTGGCCAGGAGCCGGCGGAAATTCCGTTCCTGGCCCAACACCCGGGCCTCTTCCAGCGCACTGGGAAGCAGCTTGGCCAGTTCGGGGGAGAGGCCGCCTGCGGGCGCCGGGTCCTCGGCTGCCAGTTGGCGAAAGCGCCGCAGGGCGGAGACGGGGCGAACCAGCAGGCAGACCAGCAAGGCCAGGGCGCTGCCCATGAGGTAATCGAGCCAGCGGCTGGGGATGTACCAATCGGTGAGCACGCCGTAGCCCACAAAGGTGACGCCGCTGGAGATCAGGGCCGTGCGCAGATGGGAGTCCAGGCCGAAGGCCAAGATCAGGGCGGTGGTTCCCGCCATGACCATGGCGACCGCCACGCTGTTGACCCCCATGGTGTTGAACACCAGCCAGGGCATCAGCACCCCCAGGCTGACGCCCACCATGCGGTCCCTGACCCGGCCCAGGGTGGCCCCCAGGCTGTCGTTGAGCAGCAACACCACACCGAAGTAGAGGTATTTGGGGTTCTCGGCCCCGAGGCCCAGGCCAATGGCCAGGGCCAGGCAGGAGACCACCAGCTTGCGCCAGAAAAAGGGATCGCTGAAGCGTTGGACCAGGCTGCGCCCTTCCATCTCCACCTCAGCCTCAGGCGGACCGCCATCGGTTGGCAGCCGCAGGGCCGCCTGCAGGCCCCCTGCGCACAGCAGGCCGATGATCACGGCAAGCAGCTTCTGCCAGACGCCCAACCAGGTGGCGTTGGCATCGAGCAGGGGCAACACCGCAAACACCGCGAGCAGATTGCGGACCAGCATGAGTTTGTCGGGCAGGGCCTGGCCCAGGATCTGGGCCGCGGCGGTGACCACGGCGAATTGCCACACCGTGGGCCCCTGCACCAGGGGCTTGAGCAGGGTGCCCAGGCTCAGGCCGATGGCTACCACCACCGGCAGCAGCACGAAGATGGCCGGCGGCCAGCGGTCAAAACGGGGACGCACGATCAGGGCCGCCACCACGACGCCATAGGGGCTGGCCCCCCCCAGCCCAAAACTCTGGGAAATCACCCAGGTCAGGGCGCTGGCCAGGCCCACCACAAGCACCAGCCTCAAGGCCAAACCCAAGGACAGGGGCGGCGCCCCCCCCTGCCTCTCCCCAGCCCCGGGAGGAGGGTCCCTTTCGGCGGGGGGGCTCAAGGGCGGCGCGCCTGGCTCTGCAGCAAGCCCACCAGCAGGCTGATCATCAACAGGGCCAGCCAGAACCACAACCGAGGCGGTTCGGTGCGGCTGCACAGAAACAACAGCAGCAGGCTGAACCACGGCCAGGGCTGGAGCCAGGGGGCGAGCAGGGCCTGGCGGCGTTGACGGCTCATCAGCGAGGGTTTCATGGGCGTGATCCGCTCAGCCAGCGCCAGAAGGGCAGCAAGTAATTCAGGGGCGGCCTGGTTTCCACCTCAGCCTTCACCTCGGCGGGAATCCGTTGGGCCAAGGGCCGATCGGGCCCCGTGCCGCGGGTCCAGGCCAGCCCCGTCGGCGTGGGGGCCGCCTCCAGCTGCACCACCGCCAGAACCAGGGGGGCACCGGCCCGACCCGGCAGCTGGCTGGTCAGGTCGCCCCCATCCCCGAAGGAGCGCTGGCGGGCACTGGCCATCAAGTTGAGGGCCTCCTCCTGGCTGCCCACCTCCATGGCCACATCGGCCCCATCCACGCTTTCGTCCGAGAGGCTGACGATCCGGCCGGGCACCAGGCCATAGCGCTGCTCGGCGCTGCCGAAACTGTCGCGGCTGAGCAACTGGGGGTTGAGGCGAACGTCATCGCCCACCTTGAGGCGACTGGCATCGGCCGAGGTGAACAGCACGATCGCCATGCGCTCGCCATGGCGGTTGGGCCTGCCGATGGTGCCCAGCTTCTGGCCGGGCAGCACGGGTTGGCCCGGCAGCACCGACAGATCGAGAACCCGACCCGCCACGGAACTGAACACCTCCTGGGCGACGGTTTCGGTGGCCAGGGCGGTGCGCTGCACCTTGAGTTCGGCCCGCTGGGCCACCAAGGCCGCGCGTTGGGCGGTCAATTCGGCCTGGCGGGAGTCCAGAGAACTGAGGTCGGCCCGATTGCGCAGATAGAGATCCTGGGCCGCCACCCAGAGGGGGCTGTAGCGGGCGACAACGTCATCGCGACGCAGGGCATCGAGGGCCTTGAGTTGCTGCAACACCGGCTTGTTGGTGGTGAGAATCTGCTGGCGGCGCTGATCGAGGGAAGTCAGTTGTTGATCGAGGGCCTGGCCCTGGGCCTGGATCACCTCAAACTGATGATCGAGGGCGTTCTGGCGGGCCTGGCGCAACTGGGGGCTGGTGGCGGGGCCGCCGGAGCTGCCGGGTGCGCTCTGGCCGATCTGGCTGAGGGTGAGTAGCAACTGGCCGGGGCTCACCTCGTCACCGACCCGCACGTTCAGGCGTTGAACCTCACCCGCGCCCCGGGAGTAGATGCCGCGCCGCTCTCCCGGCGGCGCCATCAAACCCATGCCCCGCACCACCACCGGAATGGAAGGTCGGCTGGCCCAGACCAGGCTGAGGCCGGCCACCAGCAGCACCGGGGCGGCCCGATACAAACGGGAGAGGGGGGAGAGCGCTGCTTCCGCCATGGTCCCGTTGGAATGAATTGGATCCTAGGGGAGCGAAAAGGAGCAGCCCTAAGGTTCGTGGCGACGAGCCGGCTTCCATCCCGAACTGCCTCAGCGATGACGCCCCTGTTCCCGCTTAGCCGGCTTTGTCATGGCGACTTGTTTCATGGCGTCCCGACAGTTCCCGAGAAGCTGATGTCCAGACGGAGTCGATGCGGCGCCGTCCAGGCGGCGCTGCTGGGCCTGGTGGGGGGATCACTGACCCTGAGCTGGCCAACATCGTTCTGTCAGGCCGCACCGCAGCTGGTGTCGAAGACCCAGACCCCGGCGAGCCTCCCGCCAGCTGGCGCAAGCGGCACCCCAGCGGCGTCGGCCCAGCCCCTCAGTCTTGCTCTGAACCAGGTGCTGGAGCAGGGCCTGGCGAGCTCCCGCAAGCTGGTGCGGGCCGATCGCCAGCTGGCCCGCGATCGGGCGTTGACGGCACTGAACCGGGCGCAGCTGTGGCCCCAACTCAATCTGGTTGGCCTGGGCAGCTACACCCAGGTGGGAACGTCGGTGAATCTGCTCACCAACATGCCCACCCTCGGCGACATCACGTTGTCGTTGCAGCAGAACGACTACGCGGTGCTGCGCAACACCTTCGGCAACGCCGGTGTGGTGGTCGACATCAATCTTCTGCCCCTGGGCCAGCTGGCGGAGTTGGCCGCCAGCCGGTCCCAGGAGGCCGCCAGCCTGGCCTCCCGCAGCGAAAGCGAGCGGGCGGCGCGCTTTGAACTGATCAGCACCTACCGCCAACTGCAACTGAATCAGGCCCTGGTGCCGGTCTGGCAGGCCGCCCTGGAGGCATCCACGGCGATTGACAGCGACGTGAAGGCCATCCACCGCCAGGGCCTGGCCGCCAAGATCGATCTGATGCGCGCCCACGCCTTGCGCCAGACGGATCTGCAGGGGTTGGCGGAAGTGCGGGCCCAACTGCTGGCCCAACGGGAACAACTGGCCACCTTGCTGGACTTGCCGCCGGGCACTCCCCTACTGGCCAGCGATCCGATCGTTGCCCAACCCCAATGGCCGCTCACGCTCAAGGACAGCCTGGAGCGGGCCGTGCAGGGGCGCCCCCTGCTGGAGGCCCTGCAACGCCAGCAGCAGGGACAACGCCAACAGGCCCGGGCGGCGCGGGCCCTGCTCTATCCCTCCCTCAAGTTGGTGGCGGGGGCCGGATACAGCGGCAACCAGCTGAGTGTGCCGGTGCTGCAACAGGGGGGGCGGATCAATGGACCGATACCGCTGCCCTTGCCCAACCTGGAGCAGAGCGCCGGTGGCTCGGGATCCTTTTACGACTGGGGGGCGGCCCTGCTGCTGCGGCAACCGCTCTGGGATGGCGGCCGGGCGTCCGCCAGCGCCGCCGTGGCCGAACGCCAGGGAGATCTGTTGCAGGCCGATGAGGATCTGAGCCGACAACAGATTCGCCAGGATGTCAGCCGGGCCTGGTCCTCGCTGCAGGGTTCAGCCGCCGCAATATCCGCCGCCCGCGAGGTCGTCCAGGCCGAGCAACGGGCCCTGGGCGATGCCCGCCTGCGCTATCAGGCCCAGGTGGATCCCCTTACCGAGGTGCTGCTGGTGCAGCGGGATCTGCAGGCCTCCCGGGCCTCGTTGCTGACGGTGTTGACGCGCCAGGCCCTGGATTGGGCGCTGTTGGAGCGGGAAACGGGCGAGGGGGGAGGGGCGGATTGGCGGGGTCTTGAGGGTATGAAGTCGGCGAAATATTGAGGGCTTGGCTCAGGGGCGGACGCCTGGAATGCTGACTAAGTCCTAAGCCGACCCTCGGTCCAGCACCTCCAACCCTTGTTCGCGGGCCAGGACCGCCAGGCAAAGGTCCTGGGTCCACAATCCACAGCTGCTGAGCTTGGCGGACGCCAGCAGGTGGGCATCGACATAGCCGATGCCTCGACCCATCAGTTGACCGCGCTCGATCAGCAGCAGCACTTCCAAATCGCTGGCCACCAGAGCCGCCGGCAGACCCTGCAACAGCTCCAACACCGGTCGACGGTCGCGCAAAGGACCGCAGGCGATCTCGCCGATCACCCAAGGATGGATCAGCACTTCGCCTTCCTGGAGGAGCGAGGCGAGGCGAGGCCGACCACAGCGCAGGTGATCCACCCAGACGGAGGTATCGACGAGGAGCAAGCGGCGCTGCGGCGACGGGGGATCGGTTCCAGCAAAGGCTCACTGCCGCCCAGGGCCGCCAGGCGACGGCCGCTCTCGTTCTGCATCAATCTAGGCATCATATGCTGCCTAGATTGATGCACCCAAGCACGAGAACGGCATCCTGCTGGCCCTGTGTAGGCTACTTACACAAGGAGTCACACATGGCCACAAATCTTGCTCTCGACCCCGACCTACTCGATCGTGCCTTCCGCGTGAGTGGAGAGCCGACCAAGAAAGCCGCCGTCACCCGAGCCTTGCAGGAATTCATCGCCCGTAGAGAACAGCGGCAGATCGCAGAGCTTTTTGGTCAGCTTGAGTGGGATGCTTCGTTCGATTACAAGGCTGAACGGAATCGCCAGCCGTGAGCCTGCTTGTTGACACGAGCGTCTGGTCACTCGCGCTGCGCCGCGACGTTGAGCCACCCGAACCTGAGGTGGTGGCCCTGCGCCAGGCACTTCTGGGGAGCGATCAGGTCTTCACAACAGGATTGGTCTTCCAGGAGCTGCTCCAAGGCTTTGCTGGGCCGAAGGACCGAGCCCAACTGGTCGAACGTCTCTCAGCTCTGGCCTTTCTCCAGCCAGTTAAGGACGATCACATCAAAGCGGCAGAAATCCGAAACACCTGCCGCCGACGCGGAGTCCAAGTTGGAACCATTGACGCCCTGCTCATCCAGCTTTGTCGCAGAAACGATCTGACCCTGTTGACGACGGACCAAGACTTTCGCGGAGCCAACAAACACGTTGAGTTCGAATTGTGGAGTGCAGGGTGACAGCCAATAGGATTTATATTGGCAAAAATTTTGGCACTTTTCGCTATGATGAATCGCTCCGGTTGTCCAAGAACAATTTCAAGAGATCCATTTGGGAACTTCCAGAAGCGTTTCGAGGAGCAGATATCTCTTACGTCAAGCTTGCCGATATTCAGAAAGACGCTCCCCGAGTCGACCTCAAGACACCTGACAAGGGTCAGGAATTTGTGCTTAGGAATCCAAATGAAGGCATTATGGACTGGGTCAATTCAATTGTTAACCGGGAAACAATCTGAAAACCATTCAGGCTGACTAAATTACCCGTCTTATTTCCTGCAATTCAACAACCGTTTATCCCGCACCAAACCCTTCCTAACCATGACAAAAATCCTCTACATCGACATGGACAACGTGCTTGTGGATTTCCCGAGCGCCTTCCCCCACGTCGATCCAACCCTTCTCGATCAGCACGCCGACAACAAGGACGACATTGCCGGCATCTTCAGCCTGATGACTCCCATGCCAGGGGCCGTTGAGGCCTTTGCAGAGCTGGCCGCGCTTTTCGAGACCTACATCCGTCTCGACCTCACCCTGGGACAACCCAACCGCCTGGTCCGACAAGCTGCTCTGGGTCAAGCGTTACCTGGGACCACAGGCCTACAAGCGGCTGATTCTTACCCATCACAAGCACCTCAATGCGGGGGACTACCTCATCGACGACCGCACCAAGAACGGTGCCGATCGCTTCGGTGGCGAACTCATTCTGTTTGGCTCGGAGCGGTTTCCAGACTGGCGGGCCGTGAGCGCTTACCTGCGCGAGTCTGCGAGATGAGACCTAGGCTAACAACCGGAACTTGTGATACAATCACTTCAAGAATTAACCCAAAAGTCCGTTAATGACGGAACAGTAAATCGAAATCAGCTTGATCGCCAAGCTGACTGGAGAACAGTCCCCGCTCACTGCAATAAGCACCTAGATCAGCGCCGTTTAAACCCTCAGCCTGGATCACAGCGGCCAGCTGACTGGATCCGGCCAAGAGAACCGAATCGCATTGCCCAAGGCACTGGCGACATTACTCGAATAATAAAAGACCCAGGCAGCAGTGGTGTCTGAATACGTATTGGTGTACAAGACTTTGTCATCACTCCCGCCAAACATACCGTCAATGCCAAGGTCAGTGATCGTCAGTCTCATGACGTCAGTTCCAAATGGCTTCCTTAAGGAACTGGGGCTGCCCCTGTTGCCCTAACAGGCCGGGCACCCTTCAGACCCCGCTGTCTTGCCTCCCCGTCAGCACACTGCGGACCTCATCGCGGCGCAACACCAGCACACTTAGGGGGGGCAGGCAGAGATTCAGGGAGTGCTCGTAGCCATGCATGGGGGCGGTGTCGCTGAACTTGCCGCCGAGGTTGCCTAAGTTGCTGCCGCCGTAGCGGCCACTGTCGCTGTTGAAGGCCTCGGCATAGAACCCCTCAAGCGGCACGCCGATGCGGTAATGGGAATGGGGTTGGGGGGTGAAGTTGGCCACCACCACCAACCAGCGTCCCGTGGTGCTTTCGCGGCGCATGAAACTGATCACGGAATGGCGACTGTCGTTGCAATCGATCCATTGGAAGCCGTACTGATTGCAGTCATCCCGCCATAGAGCGGGTTCATTTTTATAGAATTCA
>CAMCQR010000074.1 GCA_945877115.1 Synechococcus sp. UW140 | reverse complement strand
CCTTCTTTTTCGTTCCTGCAGGTCCACCGCATGAGCAGCGCGATCCAGGTCGCCAAGACCGTCACTTACCTTCCCGATCTCGTGGAGGTACAGCGGGCGAGCTTCAAATGGTTCCTGGAAAAGGGCCTGATCGAGGAACTCGACAGCTTTTCGCCGATCACCGATTACACCGGCAAGCTTGAGTTGCATTTTATTGGCAATGAATATCGACTGAAGCGGCCCCGTCACGATGTTGAGGAGGCGAAACGTCGCGACGCCACATTCGCTTCTCAGATGTATGTGACCTGCCGGCTTGTCAATAAGGAAACAGGGGAAATTAAGGAACAGGAAGTCTTTATCGGCGAACTGCCATTAATGACGGAGCGCGGCACTTTCATCATTAATGGTGCCGAACGGGTCATTGTGAACCAAATTGTGCGCAGTCCTGGGGTCTACTTCAAAGATGAGCAGGATAAGAATGGCCGTAAAACATTCAATGCCAGCCTTATCCCAAATCGGGGTGCCTGGCTGAAGTTTGAGACCGACAAGAACGATTTGTTGCACGTTCGCGTAGACAAGACACGCAAAATCAACGCCCATGTCTTGATGCGGGCTATCGGACTTTCCGATAATGATGTTCTCGATAAGCTTCGCCATCCTGAGTATTACCAGAAGTCGATTGAGGCCGCGAACGATGAGGGCATCAGCTCTGAAGACCAGGCCTTGCTTGAGCTATACAAAAAACTCCGCCCTGGCGAACCTCCCTCGGTGAGTGGTGGCCAGCAATTACTGCACAGCCGCTTCTTTGATCCCAAGCGTTATGACCTAGGCCGAGTAGGTCGCTATAAGATCAATAAAAAATTACGTCTCACCATTCCAGATGCGGTGCGGACTCTCACTCCTGAGGATGTGCTTTCGACGATCGATTACCTGATCAATCTTGAGCTTGATGTTGGTGGTGCTTCCCTGGATGACATTGACCATCTAGGCAACCGTCGAGTGCGCTCCGTGGGTGAATTGCTTCAGAACCAGGTTCGTGTCGGACTGAATCGCCTGGAAAGGATCATCAAGGAGCGCATGACAGTCGGTGAAACCGATTCGCTCACCCCGGCCCAGTTGGTCAACCCTAAGCCCCTGGTGGCGGCCATCAAGGAGTTCTTCGGCTCCAGCCAACTGAGTCAGTTCATGGATCAGACCAACCCCCTGGCTGAGTTGACCCACAAGCGCCGGATCAGTGCCCTCGGCCCTGGGGGCCTTACCCGGGAACGGGCGGGATTTGCCGTGCGCGATATCCATCCATCCCACTACGGAAGAATCTGTCCCATTGAGACCCCGGAAGGTCCTAACGCCGGCCTGATTGGCTCCCTGGCGACCCACGCCCGGGTCAATGAATACGGCTTCATCGAAACCCCTTTCTGGAAGGTAGAAGACGGGGTCGTGATTAAGAAGGGGGCCCCCATCTACCTCTCGGCTGACCTGGAAGACGAATGCCGCATCGCCCCCGGTGACGTGGCTACGGACTCAGAGGGGAACATCACGGTTGATCTGGTGCCGGTGCGCTATCGCCAGGATTTCGAAAAGGTCCCCCCCCAGCAGGTCGATTACGTGCAGCTATCACCAGTGCAGGTGATCTCCGTGGCGACATCGCTGATTCCCTTTCTGGAGCATGACGATGCCAACCGGGCCCTGATGGGTTCCAATATGCAACGTCAGGCCGTGCCCTTACTGCGTCCAGAAAGACCCCTTGTGGGTACAGGCCTGGAAACCCAGGTCGCCCGCGACTCAGGGATGGTCCCTATCACCCGGGTCAATGGCACGGTTACCTATGTGGATGCCACCGCCATCGTGATTCGCGATGAGGAGGGCCTTGAACATGTGCACCATCTGCAGAAGTATCAACGATCCAATCAGGACACATGCCTTAACCAGCGTCCCATCGTCAAGCTTGGCGATCCGGTAATTGCTGGCCAGGTGTTGGCGAATGGTTCCGCCTGTGAAGGGGGCGAGATCGCGTTGGGACAGAATGTTTTGATCGCCTATATGCCCTGGGAGGGGTATAATTACGAGGATGCTATTCTCGTGAGCGAACGCCTTGTTCAGGACGATCTTTATACTTCTGTCCACATCGAGAAGTACGAGATCGAGGCGCGTCAGACCAAGTTAGGACCTGAGGAAATCACCCGCGAAATCCCTAATGTTGCTGAAGAAAGCCTAGGTAATCTTGATGAAATGGGCATCATTCGCATCGGTGCCTACGTGGAATCTGGCGATATCCTGGTCGGCAAGGTGACTCCCAAGGGCGAATCCGACCAGCCTCCCGAGGAAAAATTGTTGCGGGCCATCTTCGGTGAAAAAGCTCGAGATGTTCGTGACAACTCCCTTCGTGTTCCTAGTACCGAGCGTGGTCGGGTCGTTGATGTTCGCATTTACACCCGTGAACAGGGTGACGAACTACCTCCTGGCGCCAACATGGTCGTCAGGGTTTATGTGGCCCAAAGGCGCAAGATCCAGGTGGGTGACAAGATGGCGGGCCGTCACGGCAACAAAGGAATTATCAGTCGCATCTTGCCCAGGCAAGACATGCCCTATCTACCCGATGGCACCCCTATTGACATTGTGCTCAATCCCCTGGGCGTGCCTTCGCGGATGAATGTGGGCCAGGTTTTTGAATGTCTAATGGGCTGGGCTTCCTCCCACCTTGGTTGCCGGGTGAAGGTGGTTCCTTTTGATGAGATGCACGGAGCTGAGAAATCCAAGCAGACTGTCCAGGCGTACCTCGAAGAGGCGGCTAAGTTGCCCGGCAAGGAATGGGTCTATGACCCTGAGAATCCTGGCAAGATTCAGCTTATTGATGGTCGTAGTGGCGAAGCCTTCGATCAACCGGTCACGGTTGGTTATGCCCACATCTTGAAGCTAGTCCACCTTGTTGATGACAAGATCCACGCCCGTTCCACGGGTCCTTACTCCCTTGTGACCCAGCAGCCCTTGGGCGGTAAAGCCCAGCAGGGCGGCCAGCGACTGGGTGAAATGGAAGTGTGGGCCCTTGAAGCCTATGGCGCTGCTTATACCCTGCAAGAGCTGTTGACGGTCAAGTCCGATGACATGCAAGGACGAAACGAAGCCCTCAACGCCATCGTCAAGGGCAAGCCCATACCGCGGCCGGGGACTCCCGAATCCTTCAAGGTGTTGATGCGCGAGCTCCAATCCCTTGGTCTGGACATCGCCGTCTATACCGATAGCGGCGAAGAGGTGGATCTCATGCAGGATGTCAACCCCCGACGCAGCACCCCCAGCCGCCCCACCTACGAGTCCTTGGGGGTCGCGGACTATGACGACGACTGATCTCTGATTGACAACCGGGTCGAATGACTGTTCGCTCCGGTTTCCTATCTGTCTTCCTTCCTTGAGTTAGCGAGCGCATCCCACACCCCGATGTCTAACAGCAACCTTCGCACCGAAAACCACTTCGACTACGTCAAGATCACGCTCGCTTCCCCCGAGCGGATCATGCAGTGGGGTCAGCGCACACTCCCCAATGGTCAGGTGGTCGGTGAGGTGACCAAACCCGAAACGATCAATTACCGCACCCTCAAGCCCGAGATGGATGGGCTGTTTTGTGAAAAGATTTTTGGCCCTTCCAAGGACTGGGAGTGCCATTGCGGTAAGTACAAACGGGTTCGTCACCGTGGCATTGTCTGTGAGCGCTGCGGCGTTGAGGTAACCGAAAGCCGGGTGCGTCGTCACCGCATGGGATTTATAAAGCTGGCGGCTCCGGTATCCCATGTCTGGTATCTCAAGGGGATCCCCAGTTATGTGGCGATTCTTTTGGATATGCCCCTCAGGGATGTCGAGCAAATTGTTTACTTCAATTGCTACGTTGTCCTCGATCCGGGTGATCACAAAGATCTCACCTACAAGCAGCTACTGACGGAAGATGAGTGGCTGGAGATAGAAGATCAGATTTTTGCTGAGGACTCCGAAATCGAGAATGAGCCCATCGTCGGCATTGGCGCTGAAGCGCTGAAGCAATTGCTTGAGGATCTCCAACTCAATGAGATTGCTGAGCAGCTGCGCGAGGAGATCAGTGCAAGTAAGGGTCAGAAACGGGCCAAATTGATTAAGCGCCTTCGGGTGATCGATAATTTCATCGCTACCAACGCCCGTCCAGATTGGATGGTGCTGGATGTGATTCCTGTGATTCCGCCGGACCTGCGTCCCATGGTGCAGCTCGATGGCGGTCGCTTCGCCACAAGTGACCTCAATGATCTTTACCGCAGGGTGATTAATCGCAATAATCGTCTGGCTCGGTTACAGGAAATTCTCGCCCCCGAAATCATTGTGCGCAACGAAAAGCGCATGCTGCAGGAGGCCGTTGATGCCTTGATTGACAATGGCAGACGCGGCCGAACTGTGGTCGGGGCCAACAATCGTGCCCTGAAGTCTCTCAGCGACATCATTGAAGGTAAGCAGGGGCGTTTCCGCCAGAATCTTCTTGGTAAGCGGGTCGATTATTCGGGTCGTTCCGTAATTGTGGTTGGTCCCAAGCTGAAGATGCATCAGTGCGGACTTCCTAAAGAGATGGCGATCGAACTGTTCCAGCCCTTCGTAATCCATCGCCTCATCCGCCAAAACATTGTCAACAACATCAAGGCGGCCAAGAAGTTGATTCAGCGTGCTGATGATGAGGTCATGCAGGTGCTCCAGGAGGTGATCGAAGGCCATCCGATTCTGCTTAACCGCGCTCCCACCCTCCACCGTCTCGGCATCCAGGCGTTTGAGCCCAAGCTTGTGGATGGCCGCGCCATTCAGCTGCATCCACTGGTATGCCCAGCCTTCAACGCTGACTTTGATGGTGACCAGATGGCCGTTCATGTGCCTTTGGCGATTGAGGCCCAGACAGAAGCGCGCATGTTGATGCTGGCCAGTAACAATATTCTTTCTCCTGCTACCGGCGAACCAATTATTACCCCTTCCCAGGATATGGTGCTTGGTGCCTATTATTTAACGGCTGTGGATCGGGCCCGCGTACGGCCTGACTTTGGAGATCGGTCCAGAACTTTCGCCGATCTCAGTGATGTGATTGCAGCTTTTGAAGAGAAGCATCTCCATCTCCATGATTGGGTCTGGGTGCGATTTAACGGTCAAGTCGATGACGATGATGAGGTCGATGCTCCGATCAAGGAGGAAACGCTCAGTGATGGCACCCGTATCGAACAATGGCGCCAACGCCGAGATCGTTTCGACGAAGAAGGGGCCTTGATCAGCCGTTACCTACTCACCACCGTAGGCCGGGTTGTGATCAACCAGACCATCCTCGGCGCTGTTGCCGCCAACTGACCGCTCCAGTTTTCCCCTTCCCTCTCCGTTTCCTTCGCTTCCTTACCTCCGCGCGCCGCCATGACCGCCACCCCCGCCAAGAAAACGAGCAAGAAGTCTGCCAAAGCGTCTAAAGCGGCCAAACCCGTAGCGACCACTAGTCCTACTCCCAGCCAGGCGCCTCCTTTTCGCAACCGGATTATTGATAAGAAAGCCCTGCGCAATCTTGTCGCTTGGGCTTTCAAGCACCATGGCACGGCGGCAACTGCGGCGATGGCTGACGAACTTAAGGATCTTGGCTTCCACTACGCCACCCAGGCGGCGGTGTCGATTTCAGTTGATGACTTGCGCATCCCGGGAGACAAAGCGGCTCTCCTCGCTGAGGCGGAACAGCAAATCACCGAGACTGAAGAGCGTTATCGGCTCGGCGAGATTACCGAGGTGGAGCGTCACACCAAGGTGATCGACACCTGGACAGAGACGAATGAACGTCTCGTGGCCGCTGTGCGTCGCAACTTCAATGACAATGATCCGCTCAATTCTGTGTGGATGATGGCCAACTCTGGTGCCCGCGGCAATATGTCGCAGGTGCGCCAGTTGGTGGGCATGCGGGGTCTAATGGCCAACCCCCAGGGGGAGATCATCGATTTGCCGATTCGTACAAACTTCCGCGAGGGTTTAACGGTCACTGAATATGTGATTTCTTCCTACGGCGCCCGTAAGGGTCTAGTGGACACGGCCCTGCGTACGGCGGACTCTGGCTATCTCACCCGTCGTCTGGTGGACGTCGCCCAGGATGTCATCGTGCGCGAAGAGGATTGTGGCACCACCCGCGGCATCCTGATTGAGGCTGACGAGAAAGGGCGTTTTGCCAGCAAGCTGGTTGGACGTCTCGCCGCTGAACCGGTTGTTTCTGCCGATGGCACCGTGATGGTTGATCGGGATGGCCCGATGGATCCCCCGATGAGTCGGGCCATCGAGGCCGCTGCCATCACCACCGTGATGGTCCGCTCTCCGTTGACCTGCGAGGCCTCCCGTTCGGTTTGCCGTAAGTGCTACGGCTGGGCCCTTGCCCACAATCAGTTGGTTGATCTGGGCGAGGCCGTTGGCATTATTGCCGCCCAGTCCATTGGTGAGCCGGGCACCCAGCTCACTATGCGTACGTTCCACACCGGCGGTGTTTCTACCGCCGAGACCGGAGTGGTGCGCTCGCTGGTGGAAGGCGAGGTGGAATTCGATGGTCGGGCCCGTGTGCGCCCCCACCGCACACCCCATGGTGTGGAGGCCCAGTTGGCCGAAACCGACTTTGGACTCATTGTCAAGCCCAGCGGCAAGGGCAAAATTCAGAAACTCGACATCACATCGGGTTCCATTCTGTTCGTTGCAGACGGTCAGAGCGTTCCATCGGACACGATCCTTGCTCAGATTTCTTCTGGTGCCACTGTCAAAAAGAGCGTTGAAAAGGCGACTAAAGATGTGATCTGTGACCTGGCCGGCCAGGTGCGATTCGAGGATGTGATCCAACCCCGTGAGGTCACCGATCGCCAAGGCAATATCACCCACAAAGCCCAGCGTCTGGGTCGGCTTTGGGTCTTCAGTGGCGATGTTTATAACCTACCCCCCAATGCCCAACCAGTAGTCGAGGGAAATAAGCCGGTTTACAATGGTGACGTTTTGGCGGAGAGCCGTCTTGTCAGTGAGTACGGCGGTGCTGTTCGACTGCGTGAGTCCGCTGGCGATTCACGTGAAGTGCAAATTGTCACAGCGAGTGTCATCCTTAAGGAATGTAAGTTATTAGGAGAATCAACCCACTCAGGTGAGATTTGGCATCTAGAGGACAAGGATAATTCGCGATATCTGTTGAAAACAGCTCCGGGTAGCAAGATTGGTGCCGGTGAAGTGATCGCCGAGTTGGCTGACGACCGCTTCCGCACCCAGACCGGCGGCATCGTCCGTTTTGCTCCTGGTTTATCGATCAAAAAAGCTCGCTCGGCTAAGCACGGCTACGAGGTGAGTAAGGGGGGAACCCTGTTGTGGATTCCCCAAGAAACCCACGAGATCAACAAAGATATTTCGTTGTTGATGATTGAGGACGGCCAATGGATCGAGGCCGGCACCGAAGTGGTTAAGGATATCTTCAGCCAGACCGCCGGCATTGTGACGGTGACTCAGAAAAATGACATTCTGCGCGAGATCATTGTTCGCTCTGGTTCTGTCCATCTGATTTCGGATAGCAAAGTGCTGTCCCGTTACAGCGGCGAAGGTCGCATGGTGAATCCAGGCGAAGAAATCGCCCCAGGCCATACGGCTGAGGCGATGGTGTTTGTAGAGGCTGTCGATACTCCTGAGGGCGGTGCAGTCCTAGTGCGTCCTGTTGAGGAATACACCATCCCAGATGAGGCCCATCTGCCCGAGTTGGCCATGGTCAAGCAAACAGGAGGGCCGTCTCTTGCCCTCAAAGCCAGTCAGCGCTTGACATTCAAAGATGGTGAACTCATCAAATCTGTTGAAGGTGTCGAACTTCTGCGTACCCAGTTGATTCTGGAAACGTTCGATACCACTCCCCAGATGACCGTGGATGTTGAGGCCATTGCTGATAAGCGTTCCAAGACGATTGAGCGCCTTCAGTTGGTGATTCTTGAAACCTTACTGGTGCGTCGGGATACGCTTTCCGATGCCAGCCATGGTTCCACCCACACCGAACTACAGGTGGAGGACAACACGGCCGTCAAGCGCGGTGATGTGGTGGCCACCACCCAGATCCTCTGCAAAGACAATGGGGTTGTGCAGTTACCAGAAGCCATTCCCGGGGAACCGATTCGTCGCTTGATTGTTGAGCGTGCCGGGGATACGCGCACGATTGAGTTAGGAACGGCGACTCCCGCTGTGACGGTGGGTCAACGCCTTGTTGATGGTGATCTTCTTGCCGATGACTTCAAGGCCCCCTGTTGCGGCCAAGTGGAAGCCATCGACGGTTCCACCCTTACCATCCGCCTGGGGCGGCCCTACATGGTTTCTCCTGACTCCGTGCTGCACGTGCGGGATGGCGAGCTGGTGCAACGGGGAGATGGTCTGGCCCTGTTGGTCTTTGAGCGCCAGAAGACCGGTGACATTGTTCAGGGTTTACCGCGGATTGAAGAATTGCTTGAGGCCCGTCGGCCCCGGGAATCGGCTGTGCTCTGCCGCAAGGCGGGCGTTGTGCAGATCAAGCAGGTTGATGAGGATGACTCAATCACGGTGACCGTGATTGAGGGGGATGACGCGATCACCGAATATCCGATTCTGTTGGGACGCACCGTCATGGTCAGTGATGGCCAGCAGGTGCGGGCGGGCGAAATGCTGACCGATGGTCCGATCAATCCCCATGAGCTCCTGGAGTGTCACTTCGAGGATCTGCGCAGCCGCAAACCCACCATGGAGGCGGCCCAGGAGGCGATCTCCCATCTGCAGTTCCGCATGGTGACGGAGGTGCAGAACGTCTACAAATCCCAGGGGGTTTCCATCGATGACAAGCATATTGAGGTCATCGTCCGCCAGATGACTAGCAAGGTGCGCATCGAGGATGCCGGTGACACAACCCTCTTGCCTGGGGAGCTGATCGAGTTGCGTCAGGTGGAGCAGGTCAATTCGGCCATGGCCATCACCGGGGGCGCACCGGCGGAGTTCACTCCCGTGCTGTTGGGTATCACCAAGGCCTCCCTGAACACCGATAGCTTCATCTCGGCGGCCAGCTTCCAGGAAACAACCCGGGTGCTTACGGAGGCCGCCATTGAAGGCAAGAGCGACTGGCTGCGCGGCCTCAAGGAGAACGTGATCATCGGTCGCCTGATCCCTGCCGGCACCGGTTTCAGTGGTTTCGAGGAGGAATTGCGCGCCGAGGCGGGCCCCCATCCCGACATCCTTGAGGAGGAGGGAAGTGGCTTCCGTCGCATGCAGAACCTTCGGCCTGATTACACCGTGGAAATGCCTTCACCGCCCTTGACGGTTACCGTGCTCGATGATCCCTCCGACGAAGATCTGGAGGCCACCCGCAGTCGCCATGGCATTGAGGCCACCGCAAGTGGATTTGCAGCCTTCGCCCGTCCGGGTATCGACGACGATGCCTTGGTGGAGGATCTGATTCCCGACCCCGAGGCTCTCGAGGGTCTCCAAGAGGAGGGTTTATTGAGCGATGACTGACGCAAGTTTCAAGCAAAGGGCCCAACGAACGGCCCTCGGTACCCCAGTCCCCCAGCGGGTTTTGCCCCGCTGGGGCTTCCATAGCCATATCGAGCGCTTGAATGGGCGTGCAGCCATGCTGGGCTTCATCGCCCTGGTTCTGGTGGAGTGGAAACTGGGCCACGGGTTACTGATTCGGCCGTGAGCGGCTCCGGGCCAACCGCCAGTCCCGTCCCCGTTTCCCCCACGCCCCTGTTGGGCCTGGACCAGGGCCAACTGGAAGCCTGGGTCCAGGCTGAAGGCCAGCCGGCTTACCGCGGTCGCCAGCTGCACGAATGGATCTACGCCCGTTCGGCCCGCAGTCTCGAGGCCATCACCGTGCTGCCCAAGATCTGGCGGCAGCGCTGGCCCCAGCCCGGCCCCGATCCGATCGGTCGCCTGGCGGAGTTGCACCGTTCCACGGCCCAGGATGGCACGGTCAAGCTGCTGCTGGCCACCGCCGATGGTCTCAGCCTGGAGACGGTGGGCATCCCTAGCCCCGACCGTTTGACGGTGTGTGTCAGCAGCCAGGTGGGCTGCCCGATGGCTTGCCGCTTTTGTGCTACTGGCAAGCAGGGGTTGCAGCGTTCGTTGCAGTTGCACGAAATCATCGACCAGGTGCTGAGTGTGCGCGAGGCGATGGAGCGCCGGCCCACCCATGTGGTGTTCATGGGCATGGGCGAACCGTTGCTGAATAGCGACACCGTGCTGGCGGCGATCGACTGCCTCTGCCGCGACCTGGGCATGGCCCAGCGGCAGATCACGGTGAGCACGGTTGGGGTGGCCTCCACTTTGCCCGGTTTTGGCGAAAGGGCCCTCGATCGCCTGGGCCGGGCCCAGTTCACCCTGGCTGTGAGCCTCCATGCTCCCGACCAAGCCCTGCGGGAGGAGCTGATTCCCACGGCCCATGCCTATCCCATCGAGACGTTGCTGCAGGATTGCCGCGACTACGTAGCCCTCACCGGCCGCCGGGTCAGCTTTGAATACATCCTGCTGGGGGGGCTCAACGACCAGCGCCGCCACGCCGAGGCCCTGGCCCAACTCCTGCGGGGCTTCCAGAGCCATGTCAATTTGATCGCCTACAACCCCATCGACGAAGAGGACTTCCGCCGGCCCACACCCCAGCAGGTGGAATCCTTCCGACGAACCTTGGAGGATCGCCAGATCGCCGTGAGTGTGCGAGCCAGCCGCGGCCTCGACCAGGACGCGGCCTGCGGGCAGCTGCGGCGTCGGATTGGGGACCCTGCCTAGCTGGACCCTGTCTGATCTGCGGCCATCGGAGAGCCTGATTTTGAAGCGATCGTTGCCATGCCCTGGTTCATCAAGACGGAAACCCTGCGGCTGCCGGCGGCCGAGGCCAGGCCCCACCTAGCGGCACACTGCGCTTGGGTGGCGGACCTGCGATCGCGGGGCATCCGCCTTAGCAGCGGTTACCTGGTGGATGGCGAGGGCCGTCCAGGCGGTGGGGGCTTGTTGGTGCTTGAAGCAGCCGATTACGGCGCGGCTGAGGAGTTGATCCGCCAGGACCCGATGCTGCTTGGCGATTGTGTGGAGTGGAGGCTGCACCAGTGGCTTGGGGCGGTGGGGGACCTGGAGGTGGGATGGGGATCACAAGAACCTACAATGATATAAACTATTATACAGCAATTCTCAGCAGATGTCACGGCAGTCGCCTGAGTCAGGGAATATTTTTTGCTTTAATTTATGGTACTCTTGTTGGAAAAGTTGATAGATTTACTAACTTAGTGGTCTAAAAGTGGTATTCACGGACGTTGAGTTCAGTAATGTATCGATGTTCATCTTTCTAGCGTAAGTGGTTTTGAAATGTAGTCTCACAGGGGAGGGAATTAGCGGAATTTTATTCCATGAAAAAAGCACTGTAGCCTCCGACGCTTGCAGTGCTTTGATTAATAATTTGGGCTAATACGCCAGAAGCTAAATAGAGTAATTATGTCGTTCTGAGGCTTCCTGCTGCATCATGAGAGTACGAGTTTAGGTGGTTTTAGATTGTCGCCAATTGCAGATGAACCGTACAGCGATTCAATTGTGCGGCGAAGATATCTCTTGTCTTCGTCAGTGATTAAGGCTATGTCTTGGCTTTTGATCGTATTGATGCGTGCCTCGAGTTCGTCTTTCGTATTAGGGTTAACTGTTTTGCCAAAAAGATAGAGGCCGCTTGAAAGCCCTTGAAGTGCTAGGAAGAAAGTAGGGATTGTAAATGTTTCCAAGATGCTTATGTCAGAAAAGAGGAGGTTAATGCCAAATAGGGATTCCTGAAAAAAACAACCAGCCAGGCAGCTTGATTTAAGCCAAGCGCCAGGTGTCAGACAACCATTCAGTTCGGCTATGCAGTGATCAGTTGTTCTCTTGTAACAAGCCGCCAAATGTGCATAAGCACCATCCATGAGG
>CAMCQR010000073.1 GCA_945877115.1 Synechococcus sp. UW140 | reverse complement strand
TGCTGCTGGGTCTGTACTGGCTGGCTCCATTCCTGCTGATTGCTTCTGGCGCGGTGCCGCCTCTGCCGCTGCTGGCTGGCGCCATCGCCATCAATCTGCTCGGTGTGTTTCTGCATTTCGCCAGTGATGCCCAGAAGCACTTTGTGCTCAAGCTGCAACCGGGACTGATTGAGGATGGTTTTTTCGCCCGCTGCCGCAATACCAACTATCTGGGCGAGGTGCTCATCTACCTCTCCTTCGCCATGGTGGCGATGCACTGGCTGCCCTATGCAGTGCTGGCCGCTTTTGGCCTGGCGGTGTTTCTACCAAATATGCGCAAGAAGGACCAATCCCTCGCTCGCTATCCCGGCTTTGAGGCCTACCGGGAGCGGTCGGGGTTGTTGCTGCCGCGGTTGCTGGGCTGAGCCAGCACCGCCACGCAGCGGCCACACAAGCTGGGGTGGGCGGAGAACTGGCCGATGTCGGTTTCGTAGTGCCAGCAGCGCTCGCATTTCTGGCCCTTGGCCCGGCTGATGCGCACGGTGAGGCCGGCCTCAGTGGCCTCGGCGAGCACCTCGGTGGGGGTCTCGGTGGGGGTCTCGCCGCCAATATGCAGCGCGGAGACCAGCAGCCAATCGGCCAGGTTGTCCACTTCCGGGTGGGGGCTGGTTTCCAGTAACGCGAGGCCGAGGGCCACTGAGTGAGCCGCTTTCGCCTCCCCATCGGCTGCGCCGTTTGTGGCGGTTTGAGTGCCGAGCTGGCCATCGGCTGCGCCCAGAAGAATCTGAACCTGGGCCTCTAGGGAAGAGCCGATCGGTTCGTGTTCGGTAGCCGCATTCGGGCTTGCCACCACTGGCCGCCGGCCAGCGTCTAGTAGACGATTGACCATCGGTCGCAGCACCAGCAACAGGTCCTTGATCTGCGTATGGGCCTCGAACGTATAAGCCGTGTTGACCTGGGTGCGCCAGTCCTCTGGAACCGTGGGCCAGCCCCGCTCAAACACCGAGGCTTCGGCTACGGAATAGGGCAGGTTCTGCCAGATGTCTTCAGCCATGTGGCAAAGCACCGGCGCGATCAGGCCAGCGAGGCGCTCCACCACCAGATGCAGCACGGTCTGGCAGCTGCGGCGGCGGAAGGAATCGACAGCACTCACATAAAGACGGTCCTTGGCGATGTCGAGGTAGACGTTGGAAAGATCCACCACGCAGAAGTTCTGTAGAGCTTGGAAGAAGCGGTAGAATTCATAGTCCTCAAAATCCTTGCTCACCGTATCGATTAATGCTGCAGTGCGCTGCAGCATCCAGCGATCCAGCAGCGGCAGCTCGGCGATCGGCACCGCATCCGTACTGGGGTTGAAATCATGCAAATTACCCAGCAGATAGCGGGCCGTATTGCGCACCTTGCGGTAGACATCGGCCAATTGCTTGACAATGCCGGGCCCCAGGGGCACATCGGCGGACTAATCCACCGAGCTCACCCACAAGCGCAGCACATCGGCCCCGTAGGCCGGCTCCTGCTTTTCGTTCTTGCCCCCCTCCACCAGCACGGCCGGATCGACCACATTGCCCAGGGATTTGCTCATCTTGCGCCCCTTCTCATCCAGGGTGAAGCCATGGGTCAGCACCGTTTTGAACGGGGCCAGACCATTGACCGCCACCGAAGTGAGCAAACTGCTCTGGAACCAGCCCCGGTGCTGATCGGAGCCCTCCAGATATAAATCGGCTGGATAATTCAACCCCGTGCTGGCGATCGTTCCGCCGGGAACCAGGCCTCCCAGCACCCCGGCCCAAGAGGAGCCCGAATCGAACCACACATCCATGGTGTCGGTGCCCTTGCGCCATTGGTCGGCCTCGCCAGCCCGCCCGGGGGGCAGCAAGTCCACCTCACTGCGCTCCCACCACACATCCGATCCATGCTCGGCCACCAGCGCCTGAATGTGGCTCAAACTGGCTTCATCCAGCAACATCTCGCCGGTTTGGCGGTGATAAAACACCGGGATCGGCACGCCCCAGGTGCGTTGGCGTGAGATGCACCAATCGCCCCGGTCGCGCACCATCGCCTCGATGCGATTGCGACCACTGGCGGGCATCCAATGCACCTGCTCAATCTCCGCCAGGGCCTGCTCGCGAAACGCCGCCACCGAGGCAAACCACTGCTCGGTGGCGCGGAAAATCGTCGGTTTACGGGTGCGCCAATCGTAGGGATAACGGTGCTCGTAGCGCTGTTCGGCTAGCAGCACCCCCGCATCCCGCAGGGCCGTGATGATGGCGCCATTGGCATCCTTGAGCACATTCAACCCGGCGAAAGGCCCCGCCTCCGCCGTCAGGATGCCGGCCTCATCCACCGGACACAGCACCGGCAGACCGTTCTGGCGGCCGGTATTGAAATCATCGACGCCATGGCCGGGGGCGGTGTGCACCAAGCCCGTGCCCGACTCAACCGTGATGTAATCGCCCCCCACCAGCACCGGCGAGGTGCGATCGAGCAGGGGATGGCGGTATTGGATGCCGGCCAGTTCGCTGCCCTTGAGGGTCACCAGGGGCTCGAGGTCCAAGCCGGCGGTTTCGCGCAGGCGCTCCACCAGATCCAGGGCCACCAGCAGATAGCGGGGAGCCTCCTGGGCCGCTCCCCGGTCGCGGCAGAAGGCATAGTCCAGGTCGCCGTTCACCGACACAGCCAGGTTGGCGGGCAGGGTCCAGGGGGTCGTGGTCCAGATGGCGACAAACACTTGCTCGCGGTGGCCCGCCGCCGTCACCCCCTCGATGCCGGCCATGCGCAGCGGCGCCACCAGGGCACCCGGCAGGGACACCACCGGAAAAGCCACATAGACGCTTTGGGAGGTGTGGCCATCGGGATACTCCAGCTCGGCCTCCGCCAGGGCCGTGCGGGAACTGGGACTCCAATGCACCGGCTTGAGGCCCCGGTAGATGTGGCCCGCCTTGGCCATCCGGCCAAACACGCCGATCTGGGCCGCCTCGTAGGCGGGATCCAGGGTGAGATAGGGCCGGTCCCACTCGGCCCAGATGCCCCAGCGCTGGAAGCCCCGCTTCTGTTGATCCATCTGCTCAAGCGCCCAGTCGCGGGCGCGGCGGCGCAACTCCAGGGGAGTGAGGGATCGCCGCTCGTCATCGCCCATGGCCTGCAAAACCTTGAGTTCGATCGGCAGCCCGTGGCAATCCCATCCCGGCCGGAAGCGGGCCTTCTTGCCCTGGAGCAGGGCATGTTTATTAATGATGTCCTTGAGAATCTTGTTGAGGGCGTGGCCCACGTGCAGGGCCCCATTCGCATAGGGAGGGCCATCGTGCAGGGTAAAGACTGCACCACAATTGTTTCGGCTCAGCCGTTCGTAGAGGTTCTGGCCCTCGGCATTTTTCAGCGCCCACAGGGCCTGGAGTTCGGGTTCTCGCTGCCTGGCATTGGCCCGCATCGCAAAGGGCGTTTGCAGCAGGTTCAGCGTGTCCTTGTAGGAAGCTTGGCTGGCGGTCACGGTCGCCTTGTAGCGGGAGGTTGGATTATCCCGCCCCGTCGCCTCCGGGCCCACCAGGACCAGGGGAAACCTCAACCACCTCAACCGAAACCGCCATAGACGGAACCGCCACGGCCGAAGCCTCCACGGGTAGCAGCGCCGCCGCCGGCTCCAGGGCCGGCCGCACCCAGCGTTTACCGGTATTGCGACGGACCCCAGGGCGGTGTTGGACCAACCACCCCCCCAGCCCCGCCGCGGCTGCCCCGGTTTGGCCCACCAGGCCCAACCCCGCCTGGCCCAGCTGGGCCAGGGCCGTGGACCACCGTTCTACGGAGCCAAGCCGCTGCTGTTCTTCAGGGCTGAGCTGGCGCCAGCGGGCCTGGCCCACTTCGATGGCCAGGCGGCCGATCAGCAGGCCACCACAAACAACCACCACCATCGGCGAACCGGTGAGCCGGTCCGAGGAGGTCACCAGGGACAGGCCCAGAAGCAACACCAGGGCACCCCAGGCGGCATCCCTAGGGCGGCTGAGCTCGGGGGCCAGCAGGGGCAACAAGAGCATCGCCAGACCGAGCACCAGGGCCAGATCCCCCCCAACGTTGGCCAGCATGGCGGGCAAGCGGTTACCCCCATTCTTGCTCGCCCAGGCGGCCCTGGGGCGACCACCGCTGCTTAGAGTCAGCTTGAGCCCACCTGGCGGAATTGGTAGACGCGCTGGATTTAGGTTCCAGTGACTCAGGTCGTGGGGGTTCAAGTCCCCCGGTGGGCATCCGGACCCGAACCAAGGGCACGCGCCCGGACCCTTTCTTTTCGTAACGTGAAATCCCTTTCGGCGATCCGACGGCGACTTCAGGAGATGCCCCAGACCACGGTGCGATCGCCCGAAACCCCTCTCTCCACGGTGGTTCCCGCCACCCTGCGCAGTGTTCCTAAGGAGTTTCTGGGGCCGCCCGCGGCCCTCAACCCCACTGTGGGGCTGTTTTTAGGCGGTTACGCCCTGGCGGCCCTCACCATTTGGGGTTGGTTCGTGGGGGGCTGGTCCCTGCCGGTCCTGCTTGGCTTGGGCTTTCTGGCCCTGCACTTGGAAGGCACGGTGATCCACGATGCCTGCCACAACGCCGCCCACCCCCACCGCTTTTGGAACGCGGTGATGGGCCATGGGGCGGCCCTGCTGCTGGGTTTCAGTTTTCCGGTGTTCACACGGGTGCACCTGCAACACCACGCCCATGTCAATGATCCCAAGCATGATCCCGATCACATCGTTTCCACCTTCGGCCCCCTCTGGCTGATCGCCCCCCGCTTCTTTTATCACGAGATTTTCTTCTTCCGCCGTCGCCTATGGCGCCGCTACGAACTGCTGGAATGGGGCCTGGCAAGGGCCATTTTTTTCAGCATCGTCCTGGCGGCGATGCGGTTCAATTTCCTGCCCTTTGTCTTCAATTGTTGGTTCGCCCCGGCCTTGATGGTGGGCGTCACCCTGGGGCTTTTCTTTGATTACCTTCCCCATCGCCCCTTCCAATCCCGCAACCGTTGGCATAACGCCCGCGTCTATCCAAGTCGGATGATGAACTGGTTGATCATGGGGCAGAACTATCACCTCGTTCACCATCTCTGGCCCTCCATTCCCTGGTTCCAATACCGCCCCGCCTATCACGCCACCAAGTCCCTGCTGGATGCCAAGGGATCACCGCAACGGCTGGGCATGTTTGAAACCCGCAGTGATGCGCTCAACTTTCTCTATGACATCTTTTTTGGGGTTCGCAGCCATAAAAAACGCCGCAGTCGCCTGCGGCCCCTGGCTGCCCTTATGCCCACCCGCCATGCCAGGCGCCGGGTGCTTGAACTCCTGCATCGCACCGCCGTCTCGCCGCGGCCCTAGACCGATATAAACCGAGGATTAGGCAGGGAATAGCCGCTCAACGCGGTCCAGTCGCTTTATCCCCGGCGGGGAGCCTCATTCGGCCAGGATGCGGGGGACGCGAAAGAAATCGCCTTCCCGCTGCGGCGCCAGGTTGAGAAGATCCTCCCGCACCTCTGTTGGATCGATGCCATCGGCCCGGGTCACATTGACCACCTCGACGGCCCGGGTGGTGGGCAGCACCCCCTCGGTATCGATGCTTTCCAGGTGGCTGACGTAATCGAGAATGCGCTCGAGCTGATGTGCATAGGTGGTGATCTTGGCTTCCTCCAGGTCGAGGCGGGCCAACTTGGCCACCTTGCGCACATCGTCTGGCGTGATCTGGCCCATGGTTACGGTGACGTGTGGCAGAGAACCTAATCGCCTGGCTGCGATCAGGGCAGGGTCCCCGACGGCTCGGCCAGGAAGGTCCTCAGGTCCTTCGCCAGGGCGGTGGCGGCCAACTCCAGGAACGTGGCGCCATGGTCCGCCTGCGCCAGGAATGGATCGGAGCCCATGCGACCATCCGGATGGCGCTGGCGGAAGTCTTCGGGTCCATGGATCGGTCCTGCCGGTGCCGCCTCCGGCAGGGGCCTCTGGTGGGCCTGCAGGGACGGCTCAAGGTGAAGGGTCAGGGCGATCTCACTGGGGGTGGCATGGTGCCCCTCCCGCCCGCCATAGAGACGCCTGGCCTCCTGCATCACCGTTGACGCAGTGAACCAGTTGGCCAACTGACAACGCAAACGGGGGGCCACCGCCAGCCCGCGGGAGGCGGCACTGCCCTGGGCCTGGGCAAAGGCGGCCCGGGCGGTGGCGATGTTGCCGCCGTGGCCATTGATCACGAAAATCCGCTCGAAACCGTGGCGCGCCAGGGAGAGAACCAGGTCATGGAGCACCGCCAAAAGGGTGGTGGGCTGGAGGCTCATGGTGCCGGCGAAGCCCAGATGGTGCTCGGCCATGCCAAAGGCCTGGGTGGGGGTCACAAGTACGCCGGTGCGACGTCCCACCTCCAGGGCTACGGCCTCGGCGGTGAGGGCATCGGTGCCGATGGCACCGGTGGGGCCGTGTTGCTCGGTGGAGCCCAGGGGCACAATTACCCCCTTACAGCGCTGCAGATAGGCCTCGATCTCAGGCCAGGTGCGCAGCTGCAGTCGGATGGCCTCGGCCCCCAGGGGATGGGCGGCGGCGCTGAGGGGGAGATCGGGAGCGGTCATCTAGGACACGGTATCGGCAGGGGATCTGCCTAGGATCTTGCTCCCCGCGGCGTCTCGGTGCTGCATCGGAAGCTCTTTCAGTACTACAGCGAAGAACGCCCGGTCTGGGTGTTTCTACGGGACCAGCAACGCTGGATCGAAGAAGCGTTGGTGGTGGAAATCCAGGGTGATCTGGTGACCCTGCGCTACGACGACGAAGATGAGGACGAACACCAAACCTGGGAAGAAAGCGTGCGGCTCGATTCCATTGGTGCGGTCAGCACGCGTCTGGCCTACGTCAACCGGGTGGTGACCGCCGAAGACCTAGCCACCACAGGCGATTGCCCCGAGACCGAACGGCTGGGTAGCCCCTAAAGGGGCTGGCATGGCATCGCAGGCCAGCCGCCAAGGGTCCGGGCCCAGACCAAGCCCCAGGATCAATGGGCGGTGCCGTTGCCGTCGTAGTCGTCGGTGTCGTAGTAGCCCCCCCGGGTCCCGAAATAAAGGGTGGTGAGGCAGAACAGACCGCTCAGCACCAGCAACACATTGCCCAGATTCAAGCCACCAGTGGTCGCCATGGAACCGTTTGCCCTGAGGATTATTGGCAGTCTGGAGCAGATTGCCCCGGGCCGCCGGCAAACCCGCCATTCCCGTTATCTCCCGAGGGAGTTACCAACCCACCGGGTCCCGGCCAAGGGGGTCTTGACCAGCCAGGTCCCGGCCCAGGCGGTCCCGGCCAGGGGAGGCCGATGACATGGCGCAGTTTGCTTTGCGGACCAGTCAAGACCCGCCCGCCCTGCCCCGCCGCTTTTTCAGCCGTCCTGCCGACGTGGTGGCCCCGGAACTGGTCGGCTGCCTGCTGGTCCGGAGCCAACCCAGCGGAGATCTGCTCTGGGGGGTAATCGTGGAGACGGAGGCATACACCCAGGCCGATCCGGCCTGCCACGGCCACCGGCGGCGCAGTGCCAGCAACGAAACCCTCTTTGGCCCACCGGGCCAGTTCTACGTCTACCGCTGCTATGGCATCCACCACTGCGTCAACGTGGTCACGGACCGGGACGAATGGGCCAGCGGCGTGCTGCTGCGGGCCGCCGCCCTCCCCAACGCCCCCGAACGCCAGGCCAGTGGTCCAGGGCTCCTGGCCCGCTGTTTTGCCATCGAGCACCGCCACGATGGCCAGGGCGCCTGCGGTGAAGGGCCCCTGTGGCTGGCGCCACGCCCCAGCCCCCTGCAGGACCTGCTCAGCCCCTCTCCTGGAGGGGCCGCCACGGGTGATGGCCCCCTGCGACAGGACCGCCGCATCGGCATCAGCGCCGCCGTGGATCGGCCCTGGCGCTGGTATCTGGGGCCCAGCCGCAGCGTCAGTCGCCGGGCCCGGGGGGACCGCCAGCCGGCGGCGGCGGCGGCCTGGAGGCCTGAAAACCTGGGCTGGGACACCCACCCACCCTGGCTCGGGGCCGGGACGACCGCCCCTTAAGTTGAGACTGTTTGCCGGGATCGTGCGTTGAGCGGCTGGACCCACCGCCATGTACTCGACCTGGCGTCCTTTTCGGTCGCGGATTACGCCACCGTTCTGCAATTGGCCCAACGGTTCCGCCAGTTACCGGTGGCCGGGGCCCGCAAGCTGCCGGCGCTGCAGGGGCGGCTGATGACCACCCTGTTCTTCGAACCCAGCACCCGCACCCGCAGCAGTTTTGAACTGGCGGCCCGGCGCCTTTCGGCCGACGTTCAGACCTTCTCACCCTCCTCTAGTTCGCTCAGCAAGGGCGAAAGCCTGCTTGATACGGCCCGCACCTATGTGGCCATGGGCAGCAATGTGTTGGTGGTGCGCCATCGCTGTGCCGGCATCCCCCATCGCCTGGCCCGGGATCTGGAACGGGGGGGGGACAGGGTGGCGGTACTCAACGCCGGTGACGGCCTGCACAGCCACCCCAGCCAGGGCCTGCTCGACCTGTTCACCCTGGCCCGCCATTTCGAACCCACCCAGCCTTCCCCCGCCAGCCTTGCCGGCCGCCGGGTGGTGATCGTCGGCGATGTGTTGCATTCCCGGGTCGCCCGCTCCAATCTCTGGGCCCTCACCGGCTGCGGGGCCGAGGTGGTGTTGTGCGGACCCGCCACCCTGTTGCCCGAGGACTTCGCCCAGTTCGTCGCGGCTCCGCCTCCGGGGCAACGGCAGGATCCGGTGCCCCAGCGGGGGCCGGTGCGCCTCTGCCGGGACCTCGATGAAGCGTTGCAAGGCGCTGATGCGGTGATGACCCTGCGGCTCCAACAGGAGCGCATGCACGACCACTTACTCACCAGCCTCGACAGCTACCACCGCCGCTACGGCCTGACCCACGAGCGCTTACAACGCTGTGGGGACCGGGTGCCGGTGCTCCATCCGGGCCCGGTGAACCGGGGCGTGGAACTGGCGGGAGATCTGCTCGATGACAGCGAACGCTGCCTGGTGGAAGAACAGGTGCGTAATGGGGTGCCGATCCGCATGGCCCTGCTGTATCTACTGAGCGCCGGCTCCGGCAGCGGAGAAGCGATCGGACTCACTGCAGCTTGAAGCCATCGATCAACAGGCCATAGAGCAGGCCGATGCGAGCCATATCGAGGAGTTGCAGTCCGAGGCGTTGATCGCGGGGGCGCCTGAGCAGCCAGGGCCGACAACGGGCGGCGATCTCCAGGGCAAACACGCAAACCAGGGCGGAGAGCTGGTCGAAATAGGCCAGGGCCCCAGTGATGGTGGACAAGCCGCCACCGACCGCAAAGGCGCCCAAAAGCACGATCAGAATTAATGAAAGCCGGCGCCAGGGATTGGTGGCCCATTGATCCAGGGCGTCACCCGCCTGGATCAACCGTTGCTGGACCCTGGTTTGCTGATATCGGCGCGCCATCGGGGGAAAGGGGTGCAGGGCCACATCGGCCGGTCGTCTCCCTGTCCAGCACCGAAGTGGGGACAGGGGCACCAGCGGTGATCCCCATCACCCGACCCAGCGCCCTGCATAACCTATATACACCATTTGTGGGGTCTTGGGAAAGGATTTACGCCACATATAGGGGAAATCAATGAAAAAGCCCTCAACCAAGGCCGGGGCCGGATGATGGGGACTCCCTAAGCAAACCAGTCCTGCCGGGGTTCGGCAAGGGGGTCAACCAGGCAATCAGGCGTCTCCTTCCTTCTTACGGGATCCCTTGCCCTCCAGGAGCTCCAGCAGGGCTTCCATCTGGGCCATCACGCCGCGCACTTCACCGGCTTCGGGCAGCAGTCCGTCCTCCATCACGCCCTGATGCATTTCCCGCAGCTCCTGGCGGATGTAACGGAGGTGGCTGACCACCTGTTCTCGTTTCGACTGAGACATCGATAGGGGGCTGTGTTGTTCCCCTTTTACCTCATCACCTGCTCACTTCTGACCAAAGCGCTCCCGGGCCTGCTCATAGAAGGCCAGGTCCACCTCCGCGAGGCCGGCATCAGCGGCCATGGACTCAATCCGACGGCGGACAATGGGCCTCACAAAAAAGGGCACCTCCTTGAGGACCTCATCGGCTTCACGGCTCCAGTTCATGGGCGGGCTCGCAACGCAAAGATGGTGATTTCAGGCTCAGCCTATTGATAGGGCTAGCCATGCATTCCTGCCTTCTCCTTCCCCAAAGCGCCTGAGAACAAATTCAAATCTCCTTTAGGAGCCAGGGCACCAAGGGTCAAGCGGCAAGGCCGCCCTGAATATCGGCCATCAAGGCAATGGCGATGAGCCCCCGAAGGATTTTTAGCCTTCGGTAATGGCCATCAACCAAGACGATGGGCTTGGGCTGCAAATCTGATCCGTTGACGCAGTTCACGGCTGCGGACAAACACCGCCCAAATTCCGAGCCCAAGGATCGGGGACGGAGCAACTAGGCGGCGAGGGTCAGCCAGGACCCTGGCATCGGTTTCCAGGATTGGGGCGGCGCTGCCAAGCAGACCGTGGTCAAGGCCATTACGGGACAAGGACATCGCGATAAAAAAATGTGTTCAGAGATACCGAAAATGAACTTTGCAGCCTGCAGGCAACAAGAAAAACGGCTGGATCAGCCAATCGCATCTTAATGCTTTTTTTCTTTTTTCCTAAGCTTTTGTGCGGAATTGCCGATTGGTCGCAGTCGGGAGGCGTTCACACTGGGTTCCGGCGATCGATTCCCCCTTGGCCAACCCGCCCGAACCCCGCACCACGGCCCAGTTACGGCGACTGGCGGCCGATGTCCTGGCGCTCAGCAGTAACCCCCTGGATGGGGGCCATGCCCTGGATCTCCTCGATACCAGCTACGCCACGCCATTTGCCGCAGCGGCCCGCGCCCGCCTCAAGGCCCATCCCTCCATCCGTCCGTTGATTCAGGAGCGCTACTGGCAACCCTGGCCCTCCCTGGTGGAACTCCAAGAACTGCCGGAGGGCAGCCTCGGCCACAGCGTCGGCCAGCTGCTGGCGGATCAGGGGCTGGAGCCCCTACCCGATCCCGTGATTCCACCAGGCGCCGATGGAGACGACACTTACTTGCAGCTGCGTATTCGTCATACCCATGATCTGTGGCACACCTTGACGGGCTTTCCTCCCACCCTGGCCGGCGAAGCCGCATTAAATGGTTTTAGTTGCGAGCAGCTGCGCTGGCCGGGCAGCGCCCTGCTCCTGGCTGCCGATCTGATCCATCGGGTCAACGACGACGACGCCAATGCCCAATCCAACGGCGTCGATGTGGGCCGTGCCGTGGCCTTTGGTTTGGAGTTGGGCGCCAGCACCGCCCCCTTCCTGGCCCAACGCTGGGAACAGGGCTGGCAGCGCCCGCTGCAGGACTGGCGCCAGGAACTGGGCATCAGCTCCAGCCTGATGGCAAGGTCACCGTTTGTAAGCCCAACCTGAATCCCGGCCTGACAGGTATACCACTTGCTCCAGTGGCCAATACCCCCCAAAAAATTGATGGGTATTGGGAGGCATTGGCATAGGTGATCTAATTCATAGATGACATTGGAAAGTAATGGGAATACTTCCCAAGCTCTGGGTGCAACTTTCCGCAAATGAATGACCTTCTGGTAAGACCAGGCCAGATCACGGCCGCCGCCGGCTGCGATCACAAGAGAGCGAGCAGGACCTGGACCTGGCCAAGATGAATGACAAATAACCATGGAATCAGTTGCCTTGAAGGACAACCGATCGGGGCATCAAGCCACTGGAAAGAATGCAGCTATGACGGCGAGATCAGGAGGTGAGGTTGCCGCAGGCGATGGGCTCGGGGCCTTTGGCGCAGCCCTTATACTACCAGTACAAATGCACTTCAAGGCAGGCAGTGCCATTGCGCTGCAATGGATCGAAGCAAAGCAGAGCCTTGCGTTGGCGGCTAGGCAAGCGATTAGA
>CAMCQR010000072.1 GCA_945877115.1 Synechococcus sp. UW140 | reverse complement strand
TATAAATATAAAATTATTAAAAAACTTTATATTTATATGACTAATGTTGCCGTTAGCTTCCGAATGAACCGGCACCATCGTTTTTATCTGAAGAGCGAGCCCCAGCAGTGGCTCTAAAACTGATTTCCCTAAGCTCAGGTCTGATCCAGACATTTCGTTTTTGCCCAATAGACGGATTAACAGGGCTTGTTTCGCCAAGATTGGAATGGGGAATAGAATTAAGGGTCATAGCAATTGAGGATCAACTTGGATCGATCATAGCAGCTTAGGCAAGATTTGGGAACCTCAACAGGAGGTCCAATCAGCCAGAAAAAGACCCGCCATCATTGCCCTTGCCCACGAGGGACTAGTCAGGCCAGCCGTTCTGCCATCCTCCTGCCCCTCGATGCTCCGCCATGAATCCTCCAGCAGGGTCACATCCAGAATGGTTTGGGTGAGGGGGGATTGGGCCAGCCGTTCTAGGGCTATTGCGACGGCCTCACGTTGTTCTCGGAGTCTCAGCACCTGGTCGGCCCCCTGCAGTCCTCGCTTTTCATTAGTTCGCACCTCCTCACAGAGGCGGCCCGCCATCGCCTGGCGGATCAGCCAGCGGCGCTGTCCTGTCTGGGGATCCATAAATACCCTGTCAGGGAGCGACCACGTGTAGGCCAGCACCCTGGCGTCAGCCGAGGGATCACGAATCTCCAGACCTGTGGCCCGGCCTTGCTCGGCATGCAGGGCACCGGCCTGCGTGCGACCCGGGAACAGATAGAGACAACGATCCTCCACGGCGGTGCGGGGGGGCAGGTTGGCGCCATCGGCGCGCCAGCGCTTCTCCAGATCCAGCCGCTTCAGGAGCTCTGGATTGAGGGCCGAGCCCTCGCCCAGCCGGAATTGGGGAGGGAAGGGGTGCCCCGCCAGCCGCCACTGTTGCCAGTCGCGCAACCAGGCCGGGGGCACCAAGGGCCTGATCCGTTCCCGCAGCCAGATGTGGTGCCCGTAGTGACGCCGTAGAACGGCGCCGGGCTGGGAGCCAAGGCGGCCCTGCCAGGAGATACCGCCATTGCCGCTCTGGCCGATCAACAGCACCTTGCATCCCTGGGCGACTGCAGCGCGATTGAGGCACAGCAACCAATCCATGTTGGCCGCCGCATGCAGGGGTTCGCCATGGATGGCCAGGGCCTGCCGAAAGCCCTGCAGTGGCAAAAGAGCATCCGCCGTGACGGCGTGATGATCCATCTGGCCCTGGTCCCGGGCGGCGGCCGCGGCCAGGGGCCATTCGTTGCCCAGGCGGTTGCCGGCCAGGGCGGTCACATCGCCGCTCGGTATTGCGGTGAAGGCCTGCAGCCGCTCTCCCCCCTGGGCCAGTTGGCTGGCGGCGGTAACGCTGATGGCGCCGGAATCCAAGCCGGCGCTGAGGGTGCTGGCCACCTTGCCGCCGTCGTCCCTGCGCAGGCGGCAGGCCACCGCCTCGTCAAATACCTCCAGAAACCCCTCCACCGCTTCGCGTTGGTCCCGGATGGCCAGGGGCGGGGTCCGCTCCAAAAACCAGTACTGCCGCTGGTGCAGCCGTCCATCTTCCAGGTGCAGGCAGTGGGCGGGCGGCAGTCGCTGGACGCCCACGCGCACCGTGCCCCCGCCGCCGCTAGGGGGCCAGCACAACAGCACCCGGGCCACAAACCATTCATCCAGCCGGGGCGGCACCAGCTCTAGCGCCAGTAGATCGTGCCGCTCGCTGGCAAAGGCGAAATGGCGGGTGCCGAGCACGCAGTACAGCGAGGTGATGCCGTAGTGGTCCCGGGCCAGAAACAGGCTCCGGGTGCGGTGGTTCCAGATCGCAAAAGCCCAGTCCCCCAACAAACGCTCGACGCAGTCCTGCCCCCAGCGCAGCCAGGCCAGGTGGATCAGGTGGGTGTCGTCGTGGTCGCGATCCCGGGGGGTGGGGGAACCCCACTCGGCCTGGCTGAGACCCAGCAGAGCGATCAACTCGCGGCGGTTGTCGAGGCGGGCCGAACCCAGACAGAGGCTCCCGGAGGGCCCATGGTGGCTGAGCCGGCCCGCCAGCTCGACCCCCTCGCCGCGCCAGTCGGAGCCCCCCGCCAGGTGCCTGTCAAGGCCGGAGCCATCCAGGGCGATCAGACCGGAGAGCACAGGAAGCATGGGCTGGGTCGCCTCAGAGCGTGATCAGGTGGGTGCCTTTGAGGGGATGGAGCCCGGGGGTCAGGGTGCGGTCGCCGCTGCTGAGCCAACCATGGGGGATGGGATCTCCCGAAGGATCTCGCTCCATTCCCAAGTGCAGGTCATTGGGCAACCCCAGCCAGTCAAGCAGCAACCTCCCCGCCAGCGAACGGCTCAGACAGCTGCTTCCCCAAGCCGCTCGCCGGCAGCGCTGGCGCAGCAGCCAGCTGATGCGCCCCAACCAGCGCTCACCATCCTCAGAGTTTAAACAGGCGTGCGGGCGACGCCAGGGGCGCTGGCGGCACAGGGCGAAGAGCCGGGGGCCAGGCAACAACTTCACCCCTATCCAGATCAGATGGTCCAGACCACAAAACAGCCCGTAGGCCCCTTCTTGCCGCAGGCGCCTGAGGGGGTGGATCAAGGGACCTGGCCTAGCTGCAGCATGCCGCAGGCCACCGCCTCGCCGAGAAAGGCCAGGGTGTGGTCACGGCAGGCCCCGTCGTCCACCTCAAAATCACGCTGCAAGGCCCTCACCAAGTCAGGGAGGTCCATGGGCTGCTCCAGCAGGTGCCAGATGGCGGACCCGGTGCTGTTCAACGCCAGGTAACGGGCGGTGTGGGGGTGGAACAGACAGATTTCACCATCCAGTTCGGCGGCGCAGACGTCAGGGTGGCGCTGGTAGGGCATGGATGGGGGATTGAGATACTTGCTTTAGGTCGGCGACTCCAGTGGGAGTTGGGTGCTGGTCACAGGCTGATGGGGTATCAGCTCGGTCGCTGTCAGCACCTCTATCAAATCGTTGATGGTGTCCGGTAACACCAGCGTTGTCAATGGTGCTTGGCGCAGCAAACGGGCCAGGGCCAGAAAGCTTGTTCCCTGGCGGCCCAGTCCTTCCACAAAGGTGGGGCGAAACAACTGGTTGAGCAGTTCGGCCATCGCCCCCTGCTCGCTGCCGATGGCTTGCCGCTGCAGGGGGCGGTGGCCGTTCCAGGGTTCCCGTCGCAGCAAATAGAGCTGGGCCAACCGGGCTGGGGCCGGGGACGGCCGCAATTGGTCGGCGGGCATGACGTATTTGGCCATGCCGGTGGCCACAGGGATCCAGTGCTCTGGGGACCAGCCAAAGCACCGCAGCGCGTCTTCCCACAGCTTGATGCGGGGGATGCCGGGCAACACCATGCCCTCGGGGGTGATGGCCACCAGGTCATCGGCCAGCAGCCTCCATCCCTGTTGCATCAAGGCGCAGGCCAGGGTGGATTTGCCGGCGCCCGAGGCCCCAAGGCAGACGATGGCCCGCCCCTCCCGTTCGAGCGCATTGCCATGGAGTACGAGCAGGCCCCGTTGAATTAACAGGGCTCCAAAGGCCGACCCCAGCAGATACATGCGCAGCTCGGCCGGGCTTACCCCGGGGTTGGCGGGGCACCAGCCGATCTGCTGGCCCCCAAGGATGCGGAAATCGCCCACATCCCAGATCCGTAGGCGCAACTCCTCAGGACCGATCCAGAGGCTGTGCCGCCCATCGCTGTGGCAGTGGCTTGGCGGTGCCTCGCTGACGGCAGGCCATTGGGAGGCTGGCTCGTACAGAATGCGGATCCGGGCATTCCCTGGGGCGGCCGGTTCCGTTGGGGCTGGCGGGTCGAGGGGCGCCAACTCCGGCAGCTCCAGATCGTCGCTGTCCACTTCCAGACCAAACGCCCGATAGAGGTGCGGCAAGGAGTAGGAGCCCAGGTTGGGTGGTTTGATGCCAGGCTGGATTCTAATCAGAGCCAACCACGATCCCCTCTGTCTTGCCTGACACGCGGCTGGGCGATTCATCCGGGGCCATGGCCCCGCTGCGGCAGGGCCTTCAAGAGGTCCTGGCCTGGGAGAGCGGGCGGCTGGATCCTTCATCCCAATTCAGCCAGGCCCAGCCAGGCGGCGATCGATCCGCCATGGCGGTCGATCCCCAGGCCCTCTGGGCCGCCATCCGCCGCCACCGGCTGGAAATCGTCCTGGCCCCCTGGCACGACAGGCTGGGCTGGCCCCAGCCTTTGCCGCAGGAGTTGGTGGAGAGGGCCCGCCATCAACGCCTGGCGGCTCTGCCGCTGCTGGCGGGGGCGATCGAGGTGCTGGAGGCTTTGGCGGTGGCCCGGGTGCGGGCTCTGTTGATCAAGGGACCCGCCCTGGCCCTCCAGACCACCGGGGACGCCACCGCCCGGGGCCGCGGCGATCTGGATGTGCTCGTCGATCCCTGCCAGTTGCAGCTGGCGATCGTCACCCTCGAGGGACTTGGCTTCAGGCGGCTGCCCGGCATGGCCCCCCTGGACCTCAGTTCCAGTTGGGGTCGTTATGCCCGCTGGGTTGGCTACGAATTGTCCCTGCAACGGGGACCCCTGCTGCTGGACCTTCACTGGGATCTGGGGCCCCTGCGCTCCAGCCTGCCCGCTTTCGAGACGCTATGGCAGCAAAGGGAGCTGTTGACCTACCAGGGCCGCCGGCTGGCCACCCTGGGTCGACGCCACAGCTTTTTGCACTCCTGTGACCATGGCGTCAAGGATCGCTGGATCAGCCTGCGCAGCCTGGTGGACATCGAGCGGCTG
This sequence comes from Synechococcus sp. UW140, assembly GCA_945877115.1. Taxonomy (GTDB): domain Bacteria; phylum Cyanobacteriota; class Cyanobacteriia; order PCC-6307; family Cyanobiaceae; genus Cyanobium. Next base: position 7,232 of record CAMCQR010000072.1, on the reverse strand, counting down.
GCCCGGCTGCTCAGCGAGGACGATCGCCAGGCCTTGGGCCGCTACAAGGCGGTGCGCCTGAGCGCATTGGTGGCCCACAACGTCACCCGGAGTCCCTGGTTGGAGGCTTGGGGCCAGATCGCGCCGGATCGTTCGGGCCGCCGCGCCCTGGCGGTCGCCCGATGGTCCCAGGGGCAGACCGTCGATGACCGGGGCCGCCTGGCCTGGCATCCCCTCGGTCGTTTGGCGGACTGGCGCCATGCCCTGCTCCTGGCCCGCACCCCGGCCGACTGGATCCGCACGACAGCTTCCTTTGTCTTGCTGCCGGGTTCGTTCAATGACCCCAAGACAGGCATGGACCTAAGCCTGCCGGCGGCCCTGGTTCAGCGGTTGGGGCGCATCAGCCGCAATCTCGTCACCTGGGCGGGCCCGTTGGGCGGGCCCGTGAATGGACTCAGGGGCCCTGGTGCAGGGCGCTGGCGTTGAAACGGTCGGCGGGCTCTCGCCTGATCAGACGATCGGCACTGGCCAACAGAAGCGGGTCGTGGCTGGCCACCAGCACCAGACGCTCGCGGGACCGCTCCAGGACGATCTGCCGCACCACTGCGGCTGTGGCGGAATCGAGAAAGGCTGTGGGTTCATCGAGCACCTCCACCGGCCGCTCCATCAACCAGGCGCGCAGCAGACCAAGCCGCTGGATCTCGCCGCCGGAAAAACAATCGAGCGACAGGTTCAAGCGACCCTCCAGGCCCATCGGGCGCTCCGTCAGATGGCCCAGCCCCAGGCATTGCAACCAGTCCATCAGCTTCTGGTCGCTGGGAGCATCGGGGTGCTGGCTGCGTTCCAGCAGCAGATTTTCGCGCAGGCTGCCCTCGAAAAGCACCGCCTCCTGGGGGGCGTAGGCCACCAGGGAGCGCCAGGCGCCCACCCCCGCCTGACCTTCCAGCCTGATGGTTGCACCCGGGGACGATTCCAGCTCCCAAAGGCTGGTTTCCTCCCTCAGCAGGCCCGCCCAGCGATCAAGCAACGTGGTTTTGCCGCTGCCCGAGGGGCCACTCACCACCACCAGTTCGCCGCGGCGCAGGCTCAGGGACTCCGGCGACCGGCCCGATGGGCCCGCCAGCTCCGGCGTCGGGGGCTGTTCTTGCCAGTGGGCCCTCCGCAGGGATTCGGCGGTGGGCAGGCAAGGGACCGCGCTGAGGGACCGATCGGTGGGTCTGGGATTCCCGGGGGGTCCCAGTTGCTGCCTCAGTTGGCGTAATTGGCCATAGCCCGGCAGGGCACCGATGCTGATCCGCAGGTTGGTGACGACGGCGGCGAGGGAGCCGGCGGCTTTATAGGCCAGCAGCAGGGTGGTGGCGATGGCTTCCGGCGCCAGGGAGCCGCGGCCCAGAAGCAGCCACAACCCCACCACACTCACCACCAGGCCATCCCGCAGAGCGGCAAAGAGGGCCTGGCGGCTGACGGTGTTGAGCAAGATCTGGCGGTATTGATGGGTTTCGGCTCGAAAGCGCTCCAGCATCCAGCCCTCGGCGCCAGCGGCCCGCACGGCCTTGAGGCCGTGCAAGGCATCCCCCACGGTGCGCTGCAAAGCGCTGTTGAGGCGGCTATGCCATTGCCCCAGTCGCCAGGCATCGGAGCGTTGCAACAGGGCCGCGGTGCCAGTGGCCGCAAAGCCGAGCAGCAGGGGTATGGCCTGGGTCCGGCCCACCAGCATCACCCCGGAGCCATAAATCAACAGGGCCAGGGCGGCCTGCAAACCCCGGACCCCCATATCCAGGGCCAGGACGCTGCGGCCAATGTCGTCCATCATCAAGCCCAGTAGGTCGCCCCGGCCGACCTGTTCGAGGCGGGTGGCTGGGGCGTACACCACCCTTTCCAGCAATTCGCGGCGCAGACGATCGGTGAAGCCGCTTCTCAGCCCCTCCAAGCGGATGGTGCCCAGGGCCTGCAAGCCGGCCCGCACCACCATGACCGCAACCAGCACCGCAATGGCGGCGCCGGGGCCAAGGCCACCTCCCCATGGGAGTGCGGACAGCCTCGGGCCCCGGCCCCCCAGCAGCACCCCGGCGGCCAGCCCCAAACCCAATGCTTCGAGGGCGCTGCCGAGCAGGGCCAGGCCGAGGAGCTGGGCCGTGCGGCTGGCACCGGCTTCGGCGACCAGTTGCCGCCATAACGAAAGGGGCCGTTGCACGCCAACCCGAGGCGAATCCAGGCATTGTCACCGTTCGCCCGCTATGGGAGGGTCGGGTATCGGCTGGTGATGATCCTGGATCCTTCCCACTCTTTCCCCTGCCGCCCGCCCGCGGCTCCGGGTGGTGGGCTGCAGGCGCTGTCCCGGGGAGTTGCCGTGGCCCTGGCGGCCTTGTTGAGCGTCCTGTACTTGCGGCCGCCCACGGCTGGGTTACGTCAAGGGGTGGTGCATGTGGCCCCCGATGGCTTCGATGGCTGGCTGGGCCAGTCGCGGCGCTATGCCTTGCGCACGATCCAACGGGCTGCGGATCTGGCCGGTCCTGGTGAAACGATCCTGGTGTGGCCAGGGGTCTATCCAGAGGACATTCATCTGCGCCGAGGCGGTCGTCCCGGCCAGCCGCTGCTGCTGCGGGCTGCCGTGCCGGGCCGGGCGGTGATCACAGGGGCGGCGGGGCCTGAGGTGCCGGGCTCCTGGCAGTGGCATCCCCTGGGCGGGCACCTCTACGCCACACCCGTGGCCTGGCGCGTCGATGGTCTAAGGGTCGATGGGGTGGCGGCTTATCACAGCCGCTCCGAAGATCACCTGCGTCAGATCTGTGCACGGACAGGGGCCTGGCCTGCTTTCGCTTCCAGCCGGTCCAGGCTGGTGCTCTGTCTGCCTGGGGGCATTCCGCCGCGGGCTTCCCGACTGCAGGTGCATCGACCCATGCCCCTGCGCCTCCGCGCCGGTGGGCACCAGGTGGCGAGTCTCTGGATCGAGGCGCCCTGGGTGGAAGTGCGGGACCTGCGCTTCGATTTCGCCGTGATGGCCGCCATTCAGCTCTGGCATACCCACCATGTGCGCCTGGAGGGCAACAGTTTTGAGGGGGCGGATGTGGCCGTCAATGATTCGCCCAGTGTGGTCCTGCCGCACCAGGTGGTGGTGAGCCGCAACGTCAGCAGTTGCTATCCCCTGGCGGAATGGCGTCGCCGCGGTTGGTTGAGCTGGGAGGAGGTGTATTCCTATTCCAATTGTTCGCTCACCTGGCTGCATGGCGCCGACCTGGAGGTGGTGGGTAATCTGGTCAATCAAGCGGGGGATGGCATCAAGATTTCCCCCGTGGCCGGCCAGAACAGTGTGCGGGGGAATTTGATCACGGAAATCACGGATGATGCCTTCGAATTCGATGGACCGGCCCGCCAACTCAAGGTGCAAGGCAATGGGGTCCTCGATGCCTTTGTGATGTTGGGGGTCAGTCCTGTCGAGGATGGTCCGCTGCTGGTTCAGGACAATGTCTTTGTGGCTTTTCCCCATTCGCCGGCTGTGGGTAATGGAGTGTTGCTGAAATGGATGGGTGGGCCCAGCCGGCGAGTCACCTTGCACGAGAACACCTATCTGGGCGAGCAGATTGGTTGGTATAACGATGGTTCCCCCCTCACCCAGGTGAACGTGCGGCACAACCGGCTGGCGACTGTTCGGGGGGTGGCCGGGATTGATCAGGGCGATGGGCTTCTCGGGCGGGACAACCGCCTGCTGACCGTGACGCGACGCCAATGGGCGGCGGCCAGCCGTGATCCTGGGGCGCTGCCGGCCCTGGCGTCCATGGGGGTCAGGCCCCTGGCCCTTGGTCCGGTGGGTCCCCCCTGGTGGCACGCGGAGGTGGAGGCCGCCGGCCGTTCGTTGCCCGCTCTACTGCGATCCCCCTGGATCAAGGCACCGTGAGGGGAGGAAGGGCCTCGGATCGGTGGGCTACAGCGGTGGTGGCGGCCTCCCTGGGGATGGCAGCGGCCTGGATGGCCGCCCTGGCCCTGGCCCTGCTGTTGGCCGCCATCAATCTCGATCAACCGATCACGGTCGCCGATCTGGGGGATTGGGCCTGGCGATGGGGGCTGCTGCTGGCGGTGCTGCTGGCGGCCGCGGCCAGCATCGGTCCGGCGCCTGTGGCAGCGCCGGCCTTGGTGGCCCGGCAGGCGGGCTGGGCGTTGGTGGTCCTGGTGGCCCTGGCCGCGCTGGCGGGTTTGCTGGGCCTGGTGGCGGTTCGGCTGCATCTGTGGGGTCGTGGCTGGGGCCTGTCGTCGTCAGCCGGCTACGGCGCCCGGCTGGCTGCTGTCGGGGCGGCGGAGGTTCTGGGGTTGCCGGTGGCCTGGCTGATGGCCCTGGGCCTATGGCGGCGGCGCCAGCCCCGACCATGAAAGGATCAGGGACTGGTCCTTGGACCCGCGGGTTGGATCGGTCCGCCCGGGTGCTGGCGGTGGCACTGGTGCTGGCGGGGTTGCTGAATGGATTGCCGTTTTGGCTGCGGCGGGTGGGGCTGATCGACCGGACGGCCTATGCCCAGGAGTTAGCCACCTACTGCCGCACCCCCATCCAAAGCTGGTGGCTTCCCCGCTCCTGCAGCCCTTACCACCGTTTGCCGGGCCAGCGCATCAAGGCCATCGACTCCAGTCGGCTCTACCAGCTCAGTCCCCTGGAAACACCGTTCAAGGGCTTCAAATACGCCGTGATGGCCGGACTGCTGCTGGGGTCATGGGCCCTGGCCCTCCGCCGTTGGCCGACCTTGCTGCCCTGGCGGCGCCTGCTGCCGGTGCTGCCGCTGCTGGTGTCGTTGCTGGTGTCCGTAGCGATCAGCATCCAGGCGGATGGCCCGGTGCTGGCCCTGCGCTGTTTGCCGGCCCTGCTCTGGGTGCCGCTGATTCCCCTGGCTGGTTGGTTGACCCCCCCTCGGCGGCTGCAGGCCCTGGCCGATGCCCTGGCGGCCCTGGTGGTGCTGCAGTTGCCTTTTGTGCTGCTGGAGGGGATGCGGGGACTGCCGATGCGATTCGGTGGGCTGCCCAGCCCCTGGCTGCCCGGCCGTATGGCCGGCTTGTTGACCCTGCCCAACAGCCTGGGGGTCCTCGTGGTGGTGGCGACGGCCTTCTGCACCAGCGTCAGCCAGCGCCGCTGGCAGCGCTGGCCCCTACTGCTGGCGGCCCTGGTGCTGGTGCTGCTGGCCCGCTCCGGTACGGGATTGGTGGGTCTGGGTGTGCTGGTGGTGGGCTTGGTTGGAGACACACTGCGCCACCGCCTCAGCCCCCGGCGGCGGCGCATGGCGGTGGCGGCCCTGGTGGCGGCGACTTTGGTCGTGGTCGGGGTCCTGGTGTCCGGCCCGCGGGGTCCGCGAGCCCTGCCCCACGTGCTGCCCAAGGTGCTGGGACGGCCCTCCCTGTTCCATTCGCCCCTGGGCCGCCTCAACAATGTGGGGACCTGGATGACCCGACCCAAGCCCAGACAGGAGCGCCTGTGGGGATACGGGGTGGCCGGCGGCGGCAGCCTGGCGACGGCGGTAAGGGGTATTGACCCAGCCCACCTGCCAGCGACCGATGCCTTGCCCCTGCTGTTGGTGGCCCAGGGGGGGCTGGTGGCCCTGGTCAGTTTTTATGGCTTGGTGCTGTGGTGCCTGATTCGGGACCGTCGTTCCCGCGTCTTTTGGGTGGTGCTGGTGCTGGCCAGTTTGACGTTGAACATCACCGAGGTGTTTCCCCTGGGATTGGTGCTGGCGGTGATGGTGGCCCGTTCGTTGGGTTTTGGTCGTGCTGGCGAGGGGGTGGAGTTTGGGCCGGGGATGACCTCAGGCGGCGACCAGGCCGAGGGAGCGGAGCCGGCTAATCGCCATTGAGAAGGGTGGGGAGCCGTTGCGTGCGATGGGCCAACGGCGGATCCAGCTGGTGCCTTTGGCTTCGTCGACAGCGATCACCTGAAAGTGGCTGCCAGGGTGTTCGTCCAGTTGGACGAACTGTCCGGGGTGGGGAACCATGGGATTCACTCGGGACGGAACGGAATCAAATCTGTGGACAATCTAAAGGATCCTGGTGTTCGGGGCTTCGATGTGCTGTGACACCTACAAACTTCAAATGACGATAAAAGTGCCTAGGGCCTGACCCTTCGACTTCTAGCGGTGGCTTCTGCCTAGCCGCCCTGGACAATCTCGCCGGCTTTGAGCAGGATCCCTTCGCCCACCTTCAGGGGTTGCCAGGGTTCAGCGGTGGTCAGGGGCTCGGTGCAGATGATGGTGACCACATCACTGGGCTGGGTGACGGCGGCGAAATCGACGCTGAGGTCGTCATCCGCCAGCCGCACCCGCCCAAAGGGAGCCCGCCGGGTGACCCAGTGCAAGCGGGTGCTGGCGTAGGCATAAAGCCAATTGCCGTTGCTGAGCAGGCCATTGAAAATTCCGCCACTGGCCAGGTGGTTGGAGCAGGCCAGCAGCGCTTGGTAGAGGCCCGCTTCGTCATCAGGGGCGATATCGCGGTCCTCCAGTTGTTCGAGGATCCAGCAGAAGGCGGCTTCGCTGTCGGTGTCGCCGATCGGCTGATGGCGACCCGCCAGGGGCATAGGGGTATTGATGTCCCCGTTGTGGGCGAAAACCCATTCGCGCCCTTGCCAGTGGCGATGGAAGGGATGGCAGTTCTCCAGGGCCACGACCCCCTGGGTCGCTTTGCGGATGTGGGCTATGGAGCAGTGGGCGCGCAGGTCCAGCTCGGCCACGGCCGCGGCGATGGGTGAAAAGGCGGCTGGCGCATCCTCCCGATAGATCCGCACGCCGAGGCCATCGATGTCGTAGCTGGCCAGCCCCCAACCATCGGCGTGATCGCCGGTGGATCCGCCCCGCAGCCGCAGGCCGTGGAAGGAGAAACGCAGGTCGGTGGGGGTATTGGCGCTAAGGGCCAGCAGTTCGCACATCGGGGGGAATCTGGATGCCCAAGCAAGAAGTTAGGCGCCGCCGGACGGGGAGCATTGGCAAAGAACGTTTGACCGATGGGAAATAAGTGCTATGTTGAGCGCACCTGATCTGCAGCCTCCGATGCGCTGTCCAAGCCGAATGACCCGCGCCGACGCCATGTCGGCCCCGCTCTTGCGCTTCCTCTCTGCCAATCCCTTGACGTTTTTATTTATCCATGGCCACCGCTACCCGCACCAAGGCTCTCCGCCTCACCTTGCAAGCCAATGACGTTTTGCCCGAAGGGCTGACCTGGCGTATTCACGAGGGCTACCTGCGCACCGCCACCTGGAACGAAGAGGGTGATGCGATCACCTTGGGCCT
>CAMCQR010000071.1 GCA_945877115.1 Synechococcus sp. UW140 | reverse complement strand
TCCACCGTAATAGCGGTGACCATTGGCAAAGGCCCCGCGGCCATTGCCATTGCCCCAGGCAGCCGCAGTCAGCACGTCCTCAGCGGGGCGATCGCCAGGGGCCAGGTCCTGCTCTTGGGAGCGGATCACCGCCGCAAGCCGTTGCAGCCGCGCTTCCACCGACGTGAGCGGAGTTACGGCCCGTTCGATCTCCGTCGTTGCCTCAAGGGGCACTGCGGGATCAGGGGAAGGATTCAGGGCCGCATTGGAGGCCGGCAGGCCAATGGCCGGCAGCGCTAGCAGAAAGCCGAGCAGGCTGGATCGGGAATAAAGGGACATGGATCTAGCGAGGGACGGAGGTGGACGGGGGTTTCGGTTGCGCCGCCGGGGCCATTCTTACGGGGGCCCCAACCCGTTCCACTGAGAACAGTACCGACTCAAAGAAGCTGCGGATCAGTTCCGGGGGCAGCTGCAGGATGCCGCTGGGTCCGAACCAGCGATTCACCGTGGCCGTAGCCGAGGCGTCCCCATCGAGATAGCCCTGCAGCAATCCGGCCACCGCCAGGTTGGCCAGGTTGCGGAAGGTGGAATTGTTTTCAGGAAGGATGCAACCCACCCCGTAGCGGCCGTAGGCCTCCCGGGGGACCAGGTCAAGGGTGGTGCCCTTGGGCAGGCCGCCCGTAAAGGCCGTCAACGTGCCCGCCAGGGTGAGGGAGTCACCCGCCACCGCATCGAGGCGGCCGGCCAGCAGGGAGCGCACACCGCTCTGCAGGTCGTTCAGGGGAACCAGGTTGGCTTTCGGTTGCAGGTCCTTGATCCGCGCTTCGCTGAGGCTGCCGCTCAGGACGCCGATCCGCTTGCCCACCAACCCCTCCGGACTGCCATTGAGGGAAGCGTTGCGGGTCAGCAACCGGATGCCGGACAGGCTGTAGGGAAGCGTGAAGTCCGCATACATTTCCCGCTCCCAGGTGAACTGCACCCCACAGGCCAGGTCCACCTCCCCTTGGCTCACCAGCTTGAACAGGGCGTCGGGGCTGTCGACGCGGCGGAAATCAACGCGGATGGGTTTGTTGAGATATAGCGACAGCTCAGCGGCGATGCGGGTGGCCACATCCATGGAGACACCAACGAGTTGACCGCTGGCATCCATGTAGGAGCTCGGGATCATGTCGGTGCGACCGCCGAGGGTGAGCACGCCGGTGCGAGCGACCCGCTCCACCACGGTTTCGGCACGGGCGGGGCTGGGCGCTACCAGGCCGGTGATCAGGGCGAGAAGGGAGATGAGGGTTCCTCCCGCCAGGGCGAGAGGCCGTCGCTGCGGATGGGGCAACGCTTTAGAGCAAGACTTCCTGATGATGCTCAACAGCGGTGACACCGGACGAAGTACAGGGCAGTCGTTGCCAATTCTTCATGCGCTGTGTTGGCAATCCCACCTCAAGCCCAGGGAATGGCCACCAGGGTCTCGGCCGCATGCCAGGCCAGGCGATCGGCCACCACCAAAGGTTCAAGGCCTGTCCTTTGCAGGCCCTCGGCCGCAAGACCAGGAGGTACCTCGGCCGCCCCCTGGGGATCGAGGAGCAGCACGAGGACATGGGGCTCGGCCGGATCGGCCTGAATCAGAAGATTGAGATCGGCCATTTCGCGCTCAAAAAAGAGGCGACGCAGGCGCAAGGCCAGGGGAGCCCCCAAGGCGTCGGCAAACCGCTGCAGAGCTGGCCCATCGGCGCCGCTGCCACTGTTGAGGGCCAGCCAGATCAGCAATTTGGCCCAGCTTTCCGCAGTCCAGAGGGGGGCAAAGCTGGTGCGGTGCTGCCGGACCAATTCCTCGATCGCGAAGCGAAACAGGCCCGCCTGCAGGGCCGAGACCTCCGACTGGAGTTCGCTCCCGGCCATGGGGGAAGGGTGAGGGGGCGAGGATGACATCAAGCCATCTTCGCCATCAGCGGGCAAACTGCAGGGAGCGACCTCCTGGAGAGGACCCATGGCCATCGATTTCAATGATCCCGAGCTTGAGTTCGCTGATCTGGTGACGGCCTACCAAAGCTGGGTGATGGCCGTGATCAATGATGAGAAGCTCGGCGGCGACCCCCTGCTGACCGAGGACATCGCCGACGATGCCCTCAACGCCATGCGGTTTTTACCCGATGTGGTCACCAGTGCCATCGAGACCACCCTGGCGCGGGTCTACGACGTCGATCCAGAGGAACTGGCTTCTTTGCTGTACCCCGAAGACTGAGCGTCCCTGAGGTCCTTCAAGGCATCGCCATGCCCCACCGGTGCTGCGCTTGGGATTCCTCGCTGTGAATCAGCCACGCAGCCTTCGTCGTTTTCGTGATCGGCTGCCTTGGCTTGGGGTGGCGACAGCGCCCCTGCTGATCGGGCTGTCGGGCTATCGCCCTTCGCTGTTGGTCGATGGACTGCCCCAGAACGATTCGCTACAGGGGCAGATTTTTATTTTGATCGGCACGAGCCCAGACCAAAACTTTGACAGCTTCAGCAGGCAAAATGCCGAAAAGCGCATATCGATCCTGCTGGATTCCTTTCAGGTAAACCACTCCAAGGTGCGGATTCAGGTTCAGACCCTGCCCGCATCCAATTTGAGCAATGTCCTGCTCCGCCGCAATCGGGCCGGTCTATCGCCGGATCTGGTGATTGTTCAAGGTGAAACAGCCATCGCTCTCCAGCAACAGAAACTGATCCAGCCCCAGGCCTTTTCGCCTGGCCAGCTGGCGCACTTGGATCATTTTGCCTTGCGTTCCCTGCGCCTTGCGGATGGTCGATTCCTGGCCCTGCCTATTGGCCTTTTCCCCCAAGTAGCCTGTTACAACCGCAAGCGATTAACGACTCCTCCAACCACGATCAAGGAATTGCTGGCCCCTGCTTCCCAGATTAGAATTGGCCTGACGATGCAATTCACTGAATTAGCCTGGACCCTGGGATCCCTAGGGGCCTTGGATAGTGTCATGGCGATTGCTTCAGGGCAGCCACCAACACCAACCCTTAAGCAGCCAATCGCCGCTTGGCTTGCCTGGCTGCGGAGCCCTGAACTACAGCAGCGGACCGTTTTTCAGGCCTCCCCTGATGGGCTGCTTAATGAGATGGGCGCCGGCCGTCTGGATTGGATGCCCTGTCGTGGCTATGACTTGTATCGACTGCGGAGCCAACTTGGACCAGCGTTGGCGCTGGCCCCCCTGCCCGCAGGGCCCGGGGGTCAGGCGAGTCCCTTGACCGTCACACAGGTCATTGCCTTTGGGGTCAATTCCAACCCAAATCAGAGGCGCATCGCCAAGGCCTTCGTTGCTGCCAGTATTGATCCTGTTAATCAGCGGGCCGTTTCCATGCACAGCGAAGGGGAGCTTTCCGCTTGGAAAAATTTGAATCAAGGGAAGCCCTCCTCTCCTGACATGGCGGTCATGATGGCTTCCAATACCCATCCTGGTGTTGGTGGTTTAATTGGTAAACTCGTCAATGCCAATACGCGCAGTAACGGACATATGCAGAATGTCTTCAATCGATTCATTTATGGTGAGATTGAAATGTCCAAGACGACCGATGGATTAATTAAAATGTTGCGACCTGCCTCGCCAGCGTTGCCATGAGAGAATTATTCCAGGAAATGATCGGCTGGCTGGGTTATTTGCCGCGTGCAGCGGTTCTATCCCAGCTGCTGGTGATGCTCTTGGCTGTAGCTAGCCTGGGCATGGTGCAGCAGCGATGGCCGGTTTCAGGAATCAGCTTCTGGATAAGGCGATGGGTGCAGATTTTGGTCCTTGGCACTATGGGTATTGGCCTGGCTGTTGCCGGCTATCCATTTCGACTGATACTAGAACTTGTGGTGTACTTGATCATTTGGTATGGTGTTGATAGCTTAAAGTATTTTTTGCTAAATGCAAAGATCGTTCCGAATTATATTTACTTCAAAGTCAGGTCATCCGTCCCTTGGCTCTAGTTTTGAGTATATACATTTTTCTGCGTTCTGTGGATAGTCCAGAGAATTTGGCACTGATACCATTGGGATACCAGTTTGGCAGCAGGATTAATATCGGTGACCTATCGATGGCTTTGTCAGTAACTTACCTTGCCCTAGTAGCTACTGGTCCTTTGGCCAAATTGCTGGCACGGTTATTTCAACACCTTTTGTTGAGTAGCGAAGGAACAATGAAGGCCACGGCTGTGATTATACGTTATCTATTGATGGCGATAGGCTTGCTTTGGAGTGTGCATCGACTAGGCGTGACTTCCACGGCCTTGATTGCTGTTGCCAGTGGTCTCTCCCTTGGCATTGGTTTTGGCGTCAAGGAAATTGCCTCCGATTTTATTAGTGGAATTTGGATCTTGCTAGAAGGTTCGGTTCGACCGGGTGCAAAGTTATCCATCAATGGTGATGCCTGTGAGGTCCTATCTCAAAACCTCAGGGCAACCATCCTATGGCGTGAACGTGATAATGCCGAGGTTGTGATTCCAAATCTAACTTTTTTCACAGATACAACTATTACTTATTCATCGAGTAAACCTGTACGTCGTTGTGAGGTCTTAGTGCCAGTTCCGCCAGATCAAAAACCAAGTGAAATAATGAAACTTATAGAAACATCAGCCGCCTCCATTAATGGCGTGCTGAGGGACCCCTCTCCCCAGGCCTTGCTGATAACAATTGGCGACACCATAAGCAAGGTATCAAGTATCTATGCGGTGCGTTTCATGATTAATAATCCGATTAATGAGCCGCAAATTTCCAGTGCCGTTCATGCGGCTATTTGGCAAGTTTTGTCAGCCAATGGTTTGGCCAGCTTGAAAAGTCCCCCCTTGCCCTTGAACCCCCAGCCGCCGCCGCTCCCCCCAGGCCGCCTCAGCACCAATCCCAGTAAAACCAATCCCCAGCGCCAGGAATCCGGGCCGCTTAACCAGGGCGTCGACGAAACCGCGACCCCTCCCAGCCGCACCACCCCACCAGCAAGCCCGGAGCAGCAGCTGGTGGAGAAGCTGCGACGCATCGAGACCTTGTTCGCCCAGACCGGCAGAGTGGGAGAGCTAGTGGGCTCCGATCAGCCATTGGATCGGTTTCAGTCAAGTGGCCCAACTCCGGCAGGATCCTTCACCCAACCCGAACTCCGCTTCACACTTGAAGATCAGTGGTCACGCCATCTTTTCGTGGCCCTGATGCGTCGCTATGGCATCCGCCCTTACCGCTACCGCGGCCAGCGGCAGACTACGGTAATGGCCCGCATGAACCGTAATTTCGTCAACGAAACCCTCTGGCCAGAATTCTTGGAACTGCAGAGCACCCTGGCTGCCTATTTCGATGCCCTCACCGATCGAGTCATCGTCCAGGCCTTGGAGGTGAAGGCTGGCGAAGCCGAGGAGCAGGAGCAGGCAGCCCTCCAACTGCTTTCCAAAGGTCATCAATAATCGCTTATTTGATATAAGACCAGTTTAGCTCCAATTTGCCTTGCTTTTTAGTCGCGATCGTGGATCACTCCCCCTAGATGGTACGAGAATAGATACCCAGTCCAACATGCAACAAAAAAGTAGATTGTCAAATCGGGAAATTAAGCCTAATGCATGGTGAAAACGATCGAAACAGCCTTGCATCTACTGCCGTGGGCGAGAACGGGGTGTATCTCATTGGAATTGCCTCGTCGACAAGCATAGGATTCATTTTTGAATTAGGCCGCTTTGAACAGAGGTTTCCTAGCGGACAATTTCCTGATATGTTCTGATAGTGCCTTGATTTGAGTATGGATTTTCGCTTTCACTTATCTCCTTTGTCTGCAGGTGCAGCCACATTCCGCCTGTTGCGATGGCGAAGCAGTCGCCGTTGGCCTCTGCTTTCCCTAGTCCTAATGGGCATGAGCGCCCCGGGAGCATTCGGCCAAACCCCCTTGGCCATAGGGGTGAATACCCCGGGCTTGAACAATTCCGACTGCCGCACCATGGTCCTGCCGATGGTGTACACCATTACGATGATCGTGGCCCTCGGCACCTTCATCAGCCTCTATTTGGTGAAACGGTGCCTCACCAAGGAAGGCTGGTCGCTGGCCAACGCCCTCTCTGAACCCACCCGTCTCATCGTTCCAGAGGAACTGCGCTGGACGGAATCGATCGGAGACCAGGGGTCGATGGCCACGGGAGCCGCCGCTTCCAGAAAAATCCTGCGGGGGTCCGATGGCTCGCCCATAGCCATGACGCTGCTGGAGGCGAGTAGCAGCCGCATGATCGCCACCCTCGGTGGGCTGGCCATTCTCATGCTCTATATGGGCTATGGCATCTTCGCTCTATACAGCTTCGGCCTCACCTGCCAGATGCCGACAACCATGCCGGCCGTGACCTCCTTCCTGCTTTCGGGCTTGAGCCTGTTTGCTCCCTACGTCGCTAACAAAATTTCCACAGCCATCCAGCCCAACATCCGTAATGCATCCCGGGGTAATCCAGCCCCCGCCACCCCCGATAAGCCCTACGTCGCCGCAGCCCCCGACCCCAGGGTTCTGCCAAGTCCGCCCTTGGGCCCACCCCCCTTACCGCCGCCCCCAGCAAGACCAGAACTCAAAAGTGCCCCAGAGCACCGAGACGCCGGCTTCCAGCCGATGCTTGGCGAAGACCGACCCACACCGCGCTCGCTGGGCCACCGGCAAATCAAGACCAAACCGGAGCTAGTCGATGCGGAGGAATCTCGCATCGGATCTCAGGTCTACGCCCCTGCCTTGGAGTTAATTCGAAAATTCGAGGGATTCGTCGACGTTGCTTACCCCGATCCTGCCAGCGGCGGCGAACCATGGACCATTGGCTATGGCTTCACCACTCTTTTTGGTCGTGCCGTACAGCCGGGTCAGACTATCAGTCAGCAAGAGGCTGATGCTGAACTGCAGCGTCAAGCCGAAGCCTGCGCCAACCATCTTGCCGGAACCATTCCCTACTGGTCATCGATGAATGCCAATCGGCGTTGCGCCTTGCTGGATTTCGCCTGGAATCTGGGGTCCGATTTCTATGGCGATGAAGTTAATTTCACCTCCATCACCCGGGACCTGCGAGAACACGACTGGACCCAGGTGCCCCGGACTCTGCTGCTTTACTGCGATCCCGGCTCCTCGGTCGAGGCGGGTCTACGGCGCCGGCGCCAGGCAGAAGCCAACCTCTGGACCACCCAGGCAGATGTCCCACGTCCTTACACTCCAACACCTAACGCCGAGCATTCGATCCGCTCTGCGGCCATTCATTCCAGCACCCGCTTCAAAAACCCCTTAGAGGTGCCCTACTGCGATCAGCTGGATATGGCCGACGGGCAGGGTTGGCGGGAGTGTTTTTCTGCCAGCTCGGCCATGCTGGCGATGTATTGGGGCAAGGAGGTCAACGAAAACGACTACGACAAATTGCGCGGACGCTATGGCGACAGCACCACTTCCGAAGCCCAGTTGGATGCGCTGCGCTCCTTGGGCCTCACGGCAGATTTCCAGACCAATGGCACGACGATTCTGCTCAAGCAGGAGCTTGAGGCAGGCCGACCCGTTGCCGTGGGTTGGCTCTGCGATGGTCCTGTATCCGCCCCCAGTGGCGGTGGGCACTGGTCCGTGATCATCGGCTACGACGACACGGGCTTCTACATCAATGATCCGTATGGGAACTGCGACCTCGTGGATGGCGGCTACCAGAGCCACCACGATGGCGCCAAACTCCATTATTCTTATCATCATTGGGTACCGCGTTGGCGGGTGGAGGGAACAGGCGGCTGGATGCTGACTTGTCGTCCCTGAGCTGGCGCTTTGTTTGCGCCAGTTGGACCATCAACTGCCATTGATCTGCAACGACAGACAGTCGCCCTTGCATCGCGGCGCTCCAGACCGCAATCAAGGCCCTTTTGTCTTGGTCTGAGACCCACGCAGTTAGTGCGAGGACCTGCAGATCACCACCCCCCTAAAATTAGGGGGGTGGTTGGCTTAGGCCATTGACATTGCAAAAAATCCGAGTTAACTTAAAAAAGTACCCAAAGTACTTGTTTTTTAATTAACAAATTCAACCATGATTGAAAATCAAGCGACTGAATCAACACCAAATGATTTCAAGGCATTTGGCGCAAAACTTCCACTTGTGGATGGAGACAAAGGTGGTAGCAGCAAAATAGATTCGACAAGTGAATTCTGTAGTCATATTTACCATATTTACCATATTAATAATGTTGAAAATATCCATCAGATACATCATATCTATCCTCCTGATGATAAACCTGCTCAGCTTAAGCCTGGAAGTTTGAAGGGGTCTTTCGCCAGAACAGTTCTAGAGGAAGTGGCCAGGCCCCTAACGGTAGACGCCGCCTCGCTTAAGGATGCGGGCCTCTCGGCCGTGGAAGAGCTAAGTGCACTATTACCAGTTGTCAACAATTCCATAACCATCACCTCGGGAAGCATCCCAGTCATCGGTGATTTGCTCGAAGCCTTTAACAAGGGCAATCCCATGAAGATTGTCAACGTGGCCAAGGAGGATCTCAAAAGCGTCAAGGCCAATGGCATCAGCCTTGCAGGCACCACTTCGTTGATGGGCGAAGCCAATGTCGCCATCTCGGCGGACATCGAACCCAATGGTGATTATAGATTCGAAGTCGATTTCCCATCGTCCAGCCTCAGGAATTTCCTGACGCTTTCATCATTAGATCTCCCCCCGAGTTTTGATGTATCGCTGCCCGAGACTTGGGCGATCATCTCAAAAAAAGACAAGATTTTAAAAATCGTCGCTGCAGCCAAGGGCTCGCTCGGCGAAGTATCCATTCAAGGCACCAAGGAGGAGACGGGCTGGGAATTCACCGCTGGAATCGATCTCGAGGCGTCGAATTTCTCCAGCATTTCGGTTCTCGAGCCCTTGGCGGCGTTCGACGACTTTGTCGGCCTCACTGACATCGTGATGATCCTTTCGTCACAAGCAGCGCCGGACTTTGATTTTCCCGACACCGACCAGTTCGGAGTTCCCGCTCTGTCATGGGGCAAAATTAAACTGCCCGACGGGGCCGGCGGCCTGGTGAAGGGCTTCAACCTCTACGCCACCCTGAGCACAGCCAAGAGCAAGGCATTTGGAGCGCTAGCGAAATTCCTTAAGATCAATCTTGACGGCAGTGTAACTATTGAGTTGTCCGTCAGCTTGCCAAATCCCGAGACAAACTCGAAACTATTCATCTCTTTCTCGGAAAACAATGTCACGAAAGGGCTATTAAATATTTCGGGGACATTCGGAGGCGTCCTATTGGTTGAAGAAGTCGGTGTAGAGATGACCGCCACAGCTATAGCATCTATTCAGCATCAGCGTGTGAACTTTGATGTCAGCGCTGTTGCGGTGGAGACCGGAGCGTTCATCACAGGTGAGATGCATACCGATGAAAATCCACTCAGGTTCACCATTGATGGCATTCAATTTTCTATCGCCGAAATTGCACTATTGATCGGAATCAACGATGCAGGCATTCCAAGCCTGGGCTTCTCTGCCACCATCGACATCGGCCATATCCAAGCATCAGCGTCATTGTTCTTGGATAGCGTTGTTCCAGAGAACAGCATGTTCGCCGCCTCCATCAGCCGCCTGAGCTATTATGACGTGGCATCAAGCATCGTTAGGCAGAGAAATATCCCTGCTGGATTAGCAAATGTATTGAAGAAAATCGGACTAGAGCCACTTCCAGGCTTCAGCGTAAAGGATGCTCAGCCATTGATCACTGCACTCGACAATCGTGATCTTCCCACCATCGCCGGCTTCTTCAGTCAGCAAGGCATAACTATTCCCAGTACAAGCGATCAACTCTTGCTCGATATCAATATTAAGGGGTCGCTCTGGTATCTGACTGATCTGAGTAATCAAATGATGCACTATGAGCTGAATGCTTGCTCCGATGGATCAGTCACCATTTCACTCGAACCGCAAATCTATTGTTGCCCCCAGGACACGCAAATTGGAAACATTACATATACCAAGGGGTTCCACCTTTACGCCAAGCTTGATTATTATTTCATCGCGGCAACCGTGAAGATTGAGGGACAGGGCGATACCGGCATCAGCGCCGACGTCACCTTGGACAAGATCATCATTGGCCACGGGAATTTCTTGTCAATTACCAACGAGACCGGCGAAACCGGGCCGCAGTTTACAATGAGTACTTATGCTCAAGGGTCGCAACCGCCTCACATCTCCATCTCCGGAGCAGTCCAAGTTATGGGTGTAAATCTTCCCAGTATTTATCTCGACATTACCGAAGAGGGCGTAGATTTTGATATCAAAGAAGAAATAAGTTCAGACCTATATTTCGAGCTCACTGGGAGCATTGGTGATCCGCACAACATGAATTTAGACGGTAAGGCTAATGTTCAAATCGATACAACCCTCGACCTCGGCGAACTTGGCAGAGTCCCTTTCAAAGCTGGCGTGAATGGCAGCCTTGACCTAGAGATTAAAAACGGTGATCCGAGTGCATCGGTGGAAGGCGAGTTTGAATTCATGAATGAGTCGTTGCGGACTGGGAAGATTGAACTTGATTTCAGGACAGCGTCGCTTAAGAATTTAGCCAAAACATTTGTCCCTTATATTGAAAAAACAGTGGCAAATGATCTTAAGGGAGATGCTGATAAATGGGCAGGTATGATTAAAGATGGGGCCATACAGGGTATCAAAGGGGCAGATCAAATTGCGGGTGTGTTGAATTCTGAGTTTAAACTCAATGCTTCTACCGCAAGTAAGCTTCTTAGCAAGACTGGTTGCACGGTTGATGATATTTCGAATGCGCTGAAAGGTGCGTACAAACTTTCCCCCGAGCAGGCCTTCACCACTCTGCAGAAGTCCTTGGGCTTGGGCGAGAAGGAGGTGAACGAATTGGCGGGTAAATTGGGTATCAACGATCATGCGGTCGCGGGAACCGAGAAAACTGTCGCTCGCAAGGTCGATCACACAGTTGACAAAATCGGAAAAACGTTTAGGCACATCAGGCTCGAAACCGAAATCGCACCCACCCCAACGCAAGCTTTAAGCGAGCTCCAAACAGTTCCCGCCCTTGCCGCCGATCCTTCGGCCCGACCCACCACCGCCCCCATCACCAGCACCACCAACCCCCTAAAGGTTCCCTACTGCGATCAGATGGGCTTGGCCGACGGGCAACGGTACTGGCGGGAAGCTTTCTCAGCCAGCTCGGCCATGCTGGCGATGTATTGGGGCAAGGAGTCCAACGAAATCGTCTACGAAAAATTGCGCCGGCGCTATGCCGACAGCAGTTGTGTCGAAGCCCAGTTGGATGCCCTTCGCTCCCTGGGCCTCAAGGCAGATTTCCATACCGATGGCACCACTATCCTGCTCAAACAGGAGATTGATGCCGGCCGGCCCGTGGCCGTGGCTTGGCTCTGCGATGGTCCAGTCTCCGCCCCCAGTGGCGGCGGCCATTGGTCCGTGATTGTTGGCTACGACGAAACCGGCTTCGTCGTCAATGATCCCTATGGAATCTGCGACCTAGTTGATGGCGGCTACCTGAGCAACCGCGATGGCGTTCGGATCCATTACTCCTACCAATACTGGGTGCCACGCTGGCGCGTGGAGGGCACAGGCGGCTGGATGCTCACCTGTCGCCCTTGAGGCGAGCTGCCGCAGCGGGTCATGTTCTACTGCGGCCTCAACAAGGGTCTCAAACTACTGCTGAAGCCTTATAAAATAGTCGCTACAGCTAACATTGATATCAGAGAATGGTTAGAGCAACGCCACTTCCGTGGGCATTCTTTCTGTTCTACTTCTCGTCAAAAATCTGAGATCATGCATCAAGGCAATGATGAATTTGAGCCAATCAATAACCTCTCAAAGCAATGGCCAATGGGGCAATGCTGATTTAATTGATTATTACGTTCATTCGACAACATAAGCAACGATGTCCATCAAAAGCAATGGAAGCAAAACTTTTAATTGGGGACTACTGAGAAAGCCAAATCGACTGCAGCGCAACTTGTCTCAGCGATCGAGAGGCGTTAAACTGGCGACGAACAGGGCAATTGTCGGTTGCTGTAACTGCTGATCGCTGCATATGTATCGCAAACACCACAACGGGCAGCTCTCAA
>CAMCQR010000070.1:0-12463 GCA_945877115.1 Synechococcus sp. UW140 | reverse complement strand
GGCCCGCGACATCGCCCAGCAGCGCATCAATGCCAGGTTTGCGCCCCGCGATGCCAGTGGGGAACCGATCCCCATTCTCAAGGTGCCGTCGCCCCTGATCCTTAAGGAAGGGGCCCGGGTGATGAGCCTCACCGATGGGCGCAACAAAATGAGCAAGAGCGACCCGAACGAAGCATCCCGCATCGCCCTGCTCGATCCACCCGAGGTGATCGTGCGCAAGATCAAGCGGGCCAAGACCGATCCGGTCATGGGCCTTGAATTTGGCCATCCAGAGCGGCCTGAAGCCGACAACCTGCTTGGTCTTTATGCGCTGCTGAGTCAGCAAAGCCGTGAAGCCGCCTGCAACGAATGCGCCGCCATGGGCTGGGGCACCTTCAAACCCCTGCTGGCCGATGCCGCCGTTGAGGCCCTCAAACCCGTCCAAGCCCGTTATCGGGAGTGGAGAAACGATCCAGCGAGCGTGAGGGAAGTGCTTGGCAAAGGCCAGGAAAAAGCCGCTTCTGTAGCCTCTGACACCCTTGATCGGGTGCGTCACGCCCTCGGCTTCCTCCCCTCAGGCCCCGGTCAGAGCTAAACGATCGACCTTCGATTGATCACCTGCACTGATCGTTCGCAGGTGTCGATGGGGGAACCCTGACGGAACAGGTCGGCCTTGACCTCCACAGTGTAAAAGCCTGAAAATCCCTGTTCAGTCCTGGCCTCGACCGTCCTGTCCGTTTCGGGAATCGCCCCCCCTCGATCGCGGCTTGCACAATCCCCTCCCCTTGTCCAGTGCGGTGGAGGGGGGGGTGCCATCGCCCGGCGTCGCCAATCAAGGTCACCGGGTGATCTTCGTCGTCCCCCGTTTTGCCCTGTCGTCCCCAGTTCGAACGCGCCTCCGGAACAGCCGGCTTGCTCTGCAGCCTGGCCCTGCTGGTGGCGCTACCGATCGGGGCTCGCCAGCTGCCCACCGGCCCGGGCCCCGCTGAGGGCAGTAAGCAAAGCCTGCGCCCAGGCGAGAACCAAGGGGGTCCGTACCCAATCACACCGGAACGACGTGCCCTGCTCAACACGATCCGTTATGCCGAGGGCACCTGGGTCGGGGGCAGTCAGGAGGGCTATCGGATGCTGTTTGGTGGCGGCCGTATCAATCGCCTCGACCGCCATCCGGAAATCGTGGTGCAACTGACCTACAACAGTGCCGCAGCGGGCGCTTACCAGTTTCTGCCAGCCACTTGGCGAGAAGCATCCAAAAAACTTGGCCTCAACGACTTCGGCCCCGCCAGCCAGGACCAGGCGGCCCTTTACCTGATGCAGAAGCGGGGGGCCCTGGAAACCTTCGATCGGCGCGGCCTCGATAGGGAGGTGCTCCATCGCCTGTCCCAGGAATGGGCCTCCCTGCCAGCCACCCATGGCGGCAGCTTCTATGGCCAACCGGTCAAGCATGCCGATGAGCTGAAGGTGTTCTATCTGGCCGAGCTTCAGCGCCAGAAGCGGCTGATCGGAGTCGGCCAGTCGGCCGCCTGAGTCCCGGTTTTCAGGGTTCGCGATACACAACCCGACCGCGTTCGTCATTACCCACGTGCAGCAAGTCGGCCTCCAACAACCGCTGGATCTCCTGGGTGATGGACGCACTGCTCTGGCCCGGCAGCAGATCCACCTCCAGCAAGGCGTCATTGAGGGTGAACCCCCCTGGAGTCTTCTGTCGGGCCAACTGAAGCAACTGCTTCTCCAGGGAGGGCAGAACGGGTAGATCGGGGTGGACTTGCATGGGCTGCAGCAGCAAGGCCTGATTGGCCTCCTCAACCATCCTGGGAATCAGGAACAGGTCGATCAACTGACCGATGCCAAAGAAACCGAAGGTGAGCAGCCAAAGAATGCCGCTCCGGGGTTTGCGGTTGTAAATGCGATGGACACCGAAGACCCCCACCAGGGAGAGGCACCAGAGGCCATAGCTGAACGCCACGCTGCGGGGCTCGTTAAAAGGATCGAGGCGCAGCGGGCCAAAACCGAAGCGAGACGCCAAGGCGGGGCAGGCATAATCCCTGGATTCTCCTGCGTAGGATCGCGATTCCCTAGAAGCGGATTCCCGTGCCTGCCTCCGTGAGCGCTGCCGTCACCGGCGCCGACACTGCCCCCGCTCACGAGGCCGGCACCATCGCCACCGGTTCGGTGCCGGTGGCGATGGTCCTGCCGAAAACGAGTGAAAGTCCCGAATTGCTGCGGATCCGCCACTCCATGAGCCATGTGCTCGCCATGGCGGTGCAAAAGCTGTTTCCCAGAGCCCTGGTAACCATTGGCCCCTGGACCGAGAGCGGTTTTTACTACGACTTCGACGCCCCCGACCCCTTCACCGAGGCCGATCTCAAAGCCATCAAGAAAGAGATGGTGCGCATCATCGGCAAGAAACTGCCGCTGGAGCGCCTGGAGGTGAGTCGCCAAGATGCCGAGGACCGCATTCGCGGCCAGAACGAGCCCTACAAGCTGGAGATCCTGGCGGGGCTTCAGGACCCCATCTCCCTTTACACCCTGGGGGAGGAATGGTGGGATCTCTGTGCCGGCCCCCATGTGGCTAACACCAGCGAACTCAACCCCAAAGCCTTTGAGCTGGAGAGTGTGGCCGGGGCCTACTGGCGGGGCGATGAGAAAAACGCCCAGCTGCAGCGCATCTATGGAACCGCCTGGCAGACGCCCGAGCAGTTGGCCGAGTACAAGCGCCGCAAGGAAGAAGCCCTGCGCCGGGACCATCGCCGCATCGGCACCGATCTGGACCTGTTCTCGATTGAGGACGAGGCCGGGGCCGGCCTGGTGTTCTGGCATCCGCGCGGTGCCCGCATGCGGTTGCTGATCGAGGACTACTGGCGCGCCGCCCATTTCGAGGACGGCTACGAGCTGCTTTACACCCCCCACGTTGCCGATATTGACCTGTGGAAAACCTCAGGCCATCTCGACTTCTACCGGGAGAGCATGTTTGGCCCCATGGAGGTGGATGGGCGCGAGTTCCAGCTCAAGCCCATGAATTGCCCCTTCCATGTGCTGACCTATGCCAGCCGGTTGCGCTCCTACCGCGAACTGCCGATCCGCTGGGCCGAACTGGGCACCGTCTATCGCTACGAAAGGCCGGGGGTGATGCATGGGCTGATGCGGGTGCGGGGATTCACCCAGGACGACGCCCACGTCTTCTGCCTGCCAGAGCAGATCGGTGATGAAATCCTGCGAGTGCTCAACCTCACCGAGCGCATCCTTTCGACCTTTGATTTTCGCCACTACGAGATCCACCTCTCTACCCGCCCAGAATCCTCGATCGGCGAAGACGCCGTCTGGGATCTAGCCACCGAGGGACTGATCGAAGCCCTGGAGCGCAAGGGCTGGGCCTACAAAATTGACGCAGGAGGCGGGGCCTTCTACGGCCCCAAGATCGACCTCAAAATCGAAGATGCGATCGGCCGTTTGTGGCAGTGCTCCACCATCCAGCTCGACTTCAACCTGCCCGAACGCTTCGACCTCGAATACGTGGCCGCCGATGGCAGCCGCCAGCGCCCGATCATGATTCACCGCGCCATCTTCGGCTCGCTGGAACGGTTCTTCGGAATTATGACCGAGAACTATGCGGGCGATTTCCCCTTCTGGCTGGCGGCTGAGCAGATCCGCTTGCTGCCCGTGACGGATGACGTGCGCCCCTGGGCCGAAGCCCTGCAGACCCAGTTGGCCGCCGCTGGAGTGCGGGCCAGCGTCGATCGCAGCGGGGACCGGCTGGGCAAATTGATTCGCACCGGCGAACAGCAAAAGATTCCCGTGTTGGCCGTGATTGGCGAACGGGAGGCCGAAGCCGGGGGCGCCAGCCTGCGCAGCCGCCGCGAAGGGGATCTGGGGCTGGTGCCTGCGGAAACCTTGATCCAAGCCGCCGTCGCCGCTAACCAGGCCCGCGCCGCCGGGCTCGCGATCAAGGGGGTGGTGGGAAGCGCAGCGGCAACCATCCAGGCCCCATGAGCACCCTGCTCGCCGGCGACATCGGCGGCACCAAGACCCTGCTGAGCCTCTATGGGACAGACGCCCTGGAGCTGCTGGCCCAGGAGCGCTTCACTTCAGCCGACTGGGTCGATCTGGCCCCGATGGTGCGCCATTTTCTCGACCAACCGGAGGCCCGGGCCCATCCCCGCCCCGGAGCGGCCTGTTTTGCCGTGGCCGGACCGGTTCATGGGGGCCAGGCCCAACTCACCAACCTGCCCTGGAAGCTGGCTGAATCCCGCTTGGCATTGGACTGCGATCTCGAACGGGTCGCCCTGGTCAACGATTTCGCCGTTCTGATCTACGGCCTGCCGCACCTGGCACCGTCGCAGATGGCCAGCATCCGTGCGGGTGAAGCCATCACTGGCGAGCCCGTGCTGGTGCTGGGGGCCGGCACCGGACTGGGAGTGGCGATCGGTCTGCCCACTGAAAACGGGTTGCAGGCCATGGCCAGTGAGGCTGCCCACGGCGAATTCGCCCCCCGCAGCGACGAGGAGTGGCAGCTGCGCCAATGGCTGCTTGACGATCTGGGCCTGGAGCGCCTCTCCATCGAAAGGGTGGTGAGCGGCACCGGCCTGGGCCATGTGGCCCGTTGGTTGAGCAGCCAGGCGATGACCGCAGACGACCATTCCCATGCCGCCAAGGGTCGCCGCTGGCAAGGGGGGGAGCCCAGTAGCGACGGTTCCCGGGCCGACCTACCGGCGGCCGTAGCCGCGGCGGCGGCCGCTGGAGATCCCCTGGCCGCCAAGGCCATGCGCCTCTGGCTCGGCGCCTACGGTTCGGTAACGGGTGATCTGGCCCTGGGCTGCCTGGCCCGAGGCGGCATCTGGCTCGCCGGCGGTACGGCGGCCAAGCAGCTGGATGGATTGCGTTCGACGCCTTTTATCGAGTCCTTTGCCGCCAAGGGCCGCCTGCGCTCCACCCTGGAGCCCATCCCGATCACGGCGATCCTGGACCCGTCGATCGGTTCCTTCTCTGCCGCCTGCCGAGCCCGCATGCTGCTGGGTTGATCGGCGCTTCAGGGACCGGGTAAGGCCAGGTGGGAGAGTGGAAGCTGTATTTGGATCCAAATGGCACGCCCCCAGATCGGCCAAGGGGTCGTGGTGGACGTTCCCGCCACCACGGCGAACCTGGGCCCAGGTTTTGATTGCCTCGGAGCGGCCGTCGATCTCAACAATCGATTCGAACTGCGCTGCCTCGAAGGCGGTAGCGAACGCTTCGACCTGATTATCGAAGGCAGCGAAGGCAGTCATCTGCGCGGCGGCCCCGACAATCTCATGTACCGCGCCGCCCAGCGGGTGTGGCGGGAAGCGGAGCTGGAGCCGGTGGGGTTGGAGGCCCGGGTGCGGCTGGCGGTGCCGCCGGCCCGCGGGTTGGGCAGCAGTGCCACGGCCATCGTGGCCGGTCTGATCGGGGCGAATGCCCTCGCCGGCGAACCGCTGGGAACCGAGAAACTCCTGGAGCTGGCGATCGAATTGGAGGGCCATCCCGACAACGTGGTGCCTTCCCTGTTGGGGGGCCTTTGTCTGACGGCCCGCACCGCCTCCCAGAACTGGCGTGTGGTCCGCTGTGGCTGGGATCCCTCGGTGCAGCTGGTGGTGGCGATCCCATCGATCCGCCTCAGCACCAGCGAAGCGCGTCGGGCCATGCCGCGCAGCATTCCGATCAGCGATGCGGTTCTGAATCTGGGGTGCCTAACCCTGCTGTTGCAAGGTCTGCGCACGGGCAACGGCGCCCTGATCAGCGACGGCATGCAGGACCGCATCCACGAGCCCTACCGCTGGGGGCTGATCCAGGGTGGGCGCAGCGTGCGTGAGGCGGCCCTTGGGGCCGGTGCCTGGGGCTGCGTGATCAGTGGAGCCGGTCCGACCCTGCTGGCCCTCTGCTCCGCTGAAACAGCCGTGGCCGTCGGGGATGCCATGGTGTCAGCCTGGGAAGCGGAAGGGGTCAGCAGCCATCGGGCTGTGCTCACCCTTCAACACCGAGGCAGCACCTGGACAGCCCTGCCGGACCAGATCCGGAGCGTCAGCCGACGTTAAGGGAGCCCATTGGGGCCTTCCAATAGGGCTGCTGCCCATGGCCCATGGGGCAGCTGCCCATGGGTAGATAGGCTCACGAGCCTGATGGGCCTTGGGAGAGCGCTTCGGTGTTCCCTCCCAGGTCCCAGCCGGTCGGTCCCCGCGCCGGCGTCCCTTCACCCGCAATCGCCCTGATGGACGTCATCCTTGCCCTGGCGACCGCGTCCAACGGATCGATACCCCTCCACACTGGGGTCGGGCCCCAGGCCGGAGCCTTCCCCTGGCTGAGCCTGATTGTGCTGCTGCCAGCCGCTGCAGCCCTGTTGATGCCCTTGCTGCCAGGGGACGGCGATGATCCCCGGGCGCCGCGGGCCCTGGCCCTGGGGGCCCTGGTCGTGGATCTGGCCCTGATGCTCTGGGTCTTCTGGCGCCATTTCGATGGCTCGCTCAGTGAATTACAGCTGGTAGAGCGGGTCAGCTGGGTGCCGATCCTGCACCTGGAATGGTCCCTGGGGGCCGACGGACTCTCCGCACCCCTGGTGATCCTCAGTGGCCTGGTCACCCTGCTGGCGGTGGCGGCCAGCTGGTCGATCAAGAGCAAGACCCGGCTTTATTTCGGCCTGCTGTTGCTCCAGGCGACAGCCCAGGCAATGGTCTTCCTGTCCCAGGACTTCCTGTTGTTCTTTCTGGCCTGGGAACTGGAACTGGTGCCCGTTTACCTGCTTATCGCCATCTGGGGCGGTCCCCAACGCCAGTACGCCGCCACCAAATTCATCCTCTACACCGCAACAGCTTCCCTGCTGATTTTGCTCAGCGGTCTGGCCATCGCCCTTTCCGGCGACACCTTCACCCTCAATCTCAGCGAGTTGGCCGCCCGTTCGCCAGGGGGCACCTTCGGCCTGCTCTGTTATCTGGGCTTTCTGATCGGCTTTGGCGTCAAGTTGCCGATCTTTCCGCTGCACACCTGGCTTCCCGATGCCCATGGCGAAGCCAATGCTCCGGTTTCGATGCTGCTGGCAGGGGTCCTGCTCAAGATGGGGGGCTATGCCCTGCTGCGCTTCAACGTGCAGATGCTGCCCCAGGTCCACCAGATCCTGGCGCCGGCCTTGATCGTTCTGGGCATCGTCAACATCATCTGGGGGGCCCTCAATGCCTTTGCCCAGGACAACGTCAAACGGCGCATTGCCTGCAGTTCGGTGAGCCATATGGGCTTCGTGCTGCTCGGGATTGGCGCGATTGATGCGCTTGGCATGAGCGGAGCCATGCTGCAGATGATCAGCCATGGCCTGATCGCCGCGGCCATGTTCTTCATCACGGGTGTCTTCTACGAGCGCACCAAGACCCTCTCGATCCCCAACATGGGGGGCCTGGCCAAGGTGTTGCCGATCACCTTTGCCTTCTTTTTGGCCAGTTCCCTGGCCTCCCTGGCCCTGCCGGGGATGAGCGGCTTCATCAGTGAAATCACCGTGTTTCTTGGCGTCACCTCCAACAACGACTTCACGGTGCCCTTTCGCGTCATTACCGTTGTTCTCGCGGCCATCGGCTTGGTATTGACGCCGGTCTATCTCCTCTCCCTTTGCCGCAGGGTGTTCTTCGGTCCCCGTATCCCCGCCCTGGCGGAAGTGGGTGACATGAAGCCGCGGGAACTGTTCATTGGCCTCAGCCTGCTGGTGCCCACCCTGGTGATCGGTTTCTGGCCCAGGGTGGCGATCAATCTCTATGAGGCCAGCACCAATGCCCTGGCCAACGAAGTCGCCAACCAGGGCCGCATTGCCCTGGCCGGCATCACCGGCCTCGGTTAACACCCCCACCAACCCCTTCACCGCCCCCGCGCGGAGATCCGACCTGCCGGGCGCCCCAGTGCCGATCCAGCTGAGTTGGAATAGCCCTTAAGAACGACCTTCACCCCATGAGCACTTCCCTCGAACGTCCCGCCCTGTTGGCTGGTGAAGGCCTGCCGACGTTCGAGGCCATCACGCCTGACCAGGTCAGCAGCCACATTCCAGTGCTCTTAAGCCAACTGGAAACCGAACTGGATCAGCTGGAAGCGGCGTTGGCGCTGGCCCTCGACCAGGGCCACCCCCTCAGCTGGCCTGAAGTCATGGATCCCCTGCATCGGCTCGGCGAACGGCTGCGCTGGAGCTGGGGGGTGGTGAGCCATCTCAACGGGGTGTGCAACAGCCCCGAGCTGCGCGAGGCCCACGCCAACCAGCAGCCAGCGGTCGTGGCCTTTGGCAACCGTGCCGGCCAGAGCCGCACGGTCTACGCCGCCCTGCGGGCCCTAGAGCGCCAGGGGGGCTTGGATGGCACCCAACAACGCATCCTGGCGGCCGAATTGCGGGACATGGACCTGCGTGGTGTAGGCCTTGAGGGCGAAGCGCAGCAAGCCTTCAATGCCACCAACCAGGAGCTGGCCGAACTCGGCACCCGCTTCGGCAACAACGTCCTCGACGCCACCAACGGTTGGACCCTGCTGCTGGAAAGCGAAGACGAGGTGGCAGGCCTCCCCGAAAGCGTGCGTCAACTGCTGGCCCAGGCGGCCGCCGAAGCCGGCCACACCCAAGTCGATGGCTCCGCCCCATCGGCCGCGGCCGGCCCCTGGTTACTGGGCCTGGACATGCCCCGTTTCGGCCCCTTCCTGCAATACGGCCGCAACCGGGCCCTGCGGGAGAGGGCCTATAAGGCCCATGTCAGCCGGGCTTCGGGCGAAGAGGGTGGCAACTGGCCCCTGATTGAACGGATCCTGGGCCTGCGACTGGCCCAGGCCAGACGCCTGGGTTACGCCAACTGGGCCGAAGTCAGCCTGGCCTCCAAAATGGCTGGCTCCGAACAGGATGTGGAGGCACTGCTCGAAGACCTGAGGGTCGCCGCCCTGCCCGCCGCCCGGCGGGAGCTGAAGGAACTGCGACAATGTGCCGCCGGCGCTGGGGCAGCGGAGGCCGCCGATCTGAAGCCTTGGGATGTGAGTTTCTGGGCCGAGGCCCGACGCCAGGAACTGTTCGAGCTCGACAGCGAGGCCCTGCGGCCCTGGTTTCCCCTACCCCAGGTGCTGGCAGGGCTTTTCGAACTCTGCGACCGCCTATTTGCCATCACGATTGAAGCCGCCGATGGCGAGGCCCCCGTCTGGCATCCAGAGGTGCGCTTCTTCCGGGTCCTCGATCGTGACAGCGGCCAGGCCCTGGCCGCCTTCTACCTCGACCCCTACAGCCGTCCCGGCAGCAAGCGGGGCGGGGCCTGGATGGATGAATGCCTGGTACGGCAGACCAGGGCTGACGGCACTTCCATCCTGCCGGTGGCCTACCTGGTCTGCAACCAGAGCCCACCGGTGGGAAATACCCCCAGCCTGATGACGTTCCAGGAAGTCGAAACCCTCTTCCACGAGTTCGGCCATGGCCTCCAGCACATGCTCACCACCGTGGAGCGCCCCCAGGCCGCCGGCATCAACAACGTCGAATGGGACGCGGTGGAATTGCCCAGCCAGTTCATGGAGAACTGGTGCTACGACCGAGCCACCCTGCTGGGGATGGCACGCCACTGGCAAACGGGAGAGCCCCTTGCCGAAGCGGAGTTCGCCAAACTGCAGGCCGCCCGCACCTTCATGGGCGGTGCCGCCACCCTGCGCCAGGTGCATTTCGCCCTCACAGACCTAAGGCTGCACAGCCAATGGACACCGGAAGGAGGGGAGACTCCTGAACAATTACGCCGGCGGATTGCCACCACCACCACGGTGCTGGCACCCATTGAGGAGGATGCCTTCCTTTGCAGCTTCGGCCATATCTTTGCCGGCGGCTATTCGGCAGGTTATTACTCCTATAAATGGGCCGAAGTCCTCAGCGCCGATGCCTTCAGCGCCTTTGAAGAGGCGGGTCTCGAAAACGACGCCCTGGTGCGCGCCACAGGCCGCCGCTTCCGCGACACCGTATTGAGCCAGGGGGGCAGCCGCCACCCCAGCGAGGTGTTCGAAAGCTTCCGCGGCCGCAGTCCCTCCGCCATCGCCCTGATCCGCCACAGCGGCCTGGAGGCAGATAGCGGGCGAGTCGCGGTGGCGGCTGGGGCCCAAGGCTGAACCGGGAGCAGCAAGCATGCGGCGCAATGGAAAGGAGCTGGAGGGGCTGGAATACGGCAATGCCTGGCAGCTGCGCCCCCCCGACCAACCTCAGAGCAACTGGATCATCGGCGATCACCCGGCGATCCCCCAGGATTCGCTGCGATTTCTGCGTCACCGTTCCGAAGCCGCTGACCCCGAAAAGCCCACTCTGGTGCAGAACCTCTGCCTGAAGTGGTTTGAGCATCAGCCGGACGACTGCCCGCAATGGGGCCAGGCCAAACCCCCCAGCCAGGGACGCACCCTCTCGCTTCTGGCCGGGGAAGGTGAATTTGAGCTGAGGTTTCGCCGGGGCCCCGGGGAACTGGTACTGGTGCTCGATGTGCCTGGGGATTACGCCCTGTGGGGCGAGGGGTTGGAGCACAGCTGGCGGCCCCTGCGGCCCTCGCCCCTGCTGACCCTGCGCTGGCTGCCGCAGGACGGCCCCCCGCCGCCACCATGAACATCCTTTGCATCCACCAGAACTTTCCCGGCCAGTACCGCCACCTGGCAAGGGCCCTGCTGGCGCGAGGGGATCGGGTCGTGGCCGTGGGTGGACCAACGGCCCAGGCCAGCGAGGGCATCCGTCTGCACCGCTACGACGCCCGCCCGGCCGGAGGCGTGCCCGCCTGTCACCCCTGGACGGCCGACCTGCAGACCAAATGTTTTCGAGCCCAGGCGGTGGCCGAAACGGTGGAGCGGCTGCTCAAGGCTGGAGCGATGCCCACCCCCGATCTGGTGCTGGGCCACCCTGGCTGGGGCGAGTTGCTGGCGATCAAGGACGTGCTGCCTGACGTGCCCGTCTTGCACTACCTCGAACTGGTGTACCTGCTGGAGGGGGGCGATGTGGGCTTCGATCCGGAGCTGGACCTGGGGAGTTGGCAGGACCGGAGCCGACTGCGGCTGCGCCGCGCCCCCCAGCTCCTGGCCTTGGAGGACTTGGACTGGGCCATCTCCCCCACCCACTGGCAGGCCTCAACGGCACCGGCCGTGTTCGCCGATCGCATCAGCGTCATTCACGACGGCATCCCCACCGAGAGCATCCGCCCCCAGCCCGGAGCCCGCCTGCAACTCCACAAAGCGGGCCTGAGCTTTGAAGCCGGTGATGAAGTGGTCACCTTCGTGGCCCGCCAACTGGAGCCCTACCGGGGATTCCATCGTTTTATGCGCATGTTGCCGCTGCTTCAGGCCCTCCGCCCCCGGGCCCACGTCATTTTGGTCGGCGGCGATGAGGTGGCCTATGGCCAGCCCCCCCCAGGGGGGGAGACCTGGCGGCAAGCGTTACTGCGGGAGCTGGGCGATCACCTAGACCCCAGCCGCATCCACTTCGTCGGCCGCGTCCCCCACCCCCTGCTGCACGACCTGTTCCGTGTCAGTGCCTGCCACGTCTATCTAACGGTGCCCTTCGTGCTGAGCTGGAGCCTGCTGGAGGCGATGGCCTGCGGAGCGGTGGTAGTGGGCTCGGCCACGGCACCGGTGCAGGAGGTGATCGAATCCGGTGTCAATGGCGTGCTGGTCGATTACTTCGATGCGGAGGCCCTGGCCACCACGATTGCGGCGGTGCTGGCCGATCCCGAGGGCCATCGCCCCCTGGGGCTGGCGGCCCGGGCGACGGTGGTAGAGCGCTACGACCTGAAGCAGGTCTGTTTACCGCAACAACTGAAGTTGGTGGATGCGGTAGCCAACCGCAAAAAGCCCTGAACCCTTAGATCGCTACCCCATCACCATCGAACAGGCGCCAGCCCAACGGGTCCGCCTCCAGATGCACCTCCTGATCAAGATGGACGGTCTGCTCCGGCGGCACCCGAACCACCACCAGGTGATCCCCCGCATTAAGACGGCAGGTGATCACCTGCTCGTTGCCCAAAGCCTCCAGATGGCAGACGCGGGCAGGCAGGGTCTGGGACGTGGGCGACGTGAGCCGCATGTGTTCGGGCCGCAGCCCGGCGGTCAGGGATTGCCCCCGTAGGCCCCCTAGGGAGGCGGCCGCCTCCGGGGCCACGGTCAGCCGCTGGTCGGCCAGGGCCAGCTGATCGGGCCCCACCACGGTCACGGGCAACAGGTTCATGGGCGGACTACCGATGAACTGGGCCACAAAGAGATTGGCCGGTTGGCGATAGAGCTCCATCGGCGTACCGAGTTGCTGCAGGCGGCCCTGGTTGAGCACGGCGATGCGGTGGCCCATCGTCATCGCCTCCACCTGGTCGTGGGTGACATAGAGCGTGGTGGTGCCAAGACGGCGCTGCAGGGCGACGATCTGGGCACGGGTGCCATTGCGCAACTTGGCATCGAGGTTGCTGAGGGGCTCATCCATCAGAAACACCGAGGGCTGGCGGGCGATCGCCCGCCCCAGGGCCCCCCGCAGCTTCTGCCC
>CAMCQR010000069.1 GCA_945877115.1 Synechococcus sp. UW140 | reverse complement strand
GGCCACTAATCGCTTCCATGGCGACTCTGGCCTTGAACTCGGGGCTGTGGGTTCGGCGCTTGCTCATCGGTGGGAGCCCCCTTTCAGGGGTGGTGCCCCGCCTCAGAGGTTAACGATGGGGACTGTCCAGAAAAGCCAGACCACCTCATACCATGATTATTTGATAAAACCTCCGTTTGAATCGGTCCAAGGTCCCCCGTTTTGCCCGGATAGAGTGCGCAGCTTTGGCGGTTACCCGTTCCAATCTGGACGGGACCCCTTTGTCCTATCAACTTTTTGAAGCTAACAGTAGTCTTTTCGCGATGGTAGAATCGCCAAGCAAGGTTGGTTGTTTCACATGCTCAAGCTGCTGCTGGGTGACCCAAATACCCGCAAGCTGAAGCGCTACCAGCCGATTGTTTCCGATATTAACCTCCTTGAGGAGGAGATTATTCCCCTCAGCGATGATCAGTTGCGGGGATTGACAACCGAATTTCGCTTGAAACTTGACCAGGCCCGCAGCCTTGGTGGCACTCCTGAATCCATCGCCACCCGGGAGCGCAAATTGCTCGACGAACTGCTGCCTCAAGCGTTCGCTGTCGTTCGCGAGGCCGGCAAGCGGGTCCTTGGCATGCGCCACTTTGATGTACAGCTGATTGGCGGCATGGTGCTGCACGATGGCCAGATTGCCGAGATGAAGACTGGCGAAGGCAAGACCCTTGTAGCCACCCTTCCCGCTTACCTCAATGCCCTCACCGGACGTGGAGTTCATGTGGTTACGGTGAATGATTACCTGGCCCGCCGCGACGCCGAATGGATGGGCCAGGTGCATCGTTTTCTGGGGCTTTCTGTTGGCTTGATTCAACAGGAAATGGCGCCGGCCGAGCGCCAACGCAACTATGGCTGCGACATCACCTACGCCACCAATTCAGAGCTGGGCTTTGATTATTTGCGAGACAACATGGCGAATGACATCGCTGAAGTTGTCCAGCGAAATTTTCATTATTGCATTATTGACGAGGTCGATTCTATTCTTGTTGATGAAGCTCGCACGCCTCTTATTATTTCCGGTCAGGTTGAACGTCCCCAGGAGAAATATCGAGCTGCGGCGGAAATTGCTAATCAACTGATTCGTGCGGCTGAAATGGGGAAGGATGGTATCGATCCGGAAGGTGATTATGAGGTGGATGAAAAACAACGCAACGTCACTCTCACCGATGAGGGCTATGGCAAGGCTGAGCAGCTACTGGGGGTGCAGGATCTCTTCGATCCCAAGGATCCCTGGGCCCATTTCATTAACAATGCCCTCAAAGCCAAGGAGCTTTTCGTTAATGATGTGAATTATATCGTTCGCGGAACGGATGCGGTGATTGTCGATGAGTTTACCGGACGGGTTATGCCTGGTCGCCGTTGGAGTGATGGTCTACACCAGGCGATTGAGGCCAAAGAACAGCTCCAGATTCAGCCCGAAACCCAGACCCTGGCCAGCATTACTTATCAGAACTTTTTCCTGCTCTATCCGCGCCTGGCCGGCATGACGGGCACCGCTAAGACCGAAGAAGTGGAATTCGAGAAAACGTACAAGTTGGAGGTGGCCGTGGTGCCCACCAATCGGGTGCGGTCCCGCTCTGACTGGACTGATCAGGTCTATAAAAGTGAGCCCGCCAAATGGCGCGCAGTGGCCATGGAGACGGCCGAAATCCACCGCGGCGGTCGACCAGTGTTGGTGGGGACCACCAGTGTGGAAAAGTCTGAATTGCTGTCCAGCCTGCTTTCTGAGCAGCAGATTCCCCACAATCTGCTTAATGCCAAACCCGAAAATGTGGAGCGGGAGGCTGAAATCGTTGCCCAAGCCGGTCGTGCCGGAGCCGTCACCATCGCCACCAACATGGCTGGACGCGGTACGGACATCATTCTGGGCGGCAACAGCGATTACATGGCCCGTCTCAAGCTGCGCGAGGTGCTGTTGAACCGGCTTGTTCGGCCTGACCAAGACCACCTGCCCCCCGTGCCCTTGCCCGCTTCGGCTTCGCCGGCCGCCGGCTTTGGCGCCGAGGCCGCCTTCGCCGCTGCCTTGCCCCCGAGCGAGGCCAGGGCCTTGGGCACCCTGTTCCCATGTGTCCTCTCGACCGAGGTCGATCGCGATCTTTCGGCCTTGGCCAGCCACCTCGTCAAGACCTGGGGAGACAACAGCCTCACGGTGCTCGAACTGGAGGACCGCATCGCCCAAGCCGCTGAAAAGGCGCCCACGGACAACCCGGAAATCACCTGGATGCGGGAGATGATCGGCCGTGTCAAGTCTGAATATGACCTGGTTGTGCGTCAGGACGAAGAGCAGGTCCGTGCGGCAGGAGGCTTGCATGTCATCGGCACCGAACGCCATGAGTCCAGGCGGGTGGATAACCAGTTGCGCGGTCGGGCCGGTCGTCAGGGAGACCCGGGAAGTACGCGTTTTTTCCTGTCGTTGGAAGACAACCTGCTGCGAATTTTCGGGGGAGAGCGGGTAGCCGGCCTCATGAACGCCTTCCGGGTTGAGGAGGACATGCCCATTGAATCGGGCATGCTGACCCGCTCCCTTGAAGGGGCCCAAAAGAAGGTTGAAACCTATTACTACGATATTCGTAAGCAGGTCTTTGAATATGATGAGGTGATGAACAATCAGCGTAAAGCTGTTTATGGTGTGCGTCGCAGGGTGCTTGAGGGTAAAGAGCTCAAATCACAAGTCATTGAGTTTGGTGAGAAAACAGTTAACGAAATTGTTGATGCTTATGTTAACCCCGATCTTCCTCCCGAAGAGTGGGACTTGACCCGTCTTCTGGACAAGGTTAAGGAATTCATCTATCTGCTTCAGGATCTTCAGCCCGAGCAACTCAAGGGACTTTCGATCGAGGAACTCAAGGCCTTTCTTCAGGAGCAGTTGCGCAACGCCTATGACATCAAGGAAGGTCAAGTCGATCAGGTGCGCCCAGGCTTGATGCGCGAAGCAGAACGATTTTTTGTGCTGCAACAGATCGATACTCTTTGGCGAGAGCACCTCCAAGCGATGGATGCCCTGCGGGAATCCGTCGGACTACGGGGCTACGGTCAGAAAGACCCCCTGATTGAATATAAAAACGAAGGCTATGATATGTTCTTGGAAATGATGACCCAGATGCGCCGTAACGTTATCTATTCCATGTTCATGTTCCAGCCCCAGGTTCCCCAGGAAGTGACCTCCGCCTGATTGAGGTCTCTTACTTATTGGCGGTCATTAGTAGCCATGGGGGTGGCTTACCTGCCACCTCCATCCATCCCGGCACATATCCTCCAGGCTATGACTCGTGGCCCAACCGAGTACTTCCTGGGCCAGCGAGGGATCGGCGATGCTGCAGGCGCTGTCGCCAGGACGCCGCTCGACCCCTTCCCAGGCCACGGGCCGGCCCGTCACCTTTTCAAACACACGCACCAATTCCAGGACCGAATGGCCCTTGCCAGTCCCTAGATTTAGAGTAAGAAGTTGGGGTGGGTCATTCATCAGTCTTTGCACAGCCGCCCGGTGACCCTCGGCCAGATCCATGACATGGATGTAATCGCGCACTCCCGTGCCATCGGCGGTTGGCCAGTCCAGGCCGTATATTTTTAGACATGGTTTTTGCCCCTGGGCCACCAGGTTGATCAGGGGAAAGAGGTTGCTGGGCTGACCGAAAGGAGCCTCGCCGAGGCAACCGCTGGGATGGGCGCCGACGGGGTTGAAGTAACGCAGCCTGGCCATGCGCCAGCCCTCTTGATTGGCCGCCAGATCCGCCAACATCTGCTCCACGGCCGCCTTGGTGTGCCCGTAAGGGTTGATCGGTCGCACCGGCGCACTCTCCGCAATCGGCACCGAGTCAGGTAAGCCGTAGAGGGTGGCACTGCTGCTGAATACCAGCGTCCGGCAGCCCTGAGTGGCCATGGCCTGGAGTAGGCAGCGGCTTCCGGCCACGTTGGTATCCCAGTAGCGCAGAGGTTCGGCTATGGATTCCGCCACCGCCTTCAATCCGGCGAAATGCAGCACCGCTTCCACTGCCGCCGTGCTGGAGGAGTTGAAGGCCCTTTCCAAATCGGAACTGGAGCGGATATCTCCCTGCAGCAGCAGCAGTTGGCGCGGTTCGTCTGGGGTGCCCCAGAGGCCAGTAGCCAGCTGTTCCAGAGGGCCCAGCCCGGCTAGGGCGGCCACTTGATGCAGGGGTTCCGGGGAGCTGCCTTCAAAATTGTCGATCACCACCAGTGAGTGGCCCGCCTCCAACAGCGTCAGACAGGTGTGGCTACCAATGAAGCCAGCACCGCCGGTGATCAGCAGATGCGCCATGGTGATTTGGTGGCCCCCGCAACCGCTAACGCTAAAGGGTGCCTGTCGGGCTACTCAGGACGAGGCCGGTGGAGGGAGCCCCTCCCCTAGAAACTCCAGAATTTCCCGATCACGCAAGTTTTGCGCCTTGCCGGCGCAGGCCTCCAGCAGGGGGCGCCCCGCCGCCACTTCCTGCAGGCAACTCTGCAACTGGCCGACCTGACTTTCCAGGTTGTCGATGCGTTCCATCAGGTTGCGGATCACGCTGGCTTCCGCATCGGGAAGGGCCGAGTGGGCCAGGGGATCAATGCGAACACCTGATTGGTGAATGACCCGCCCAGGGATGCCGACCACCGTGCTGTCGGAGGCCACATCGCGGAGCAGCACGGATCCGGCACCAATGCGGGTGTTGGCCCCCACGGTGATTGCCCCGAGCACCTTGGCACCGGCACCTACCACCACATTTTCCTTGAGGGTTGGGTGACGTTTGCCGTGCTGTTTGCCGGTACCCCCGAGGGTCACCCCCTGGTACAACAGACAGTGGTCGCCGATGACCGAGGTCTCGCCGATCACCACCCCCATGCCATGGTCGATGAAGACTCCACGGCCGATGCGGGCGCCCGGGTGGATTTCGATGCCAGTGAGCAGCCGTGCCACCTGACTCAGGAGCCGGGGCACCAGGGGTACGCGTAGTCGCCAGAGACGGTGGCTGATGCGATGCATCACTAAGGCGTGGAATCCCGGGTAGCAGAGCAGGATCTCCAGGGTGCTGCGGGCTGCGGGATCCCTCTCCTTGATGATCGCTAGATCGGCCGCCATCGCCCGGCAGATGGTGCTGAGAGCGCGCATCAGACGGCCAGGAGGCCGATCTCCTTGCGTAGCTGGTCGATGGTGGCGGTGCCGAGATAGCTTCGGGCACAGTGCACGACCGGTAGACGCATCAATTGGGCTCGATTCTGCCTCAGGGTCTGTTCCACCAAGGGCAAGCTGGGCCGATCGCAGAGCACGTGGCTGGCGGCCCGCAGCAGGGCTAGCAGACGGCTATTGGTATCGGGATTGGCCGTCATGACCAAGAGCTCATTGCCCCGGATCGAGTGCAGGATGACCTCGGCGGCCCTCAGGATGCCGGGGCTGATGCTCACCAGCCCCACGCAACTCCCAGAGCGGAGCTCCTTGAGCAAATCCAGTTCGTGGCGGAAATCGTTGAGATCCACCGGGACGGCGCGCACCCCGTGGCGCTGGGCGATCTCCTCCACGGGTTGCAGGAAATAGCGGCTGGTCACCACGGTGCCCTTGCTGGAACTTTCAAGCACGGCCTCCAGCTCTTCCATGGGCACCACTTCCACGGGGACGTCCAGGTTGGGTTCCAGCTCCTCGGCAATCAGCATGGAGGCGCCGATATCTTCCCGTGGGGTCGACACCAGCACCCTGGCGCCGCAACGCAGTCGCCAATCCACTTCCCGGGTCAGCAGTTCGCGGGCCTGTTGCAGGGTGCAACCGGCGTTGAGCAGGCCATCAATGCTCTGACGCACCTCCCGATCAATATCGGGCAGGGCCTTGCTGCGCAGCCCCGGCGGCGGCTTGATTTCCCGGGGTTTCTGCTGGTCGCGCACATAGATGCCCGAACCGGCCATGGCTTCGACCACCCCATCGGTCTCCAGTTGCCGATAGACCTTGCTGATGGTGTTGCGGTGCAGGCCGGTCTGCATCGCCAGCTGGCGGGTGCTTGGTAGCCGGTGCCCTGGGGGGTAGTGACGGGCGGCAATGGCGAAGCAGATCTGGTTGTACAGCTGCGTCGAAGCCGGGATGTCGCTTTCCTGCTGAATGTGAAATCGCACGCCGTGGGCCAGATGGGCTGCCGGCCACCCTAAGGAGCTTTGGACCCGGTGACAATTGCCCCGTTGGCATAGGACCATGTGCCGGTTGCCCGATGTCTCCCTTGACCGTCCCCCTGCGCGTCGATCCCGTTGCGGAGAGCCACTGGGTTTCCATCCCGCCGCAGAACCCTGGGGAGGTGCCGCTGCGCTGCTGGTGGTCGCCCCCCGCGGGAACGCCCCGGGCCGGCCTGTTGGTGCTGCCTGAGGTGTTCGGGGTGAATGGCTGGGTGAGGGGTGTGGCTGATCGGTTGGCGGCGGAAGGCTATGGGGCTCTGGCCATGCCCCTGTTCAGTCGAACCGCCCCCGCCTTGGACCTCGACTACAGCTCCGAGTCTCTGGCCGAGGGGCGGTCCCACAAGGAGCGCACTAGGGCCCCTGAGCTGCTGCAGGATGTTGCCCTGGCCCTGCATTGGTTGTCTGGCTCCTTGGGGGCCGTCGGGGCCCCTGGAGCCCCGATCGGTTGCGTTGGCTTTTGCTTTGGCGGTCATGTCGCCTTACTGGCCGCCAGCCTGGCCGGGATTTCCGCCACCTGCAACTTCTACGGGGCTGGCGTGGCCAGTGGGCGTCCCGGGGGTGGTCCACCGACCCTGGACGAGGTGGCTGGGGTGCGGGGCCGGCTGCTGTGCGTCTGTGGTATGGAAGATGCCCTGATTCCTCCCCAGGATGGGGCGGCCTTAGAAGAGGCCCTCACCGCTACCAATGCAGGCCGGCAAGCCAGGGGGGAACTGCTCCATCGTTTGTTGATGGTGCCAGGCGGCCACGGGTTCCTCTGTGATCAGCGCACAGACCACCATCCCGAGTCTGCGGCCTTCGCTTGGGGCGAAATGATGACTTTCTTCACTGAAACCCTTTCCTAGGACTGAACCGCAACCAAGAAATGGGCCCCGGGTTGCGGCCAGCGTTGGCTCAGGAGGCGGGTGTGGCCACTTCTGAGTCTTCCGAAACCA
This sequence comes from Synechococcus sp. UW140, assembly GCA_945877115.1. Lineage (GTDB taxonomy): Bacteria > Cyanobacteriota > Cyanobacteriia > PCC-6307 > Cyanobiaceae > Cyanobium. The sequence goes on along the minus strand of CAMCQR010000069.1, from coordinate 5,615 downwards.
GGGCTTGGCTGGGTCTGGTCTCGATGACCCTGGTTTCGATCGTGCGCAGCTCGGTTGGCTTGCCGTCCACCTTGCCCATGGGCTTGGCCACCACCTTGCCCCCTGGAAGGCGGCGGGGGCTGAGGAACATGATCATGTTCCGGCCTTCCCGCTTGGGGGGCTGCTGGATTTCGGCATTCTCAGCGAGGTCCTGGGCCATCCGAAACAGAAGCTGCTCGGCCAGGGCCGTGTGCTGGATTTCGCGGCCGCGGAAAATCACCGTGCACTTGACCTTGTCGCCGGATTTCAGAAAGCGAACGGCCTGCCCGATCCTTACCTGGTAGTCGTGGGAATCGATTTTGTAACGCATCTTGACCTCCTTGACCTCGGTCTGGTGCGACTTTTTCTTGGCCTCCTTGGCCTTTTTCTCTTGTTCAAACTTGTATTTGCCGTAATCCATGATCCGGCAGACCGGTGGATCGGCTTTTTCGCTCACCAAGACCAGGTCAAGCTCGCGATCGCGTGCCACATCTAAGGCGGCCTCACGCGTGATAACTCCCAGTTGGCTCCCGTCGGCATCCACCACCCTGAGGTTGGGATAACTGATGCGGTCGTTGATGTTGGGCAGCTCCCGCACGGGAGCGCGGCGATCAAAACGGGGACGGGGAGGCATTCACAGGGGCGATTTAACCTTCACCCTAAACCTTGCTGCGCCAGTTGCCCCACTTGCGCCGCCAGATTCGCACCGTGGAGCCAATGGGGCCGGTGCTGGCGCCGGAACCAGGTGCGCTGGCGCTTGGCCAGCTGGCGTGTGCGCTGGACCGTCAGGGAGATGGCCTGCTGGCGGTCGATTTCGCCCGCCAGCAGGCGGCTCGCTTCTCCGTATCCAATGGTCTGTAACAAAGGGCAGTCGGCTCCGTAGCGGGCCAAAAGGGCCTCGGTTTCGGCCACCAGGCCTGATGCAAACATTTGCGCGGTTCGGCGGCTGATGCGTTCGCCAAGGTCTGGGGGATCGAGTCCCAGTTCCAGCACCTTCCAATTTGGAGGGTGGCGGTGGCGTTGCAGGGAGGCCGGCCGCCCCGTGGCATAAAGCACCTCAAGGGCCCGCTGGGTGCGGACCGCATCGGCGCTAGCGATGCGGTCCGTTGAGCCGGGGTCAGCGCAAGCCAGCAGGGCATGGCAGGAGGCCTGACCCAGGGCCCCGAACTGGGCCCGCAGGTCCGGTTGCGGCGCGACTTCTGGGGGGCTCAGCCCCTGCAATAGGGATTGGAGGTAGAGGCCGCTGCCACCCACTAGCAGGGCGGCACCGCGACGGTGGTGCTCCGCAGCGATGGCTTCCTTGGCCAGAACCGTGAACTCCTTCAGGTTGATGGGCTGGTCTGGATCCCGCAGGTCGAGGAGTTCGTGACGGACCCGCGCGCGTTCAATGGCGGTGGGTTGGGCGGTCCCGATGGCCATCTGGCGATAGAGCTGGCGAGAATCGATGCAAAGAACCGCCAGATCAAGGTTTTCGGCCAGCTCCAGGGCCAGGGCCGTCTTGCCGCTCGCCGTTGGCCCCATCAGGGCGATGACGAGGGGGGGCGGAGGGTCGGTCATCCCGCCACTTTGGCCGCCCCCCCTCGGGCAGGCATTGGCGGGGCATTTGCATCCAGGTCTTGAATCGCTCCTGAGAGGGCCCTGGATGGCGCCTGGGGCGCCAATGGTAGAATTAACCTTGAGCAGAGGCCTTTCGGGCCCTGAAGCGGCTTCCCGCAGGATGTCCCGAATGAGCGACGCCAGCAAGGTCAATGCCGCCTACGGCGCCGAACAGATTCAGGTGCTTGAGGGCCTGGAACCGGTGCGGAAGCGGCCGGGGATGTACATCGGCACCACCGGCCCGCGCGGGCTGCACCACCTTGTCTACGAGGTGGTGGACAATTCCGTCGATGAGGCTTTGGCGGGCCATTGCACAGCCATTGAGGTGGTGCTCCACGCCGATGGCTCCGCCAGCGTCACCGACAATGGCCGCGGCATTCCCACCGATATCCATCCCCGCACCGGTCGGAGTGCTTTGGAGACTGTGCTCACCGTCCTCCACGCCGGCGGCAAATTCGGGTCCGGCGGATACAAGGTGTCCGGGGGCCTCCATGGCGTTGGGATTTCTGTGGTCAACGCCCTAAGTGAATGGGTGGAGGTGACGGTCCATCGCCAGGGCCAGAAGCATCGCCAGCGTTTTGAACGGGGAGCCCCGATTGGCAACCTTGTCTCGGAACCGGCCTCCGATCTGGAACGCACGGGAACGCAAGTGCGTTTCAAGCCCGATATCGAAATCTTCAGTGCGGGCATTGTCTTTGATTACCACACCCTCTCGGCGCGTCTGAGGGAATTGGCTTACCTCAATGGGGGGGTCAGAATTCAGTTTCAGGACGAACGGGTCGATTCGCTTGCAGCCGATGGCAGCCCCCACGAGGAGATTTATTATTACGAGGGCGGCATCAAGGAATATGTCGCTTACATGAATGCCGAGAAGGATCCCCTGCATCCCGAGATCATCTACGTTGATGCCGAAAAGGATGGGGTCCAAGTGGAGGCCGCTTTGCAGTGGTGTATTGATGCCTATTCAGACAGTATTCTCGGCTTTGCTAACAACATTCGCACCGTTGATGGCGGCACCCATATTGAAGGCCTAAAGACGGTCCTGACCCGCACGCTCAATGCCTTCGCCAAGAAGCGGGGCAAGCGTAAAGACAGTGATACGAATCTGGCGGGTGAGAATATTCGTGAGGGCCTCACCGCAGTCCTTTCGGTCAAGGTGCCCGATCCAGAGTTTGAAGGCCAGACCAAGACCAAGCTCGGCAATACGGAAGTGCGTGGCATCGTCGATACGTTGGTGGGCGAGGCCTTGGGTGTTTACCTCGAGTTCAATCCCGGTGTCATCGATCTGATTCTTGAGAAGGCCATCCAGGCGTTTAACGCCGCAGAAGCCGCACGCCGTGCCCGCGAGCTGGTGCGACGCAAGTCGGTGCTGGAAAGTTCAACCCTGCCGGGTAAGTTGGCGGATTGTAGCTCCAGGGATCCGAGCGGGTCTGAAATTTATATCGTCGAAGGCGACTCCGCCGGCGGCTCCGCCAAGCAGGGCCGTGATCGTCGTTTTCAAGCGATCTTGCCCCTACGTGGCAAGATCCTTAATATCGAGAAAACCGATGATTCTAAAATATATAAGAATACCGAAATTCAGGCCTTAATCACGGCCCTGGGACTGGGAATCAAGGGGGAGGAATTCGACGAAAAAAATCTACGTTACCATCGTATTGTGATCATGACGGATGCCGACGTGGATGGCGCCCACATCCGTACTTTGCTGCTGACATTTTTCTATCGCTATCAAAAATCTCTGGTGGAAGGCGGTTATATTTATATCGCCTGCCCTCCCCTTTACAAGGTAGAACGGGGCAAGAATCATGCTTATTGCTATAATGAAGCCGACCTTAAGAAAACGCTCGATGGTTTTAGCGAGAAGGCGAATTACACCATTCAGCGGTTTAAAGGTCTTGGCGAAATGATGCCCAAGCAACTCTGGGAAACCACCATGGATCCCAGCACGAGGACGATGAAGCGTGTTGAGATTGAAGATGCCGCCGAGGCCGATCGCATCTTCACCATTTTGATGGGCGACAAGGTGGCGCCCCGTCGGGAATTTATCGAAGCCCATAGTGCCGACTTGGATTTCGCCCAGCTCGACATTTGAGGTCGGCCCTAATGCAGTCCGATGCAGTTTCACAGTGCCCCATTGGCTACCCTATTTTGCGACCTCTAGCGGCTTGGAAGTGGGCGGCCCTGCTGGGTTTTGCTTTGCTGGCACCCGCTGGACTCCCTGCCGGCGGCGCCCAAGCGCGCGGCCTTGAGGTGCGTCGCCGCATGTGTACCAAAGAACCCTTGGTCAACCCCAACGGCGGGGCCTTGCTCTGTGCCCCCCAACAGGAGGCACCTGTGCTTGTGGCGCTCGAGGCAGGCTTGCCCATGACCTTGTTGCGTGCCTGGCGGGCCCCCAATGGTCAATGGTGGTTGAGGGTGGCGGCTCGGGGCCCGGGAGACCGGGCCATGCGCGGCTGGCTGCAGAGTTGACCCGTCCCTTCAGGCTCCCAGGGCGTCTTCGATGGCGCCCACCAGCTCCTGGTCTTGGGGCTTTACAGCACTTTTGAATCGGCTGATCACCGTGCCGTCTCGGCCTATCAAGAACTTCTCGAAGTTCCAGGCCACATCACCGGCCGGTTCCACCTGGGTCAGGGTGTCGTAAGGGGCCGTGGTGGCTCCCTTGGCGTGAACTTTGGCGTAGAGCGGAAAGGTGACGCCATAATTGGTGCTGCAGAAGGTTTTGATTTCCTCCAGTTCCCCGGGTTCTTGGCCACCGAAGTCGTTGCAGGGGAAAGCCAGCACACTGAAGCCGCGGTCGCCGTAGGCCTCCTGCAGTTTTTGCAGGCCTTCGTATTGGGCGGTGAAACCGCATCGACTCGCCACATTGACGACCAGCAGCACCTGGCCGGCCAGATCGCCCAATCGCTGGGGTGCGCCACTGGCAGTGGTAACCACCACATCGGCAATGTTCATGCTCATGGCAGCTTTGGTTGGTAGAGATAGGGAATCTAAGGGGCTTCCCCGCCCCATACACTGCCTCAGCGGGGACCCGGGGCGATGATTGAAGGTTCCGCTGTGGCCGAGGTGGTGGCGCGCCAGCTGGAAAGCCTTCTCCAAGCCGGCAACTACGACGGTGCCAAGTTGCTGCTGGAGCCGGTTCAGCCTGTGGATGCGGCAGAGGCGATCGGCCTCCTGCCCCAGACCCGTCAGGCGCTGGCCTTCCGTTTGCTTCCCAAGGATGAGGCGATTGAGGTTTACGAATACCTCGATCCGGATGTGCAGCAGAGCCTTGTTGAGCGCCTGCGCTCCGGCGAGGTGTTGGAACTGGTGGAGCAGATGTCCCCGGACGATCGTGTGAGGCTCTTTGATGAGCTGCCCGCCAAGGTGGTTCGCGATCTCCTCACACGGCTGAGCCCCGCCGAGCGCCGGGTCACGGCCGAGATGTTGGGCTATGGCTCGGGAACGGCGGGTCGGTTGATGACCAATGAGTTCATTGACCTCAAGGAATTCCACAGTGCTGCTCAAGCCCTTGACATCGTGCGGCGACGGGCAAGGGATACGGAAACCGTTTATAGCCTTTACATCACTGATGCGTCGCGCCATCTCACCGGCATCCTGTCCCTGCGTGATCTCGTGACGGCGGATCCGGGGGATCGCCTGGGGGATGTCATGGCCCGAGAAGTGGTCAGCGTCGCCACCGAGACCGATCAGGAGGAAGTGGCTCGGTTGATTCAGCGCTACGACTTTCTGGCGGTGCCTGTGGTCGATCGGGAGCAGCGTTTGGTGGGCATCATCACCGTGGATGACGTCATTGATGTCATCCAGCAGGAGGCCACCCGTGACATCTATGCCGCTGGTGCCGTTCAGGCGGGCGATGACGATGACTATTTTCGCAGTGGCCTCTTCACCATTGCCCGCCGGCGGGTGGTGTGGCTGTTGGTGTTACTGGTCGCCAATACCGGCACTTCGGCGGTGATCGCCTCCGAGCAGGGGGTGCTCAAGCAGGTGGTGATGCTGGCCGC
>CAMCQR010000068.1 GCA_945877115.1 Synechococcus sp. UW140 | reverse complement strand
GCTGACTTCGTGGCCAGGCTGCAGATGGAAGAGATCAAGATTAGCTGGTCAGGAAGGAAGCGTTGCTATGACAATATCCTGGTCGAGAGACTGTGGCGCACGGTCAAGTACGAGGAGGTCTACCTGCGTGCCTACAGCGATGGCTGGGAGGCTGAAATCAGCCTGGCCCGCTTCCTGTGGAGGTATTGCCATGTAAGACCCCACAGCTCCCTGGGAGGCAGAACTCCCTATGAGGTCTACACTGAGACCGAACCCTGTTCCTCCCGCCCGGGGTTAACGATGTCAGGGACCAGAACTGTCCAGTAAAAGGCACCCACCTCAAAATAATGGATGCGGGTTTGAGTAGGGGGTATAATTTTGCCGAGCCAGATTTGATTAATCACTTAGCTGAAACCCTGACCCGTTCCGGTGATAATTTAGCTTCTTTTCTCAATAAGCTTTCCGAAGATGAAACGCTCCAGAACCGGCTTCGATTGATTAAAACTGCGGAAGGAATCGTTGCAGTAGCTTCTCAATCAGGATTTTTCTTTAGCGCATCGGATCTTATTAGACATTTCGCTGAAACTCTTCTCCACGCTGAGGACCCCCAGGTTGTTATTTTATTTGATGCCCTCGGTTGGGATTTTAGATCTCTCCTTTGGGCCCTCAAGCTAGCCGCCTGAGGCCTGGGCCCCATCACTTGGACTGTAGTAGTGCTATATCCCACCATGTTGTTGTCAAGCTAAATGACAATTATTTAAAAGATATTGTTTTGCTGGCATGCTGGATAAGTTGGATGGTTTGGAACTTTCATGTTGGCAGAGTTGGTTTCTTTTTTCGAATCAGCCAGTGACGATGAAGATCTCAAAATCAAACTTCGGACAATCGATACCGTTGATGATATTTTGCAAGCGGCTTCTCAAAGAGGATTTACATTCAGTGAGTCTGAGCTAATCAGTCACTTTGCCCAAACGCTGACTCGTTCGAGTGATGATCTGGCAGCCTTTTTGAAATTCCTGCTTGAGAATGAGGAGCTTCAGGAACGATTGCGGCTGATCAATACCCCTGAAGGGATTGTGGCAGTGGCTTATCAGTTTGGCTACCATTTTACCGCACCAGATCTTATTAACCATTTCGCCGAGACCCTGCTCCAAGCCGATGACGCCCAGACCGTGATTCTTTTTGATTCTTTTGGTTGGGATTTCGCTTTTCTGCCCGGGGTCATCAAGCATGTTCATGCTCCAATCCTCACCAACCTCTGATTGGGCCGCTGACTGGCTCGTTCAGGTTCAGGTGCGGCACCGGGCTCCATAGGATCCTGAGTGTCCCTGCCCTTGCCTGCGTGTCTGCCAGCCCGACCCAGCCCCTTGCAACCGGCCCCGACCTTCTGGAATTGCCGGCGGGCGGCTGTTTGCAGGGGCGAGTCAGGGTGCCAGGGGATAAATCGATTTCCCATCGGGCCCTGCTGTTTGGGGCCATTGCCAAGGGTGAAACCCTGATTGAGGGTTTGCTGCCGGCTGAGGATCCCCTCAGCACTGCCGCCTGTCTACGGGCCATGGGAGTGGAGGTAAGCCCGATCGTGGCGGGTCAACCCGTGCGGGTCCAGGGGGTGGGATTGGACGGTTTGCAGGAACCCGAAACGGTGCTGGATTGCGGCAATTCCGGCACCACCATGCGCCTGATGCTGGGCCTGTTGGCCGGGCGGGCCGGCCGCCATTTTGTCCTCAGCGGCGACGGTTCCCTGCGGCGCCGTCCCATGGCCCGCGTGGCCTTGCCCCTGGCCCAGATGGGGGCCCAGATCCACGGGCGCCAGGGGGGCAATCTGGCGCCCCTGGCGGTGCAGGGCCAGGCCCTTGTCGGTGCCACGATTCGGACGCCGGTGGCCTCGGCCCAGGTCAAAAGTGCCCTGCTCCTGGCCGCCCTGGCGGCTGCTGGACCCACCACCGTGATCGAACCGGCCCATTCTCGCGACCACAGCGAACGCATGTTGCGGGCCTTTGGGGCCGACCTTGAGGTGCTGGCTGCCGATGGCACCGAGGTGCGCGTCCGTCCTGGCGCCGTATTGCGCGGCCAGTCGGTGGTGGTGCCGGGGGACATCAGTTCGGCCGCTTTCTGGCTGGTGGCCGCCGCCATCACGCCGGGATCCGCATTGACGATCGAGAATGTCGGTCTGAACCCGAGCCGCACCGGCATCCTGGATGTGCTGGCGGCGATGGGGGCCCGGGTCAGCCTTGAAAACTGCCGTGATGTGGCCGGAGAACCTGTTGGTGACCTGGTGGTTCAGCACGGCCCCTTGCGGGCCTTCACCATTGGAGAGGCGTTGATCCCCCGCCTGGTGGATGAGATTCCAGTCCTGGCGGTGGCCGCCTGCTGCGCCGAAGGCGTCAGCCGTATCACCGGTGCCGCCGAGCTGAGGGTCAAGGAAACGGATCGACTGGCGGTCATGGCGCGCCAGCTCCAGGCCATGGGGGCCGCCATCGAAGAGCACCCCGATGGCCTCACCATCACCGGCCCCACCCGCCTGCGGGGGGCCGCCACCGACAGCGAAACCGACCACCGGGTGGCCATGAGCCTGGCGGTGGCCGCGTTGGTGGCTGATGGGCCCACCCGCCTGGGCCGGCCCGAGGCGGCGGCCGTGTCCTATCCCGATTTCTGGCAGGACTTGGCGCGGCTGCACCATTGACCTGGCCTTTGGACCCGCCGGGGGCTGGGTCGGCGTTACTGACGCCCCGTATCGGAGCCGACAGCAGCTTCAGTCTCTGGAGTGAAGCCTTCGGCGAGGGATTCCACAGCGCCGCTGGCGCCCTCAGCGAGGCCCAGCAAAAATTCGTGCGACCCAGCCAACTGGAGCGCTGGCAGCCCGGCCAGGAACTGGTGGTGCTGGAAGTGGCTGTTGGCACTGGCACCAATACCGCCGCCTTGCTCCAGGCCACTGCCGGCCTGGGCTTGCCGTTGCAGTGGTGGGGCCTGGAGCAGGATCCCAAGCCCCTGGCCCTGGCCCTGGCATCGGAGTGCTTCCGCAGCCAGTGGTCTGAAGCCACCTTGAGCCGTCTTGAGGCCCTTGGCCGCAGTGAGCGGCTGTTATGGGGTGATGCACGCCAGGCTGTCAGTCGCTTGCCCGCCGCGCTGCAAGGGGGCTGCGATCTGGTGTGGCTGGATGCCTTTTCACCGCGCCGCTGCCCCCAGCTTTGGAGCCTCGAGTTCTTGGCCCAGCTGGCGGCGCTGCTCAAGCCGGAGGGAAGACTTATCACCTACAGCAGTGCCGCTGCCGTGCGGGCCGCCCTGGTGGCAGCGGGGCTACAGCTGGCCAGCATCGCCGCCAGCGCCTCAGAGCAATGGAGCAGCGGCACGGTGGCTGCGCCAATCCCGTTGGGCGAGTCCTTTCCCCTGCGCTCCCTCACCGCCATGGAATGGGACCACCTGTTCTGCTCCGCCGCCGAGCCCTACCGGGATCCCACGGGCCAGGCCAGCGCTGCCACCCTGTTTGCGGAACGCCGGCTACGCCAAAGCCAAAGCAACGCCACAAGTGGCAGTGCCTGGCGGCGCCGTTGGGGTGTGCCTTCGGGGTTCTGCCAGCAACGCGGCCTGCCGATTCAGCAAATGGAATGCCTGCAGGGTGCTGACTTGGGCCAAATGGACAAACTGGTTAACAATTAACATTGTAATCAGGGCCAGCCGTAGGCCAATATTGGACTTTATTAACGCCATGAGTACTATTAATATCCCCTGAAAATTGCGTAGTTTAACAAGCAGGCAATCAAGAGTCTTTGGTATCTACGTCAAGTCCAATGGACTTGCGACTGCCTTCCATGATTTGTTCGACGAGGATTTTTAGTAACAGCGAAACAATGGCTACTCCGCCCAGGAGCAATGCCGCACCATAGGCTAATTCAGTATGATATTGCTTATAAGCGTCTTCAACAAATAGGGGTAGGGTTTGGGTCTCGCCGCGGATGTTTCCACTCACTACCGAAACGGCACCAAATTCACCAAGGGCTCGGGCGGTGGTCAAGATCAGTCCATAGAGGGCAGCCCAGCGCACCGAGGGAAGGGTGACTTTCCAGAACACCTGCCAGTTGCTGGCCCCTAGGGTTCGGGCGGCCTCTTCCTGTTCCCAGCCCTCTTCTTCAAGCAGAGGAATCACCTCCCGGGCCATGAAGGGGAAGGTGACAAGAATGGTGGCCAAGACAATGCCGGGCCATGAAAAGATGATTTTCCAGCCCAGACTATTTACCAAGGGGCCTAGCAAACCATGGTTTGGACTGTATAACAACACCAACATCAGCCCCACCACTACGGGTGAGATTGAGAAGGGGAGGTCGATCAAGCTCAGCAACAGGGCCTTGCCACGAAAGCGGCGGCGGGCGATGGCGGTGGCCGCCGCCAAACCAAAGATCGTGTTGAAGGGCACTGCAATGGCGGTGGCGAACAGGGTGAGACGCAGGGCCGCCAGCAAATCGCTATCGCCAAGATTTTGCAGGAACACACCAGGGCCCTTGGCAAAGGCCTGAGCCACCACCGATAGGGCCGGTAAAAGAATCACCACACCCACATAAAGGCAGGCCAAAGTGATGATCAGCAGCGGCCAAAGTGTGACACCCTTGGCTTTTAAGCCGGGATTGGAAGCCGGCAGTGGTTTTGTATCTCTGAGCGGTGGGATTAAAAAGGCCATGAGCATAGATAGGGAGGAAGATCGATCGCAAAGCAGTAAATGATATTTGCTTTAGGAAGTGCCCTCGCCCCCCTGATAGCGCTGTCCCCAAACCTGGAGCGCATTGATCACCAGGAGGCTGAGTAGGGAGAAGATCAACATGACGCAGCCAATGACCGTGGCGCTAGCAAAATCGTATTCCTCTAGATGTTGAATTATAAGAGTAGGGGTGATCAGATCCTTGAAAGGCATGTTACTGGCTATCATCACCACCGAGCCGTATTCGCCGACGGCCCGGCTAAAGCCCTGTGCTATTCCGCCCAGAATGGCCGGCATCAGTTGGGGCAAAATTATCAGAAAAAAAGTTTGGCCCGGGTTGGCGCCAAGGCACCAGGAAGCTTCCTCCTGTTCTTTTTCTAGGGAGCGCAACACCGGCTCGACCGTTCGCACCACAAAAGGCAGGGAGATGAAGACCATGGCCACGCCGACCCCCAGGGCCGTGTAGGAGACCTTGAGGCCGAACATGCTCTGCAACGGCGCACCCAGCCAACCCTCTTTGCTGTAGACATAAGAGAGTGCCAAGCCGGCAACGGCGGTCGGCAGGGCAAAGGGCAAGTCAATCAGGGCGTCTAGCAGGCGCTGACCGGGAAAACGGCAGCGAATCAGAGCCCAGGCGATGATCAGGCCGAAAACGCCATTGATGAGACTGGCGAGGGCGGCGATGCCAAAGCTGATTTTGTAGGAGGCAAGGGCGACGGGTGTGGTCGCCATCTGCCAGAACGCGACTGGACCCACTGCCGACCCTTTCAGCAGCATGGTGGCCAAGGGTAGAAAGAGGACCAATCCCAAGTAGGCCCAGGTGATGCGCCAGGGCCAGCTGGGTAGCTTCAGTTGGCGCGGCAGGCCCGCCAACCTTCGGCCAGAAGGCAATGGCGATGCAGCGACCATGGATTCTGATTGAACGGTAACCCGATCGTATCACCGTTTTGAAGAGGCTTCCCCCATAAGACGGTTTGTCTACGCTGTTATCGTCATTGCACTTCAGCAGCGCCGCCATGGGAATTCGCGTGGCCAATGTCAGCAAGCGCTTTGGCGATTTTCAGGCGGTGGACAATGTCAGCGTTGATATTGATTCGGGCTCTTTGGTGGCTCTGCTAGGCCCCTCCGGTTCCGGAAAGAGCACCCTGTTGCGGCTGATCGCCGGTCTGGAGCAAGCCGATGCCGGCCGAGTCTGGATCACCGGTGAAGAGGCTACCGACCGATCGGTGCAAGAGCGGCAAGTGGGTTTTGTCTTTCAACACTTTGCCCTTTTCAAGCACCGGACGGTGCGCCAGAACGTGTCCTTTGGCCTGGAGCTGCGCCACTGGAAAAAGGAGGCGATTCGCCGCCGTGTGGACGAGTTGCTCGACCTCGTCCAGCTCAGGGGATACGGCGGTCGCTATCCCTCCCAGCTCTCCGGCGGCCAGCGCCAACGGGTGGCCTTGGCCCGCGCTCTGGCCGTGCAACCGCGGGTGTTGCTGCTCGATGAGCCCTTCAGCGCTCTCGACGCCAAGGTGCGCAAGGAGCTGCGGGCCTGGTTGCGCAACCTCCACGATGAAATGCACGTGACCACCGTGATCGTCACCCACGACCAGGAGGAGGCCATGGAGGTGGCCGATCGCATTGTGGTGATGAACGAAGGTCACATTGAGCAGATCGGCACACCGGCGGAGATCTACGACCATCCCGCCAGCCCCTTTGTGATGAGTTTTGTCGGCGCCGTCAACATGCTCGCTTCGGGCGCCGTGCCGGTGCAAAGGCCCCTGGCCGGTCCCCAGGACGGGGGCTGGCCAGCCCAAGAGCAGCCGGTCTTTTTCCGGCCCCACGATGTCGAGGTGTCCCTGCACCCGGGCGCGGACACCGTGCCGGCCCGGCTGCGCCGCTTGAGCCATATGGGCCGTGATCTTCAGGTCGAAGTTGTGCTGGAGAGCGGCGAGGTGGTGGTGGCCCAGGTACCCCGCGACCAGCTAGACCACACATCCCTGGCCCTGGGGGATCAGGTCCATATCGTCAGCCGGCAGGCGCGTACTTTCGTTCCGGACTATTCCATCTGAGTCAGCTCCGCTCTGGTGCAGTCGCCTCAGATGAAATACATCACCTGGGATTGCTCCAGGCGATTGCGCTGATCGAGCAGGTCTTGCAGCGAGGTTTCGCCCAGCAGCTGCTGGCGGGCCCCATCCAGGCGGGCGGCCAGGTGCCCCAACACCTCAAATTCCGCCGTGGCCCGGGCCGAGCTGCTGCGGGACGAGCCCTCCCCTTCCAGGCAGTTCACCACCTGGGCCACCGAGACCTCCGCAGGGGGCCGGGCCAGTTGGTAACCGCCCTTGGGGCCGCGGATGCTGCGCAGGATCTTGCCGCGGCGCAGGCTCGTCAACATCTGCTCGAGATAGCGATCGGGGATGCCCTGGCGCTGGGCAATCTCGGCGACCTGCAACACCTGCCCCTGGTCATAAACCGCCGCCAGCTCGATCAGGGAGACGATGCCGTACTCGGTTTTGGCGCTGAAGCCCACGCTTGATCCCCGGTAACGGCATAGGGATTGTGCCAGAGGCAAGGGGCTCCCCTGGTGATGTAGTTGAGATCACAGGGAGGGGGCCTGGGGCTGGATAGCATTGACAAGCAATCCAATCGGACTACCGTAGTATCTAAATCCCATCGTTCGGCGCGGGCTTCCCTGGCCGGCGTTCTCCTGGCCAGCCAGGCCTGGGTTCCCCTGCTGCTCAGCCTTGGTGTCGGCTCCTTGGTCCAGCCGGCGGCGGCGGCCCAGGCCCCGGGTAGGCCCCAGTCGATTCTTGTGGTGAGCTATGCCGTCACCAAGGCGGCCTACGACAAAATCATTCCCCTGTTTGTCGCCGACTGGAAGAAGAAAACCGGCCAGAGTGTCGTCATCAAGACCAGCTATGGCGGCTCGGGATCCCAGACCCGCGCCGTCATTGACGGACTTGAGGCCGATGTGGTGGCCCTGGCGATGGCCGCCGACATCAGCAAGCTTGAGAAGGCTGGTTTGGTCAAGCCTGGTTGGCAAAATGAGCTGCCCAATCAATCCGTAGCGACCAATTCAACCGTGGCCACTTTTGTGCGGCCTGGTAGTCCCAAGAAAATTTTCACCTGGCGTGACCTCGACAACAAGAATCGCCCAGACCCGTTAGGCCCCCTCGCCTTGGCCAGGTAACAATCCCATACCCCTAGCGGGTTACCGTGTAATGTAAATCCTGTTTGTTCATCGTTAAACCGTGGTTTCACGCCATCGCTCCCCGTCTCACGCCCGTCGCCGCGCTGCTCTGGCCAGCGGCACCGTTCTGGCGCTGCTGCTGGGGGGTTGCGGGAGCCAGGGCCAGCAAGGCCAGGGCCAGAACTCCGGGTCAGCCCAGGGAGGGGGGGATAAGCCCCTGCTGCTTGTCAGCTATGCGGTAACCAAGAGTGCCTACGACAAAATCTTGCCCCGCTTTCAGGCTGCCTGGAAGGCCCAGACGGGTAAGGATCTGGCGATTCGCACCAGCTACGGCGGCTCCGGTTCCCAGACCCGAGCCATCATCGATGGCTTGGACGCCGATGTGGCCACCCTGGCCCTGGCCGGGGATGTGTTGAAGCTGGAGAAAGCTGGTCTGGTCGAACCCGGTTGGGAAAAGGAACTGCCCAATGGTTCGATCATCACCCATTCGGTGGTGGCCTTTCTGACCCGCCCCGGCAATCCCAAGGGCCTCCGCCAGTGGGCCGATCTGGCCCGTCCCGGTGTGAGCGTCGTCACCGCCAATCCCAAGACCTCGGGTGGGGCCCGTTGGAATTTCCTTGGCCTTTGGGGCTCGGTAGCACGCACGGGCGGTACGGAAGCCCAGGCCAAGGACTTTGTGGCTGCGGTGTACCGGAAAGTTGATAATTTGCCCAAAGATGCCCGCGAAGCCACCGATACTTTCCTCAAACGCGGCCAGGGGGATGTGCTTTTGAATTATGAAAATGAAGCCATCCAGGCCACTAAGGCCGGCGACCTCAAGACTCCCTTTGTGGTCCCAGCAGTCAACGTCCGAATTGAAGCGCCGGTGGTGATCGTCGACCGCAATGTCGATCGTCATGGCAACCGGGCGGCGGCCGAAGCCCTAGCCAGGTACTTGAGCACCGAAGAGGCCCAGCGGATTTTTGCCGAAGAGGGTTTCCGTCCCGTCGATCCTCAGGTGTGGAGCCAGGTGAGCTCGCGCTTTGCCCCCGTCAAAACCCTCTTTGATGCCGCCAGTTTTGGGGGCTGGCAGAGCATCGACAAAACTTTCTTTGCCAAAGGCGCCGTCTGGGACCAGCTGTTTGCTGAAAAACGTTGAGCCTGTCGCCATGGATCCCCTCACCATTGACCTAGCCCCCACCGCCAGCCGTCATCGCCATGGCGGCTGGCGACCGGGTGATCCGAGCGGCCAGCGCCAATTCAGCCAACTGTTTGGCGATGCCCCCCTAGATCTCGAATTGGGAGGCCGCCTTGGTCCCCTCACCCTGGCCTGGGAAAGCTGGGGCCAGCTCAATCACGCCGCTGACAATGCCGTGTTGCTCCTGCATGGCTTTAGTGGCGACAGCCATGCCGCAGGCCCTACCGGGCCGGGTCATGGGGCGCCGGGTTGGTGGGATGGCTTGGTCGGTCCCGGGCGCGCCCTGGACACCGATCGCTTCTTTGTGCTCTGTCCCAATGTGTTGGGCGGCTGCCAGGGGAGCACCGGGCCTTCGAGCTTGGCGCCCGATGGCCGACCCTGGGGGCCGCGCTTTCCGGCCTTGACCATCCGCGATCTGGTGGCGGCGGAGCGGCAACTGGCCAACCACTTAGGCATTGCCCGTTGGCATGCGGTGATCGGCGGTTCGATGGGGGGCATGCGGGCCCTTGAATGGGCGATTGAAGAACCCCAACGGGTCGAACGACTGCTGTTGCTGGCCACGGCCGCCCGCTGCAGTGCCGAAAACATCCCCTTCCATCTCTGTCAGATCGAGGCGATTCGCCAGGATCCCAACTTTCTTGGCGGTGATTACTACGACGATCCCAGTGGTGGGCCCCAACGGGGTCTGGCCCTGGCCCGCTCGATCGCCACGATCACCTACGGCTGCGAACGGCAGCTCGACCAACGCTTCGTCGCTGCTGATCCCCTCGGCCGTGAGCAGGCGATCGCCGGCTTTCTGGCGGCGGAATCCCAGCAATTGGTGCGCCGTTTTGACGCCAACAGCTACATCGCCCTCATCCAGGCCATGAATCGCCACGATGTCGGTCGCGGTCGCGGTGGCATCGACTCCGCCCTGGCGCGGATCACGGCCCGGGTGAGGCTGGTGGCGGTTTCCTCAGATCGCCTCTTCCCGCCCCACCGCCACCAAGAACTGGCCGCGGGCTTGCGCTCTGGCGTCACCTTCTCAACCCTGGAGAGCCAACTGGGTCACGACGCCTACATGCTCGAAGCCGGCAAGCTCAACGAGATCGTGCGCCAATGCCTGGGCTGAACAGCAGAGCTGAACAGCAGAACTGAACCGCAGGGCTGGTTGTAATTCTGCCAACGTCGTGCAGGGGCGGCCTGCCCGTAGCCTGTCACTGCCGGCAAAGGCAAGTACCTTGGCTAACTCACAAGGCCCTGTCGATGCGGTGTCTTTGGCGGAGGCGGCCCGCTTCTGGGCCCGGCTCGGCATGGTCAGTTTCGGGGGTCCGGCGGCCCAGATCGCCCTGCTTTTCGACGAATTGGTGGGGCGGCGGCGCTGGTTGTCGGAGCGCCGTTTTTTGCATGCCCTGCAGGTTTGTTTGTTGTTGCCAGGTCCTGAGGCCACCCAACTGGCCATTTATCTGGGCTGGTTGATGCATGGGCTGGCGGGCGGCCTGATCGCCGGCGGCTTGTTTTTGTTGCCGTCGGTGCTGCTGCTGCTCGGCCTGTCCACCGTTTATGCCCTGTGGGGCCACTTGCCCTTGCTGACGTCGGTGTTCTGGGCCCTGAAACCGGCGGTGTTGGCCCTGGTGTTGCAGGCCACCTGGCTGGTGGGCAAGCGCACCCTGCGCCATCCCTTCCAGGGGCTGCTGGCCCTGGTGGCTTTTAGCGGACTGGTGCTGCTGAAGTGGCCCTATCCCTGGCTGCTGGCGCTAGCGGCCGGCAGCGGCATCTTGGTGGAGCGCTTCAGGCCCAGCTGGCTGAACGACACGGGCTACCGCAACGTAGGCAAGGCTGGTGGAAACCAAGATAAGTCCGCCCCAAACGGCTATCTCCACGACGACGACACTCCGCCACCGGCCCATGCCAGACCCTCCAGCCGCCGCCTTTTCCTGGCCCTGTTGGCAACTGGTGTGGCCCTGGGGGTGCCGCTGCTGCTGCTGATCTGGCTGCAGGGGTGGAGCGGTCTGCTGGCGACGATGGCCCGCTTCTTCAGCCAAGTGGCCCTGCTCAGTTTTGGTGGTGCCTATGCCGTGCTGCCCTATGTGAGCCAGGGGGCGGTGACGGACTTCGGCTGGCTGCAACCGGCCCAGATGCTGGATGGCCTGGCCCTGGGGGAGACGACCCCCGGGCCCCTGATCATGGTTGTGGCTTTTGTGGGCTTCATGGGCGGCTGGAACGCCAGCGGTGCCCTGGGTTTGGCCTGGCTGGCGGGACTGGTGGTGGTTTGGTTCACCTTCTTGCCCTCCTTTGCTTTCATCTTGATCGGCGCGCCCTATGTGGAGGCCAGTCGCGATAAACCCCGCCTGCTGGCCCCCCTGTCGGCAATCACGGCCATGCTCACCGGCGTGATCGCCAGCCTGGCGGTGGTCCTGGCCGGTCCGGTTCTGTGGCCCCAGGGGCCGGCGGCCGGGGTGGATGGGGTGGCCCTGCTCCTGGTGGCGCTGGGCCTGGTTCTGCTTCTGGGGGCCCGTTGGCGGGTGTTGAGCCTCATCGGGACTGCGGCCCTGGTGGGGGTGGGGCGTTGGTTGTGGTTGGGCTTGTGAAGCTGATGTACCACGCCATCTTCAGCCGCAATTTCTCAGGCTGATCCAAGGCAGCTCTGAACTTCGGTGCGGAGTGAGCCACAACCCCACCCGGTATCTAGAGCAGTAGGTAAACCTTCGCTGATAAGTGCCTTCAGCCCTTCCAAATCCGGCGCGGATCAATCACGAGGCCGGGGAATTCCAGGCCCGCCTCCAATCGGCTTGGATCAATAAGAATCAGGGGAGGGTTGGTTGTTTCGGCGTTCCTTGTCTGCCAAATCTCCACCGTGCGGCTTTGAGGCAGCAGCAGCCAGCCGAGGCGGGCCCCATTGGCCATGTAGGCAGCCATCTTCTTGCGCAAGGCCTGGGATTCATCTGAGGGGCTGGCCAGCTCTATCACCAGATCGGGGCAGAGGGGCGCAAAACCCTCCCGTTCGGCCTCGCTCAACGCTTGCCAGCGCTCTAACCGCACCACACTGGCGTCGGGGCTGCGTACGGAACCATCAGGAAGCAGGAAGCCGGTGGAGCTATCAAAAAGCTTCAATGGCAGGCGGCTCTGCTCGATCGCCAGCCACAGCAGGGCTCCGAGGGTCTGGTTGCGGGCACCGGAGGCGCTGCCTGTGGGGGTCATTTCAACCAGATGGCCTAGGGCATCAAGCTCCAGCACCGCCTCAGGGTTGGCCGCACACACTTCAGCGAACTGGGAAGGCGTGAGGCTGAGCGTGCGGGGTAGGGTGAGCATGGGGGCCCTGTTGGAAGGGTGAAGATAGTTTAGGGGGTCTGGAGCTGTTACGAGCTGTACTTCAATATTGTGGTTAAGAAAAAATTTTATTCCGAAGGCATCCCTGATGCGCCAGCTCAGTTGGTTTGGGACAGAAGTCCTGTTTTTTGATTTTCCAAGTTGAACGCAGTAACTAATAAAAGTCGCGATTAACGCTTCGCCTTGCTCTAGGAATCGCTGACTTGCGACCTCTTGGTTAAATCTATGACAATGACAGCTATATCATCAACATCTGGATACCCGTCTGCAATGCTGCTCCAATAGAGCTTAAGTGCACTTGCCAATTGATTTAATTCTACTAGGCTACCGTTGATTTGCCAACGTTTTTGAGTTTGGTCTGAGGCGGGTGCCTTTTATTGGACAGTTCTGGCCCCTGACATCGTTAACCCCGGGCGGGAGGAACAGTGTTCGGTATCAGTATAGACCTCATGGGGAGTTCTGCCTCCCAGGGAGCTGTGGGGCCTTACATGGCAGTACCTCCATAGGA
>CAMCQR010000067.1 GCA_945877115.1 Synechococcus sp. UW140 | reverse complement strand
AAAATAAAAATAAAATCTAAGCCTGGTATTTAGGTTTCACCGAAGTGGGCTTTTGGTGGTGATAATTAGCAAGCCAGGCCTTAAATCTTAAGCAGATCTATTTTTTCGCCTTCAAGCTTGCGGGCGATGCTGACACTGCTTCATGTCATGGCTAGCTTCAAAAATGAAGACCTTGCTTTCATCAACCCACTAAAAACCATGCATCAATCCATCGCTAAGTTGGTATCTGGGGTGGGATTAGCCGCTCTTGTCTTGGGTTCAACCCAGGCCGCTGGGGCCTTTGTTATCACTTATGAAACCATGAAAGCAACCTGGGTTCCTAATCCAAACTCCACAGTAAACACCCGGCCACTGCAGTATTCAGCAGCAGGCACAGCACTTGTTTCAGGAACGAGAAATTTTATCTACACAAATTTACTTGGTAACTATGCATCTGCTGGCTTTTGGATACCAGTCTCACAAATTGGCCCTGGATCAACTGGTCCACTAGGCTCAGGAGAGCAGCGATTTGATTATGACTTTGGGGCTGCTACAACAATTAATCCTGGTCCCCCCCAAAATAACATTTGGAATAATAATTCAAACCTTTCCTTTGGGTCTTTCTACCTTGATGGCATTTGCGACTTTTGTGGTGCAGCCAATGCCGTCAGCGTGACCAGTGCTTCCACGACAGGACTAGCTGAATTCATAGGTGAAGCCCCTGACGGATCCGCGGGAAATCAAAATAAACTGACCAGTAGTATCTATAATATAGTCTTTGGCGCATCTGGGAAGACGGGTACGCTTCAGTATGAGGCCTACACCGATATCACGAATGTGAACTCAATGGGCAGCCGGGTTGAGAGCAGTGGTGGCAAAATCTTCATCACAATAGAAGAACCCATTCCCCCTACGTCCGCAGTTCCCTCGCCCTTATCCGTTTTGGGTGCTGGTGCCGCCTTTGGATTTAGCCGACGCCTACGCCGCCGGATCCAAAGTGCATCCAACTGAAGGCCAAATGTCGAATTCAATCAAGACCAAATCTGATTAAATTTAGATTTGAATCATCAATGAAGGTTGGTCTTTAGCCAACCTTTTTTTGTGGCGAATAAAAAACAATAACTCTGTCAAAACAGCTCTCCAGCAACGAACCAAGCCCAACGCCGACGATCGGCAACAACCAACATGCCGCATGGCAAGACCTAGATGGCAAGACCTAGATGGCAAGTGCCGCGAATGGCTAAATATGGATTAATAGTTAAATCTTAAGCCGACATTCAGTTTTAAGCTTTCTACCCCATGGTCCGGCATCATAGCGAGTCCCGGCTAAATAAGCTTAAGAAGATCTGTTGTTAGGCGAATCAAGGCTGACATCAAAATTACCCATGGCTAGGTTTGAAAGTGAAGCCACTGCTTTCCACCCTGCTCGACAAATCATGGATCAATCCATCATTAAACTCCTTACCAAAACGGGCTTTTCTGCGCTTGTTCTGGCCTCGGCGCAAACGGCTGGTGCCATTACACTGACTTATACCGCAACACAAGCGACCTACGATCCCAATCCAAACTCTACAATCAACACTCGTCCTCTGCAGCTATCAACACTTGGCAATGCACTGACGTCAGGAACGAGAAATTATATCTACCAAGGTTTAAGCGGCGATAATGCCATCGCTGGCGCCTGGACTCCTGTAGGCCAAACGGGCCCATTGGGTAGTCTCGGCATCAATGAACAACGTTTTGACTATCTTTTTCCGGCTGCGACTGCGAAATTTACAAATCCTACAACTAATTTATGGATTGATAATGTCACCACTGACTTTGGTTCATTCTTTCTTGCTGGCACCTGCAGTTTCTGTGGTGCAGCCAATACAGTTCAGCTATTAAGCACTACAAACAGTGATGGAAATTACATTGGCTTGTCACCTACTGAAGCCGCGGGCAATCAGAACTATTTGAACAGCGATACTTACAATATTGTCTTTGGGGCATCTGGAATCACGGGCACAATCCAATTCGATGCCAACACAAACATCACCAGTGGTAGTCCGGTCATACAAACGAATAGCGGTAAAATCGTCATCAACATCAACCAGCTACCCCCAACCCCGCTGCCTGTCCCAGGCCCCCTCCCCCTCTTGGGTGCTGGAGCTGCCTTCGGTTTCAGCCGCCGGCTGCGTCGCCAAATCAAGTCGAAGCAGGTTGTGAAGGCTGGGTGAAGGCCAGGCCAAAATGATTAGATCATGATCTTGGCAAACAGTTAATACAAAAGAGCTGATCAGTGACCAGCTCTTTTGTCGAAATCACCATAAGTAAACTACAGCCATCGACTTCGACAATAAATCTACAATAATGGCTGTTAAAACTTAGCAACTCAAACCCTAAAAAGTTGGTTATTCACCGATTTTTTAGGTCAGAACCAATCTACAAAAGGTGATTTACCATACACTAACCAATATTAGATGGATCCATCACAGCTCACTGTCCTGCAGTCGGGCCATAAGCACCTCCATCTGCTGCAGAAATGGTAGGCACCATTCCAGCCCTGGCGGAACCCTATGCCAGCGGCGGTAGAGACGCCTATAGGCCCGACAGCGGCGGCGAAGCTGGGCCGGTGTAATCGAAGGCTTGCCGAAATTGAGCGATGTGATGGAAGCGAGGGAGCGGTTGTGAAGACTCAAGCGCTGATGCACCACGCGAATCCGCTCGGGATTTTGCTGGAACCAGCTGCTGGCGGCCACATGGCCCGTGAAGCAGCTCGGGTCGACGCTGCCCTTGCGGATCACGTAGCTGTTAGTAGCGCAGAACCAACGGGGCCCGAGGCCAGGGATTAGACGTCGAAGCAGCAGGCGGCGACGGTGCTGGTTGTTAATCGGCAGTTCAATCGCGCTCTGTGGCCAATACAGCCCCAATACCTCGTGATTTGCAGCGGCCTGGATGGCCTCCACCAGTTGGGGCGCGAACCAGTCGTCATCATCCACGGGTGCCACCAAGGCCCCATCAGGCACCTCCTCCCACTTAGAGAGCACAGCTCCTTGAACCTGTTCGAGGTTGGCCTGGGCGATCTCGCGCATCTCCTGGCGAAACGCGTGATAGGGAAGACGGAAGGTGCTGTTGAAGGCGTCCACCTTCGGGGAGAAGGCTGGATTGAGCTGGGCCCGGAAGGCGGCCTCATCGCCCCAGTCAACGGTTCTGCGTACACAGATGTGAAGCGGTGGGGTCAATCCCGGCGTCATTGGTCGCATCCCATGGAGTGGTTTAGATACCGAAGCCTTTGAACTGATCTGTAACTCGTCATTAAGCAGCGACAGTAAGTGATGCTTTGCGCTAATCCTGGCCTAGATCGTGACCGCTGTCCAGGTTGGCGATCAACAATTCTGAGAAGACGCGGCAACCCTCCTGCGCCCACTCCCCTTGCTGCTTCAGCAGCAAAGGCCTCTCAGCCTTGCTGGCGGTTTCCTGGCGTTGGTCAGGATAAATGAGTCGCATGGATCAACGTCCCATAACCGCCATCAGGACTGACAAACTACCAAGTTCTGATCTTCAATCGCGTGCAATGCAATCCGACAGCCGCTTCGGCACTCACCTCCAAGCATGATTCTTAGAGAGATGGATTACCGTCCGCTAACCAACGATGAAAGGATGCCTCATAATCGGGTCGTGCTGGAATTCCTACCGGGGGCTCTTCGCCCATCTGCCGGTAAAGACCTGGCTTGCCGCAGCGATAAAAAACAGAGGGTTCATCCACATGCTGACATTTGACTCCAGACTCCCGCACGTGGTGCAACATGATTCGATCGCCGATGAGGTGGCCGTAATCGGGCATCAAAACCCAATGGTGCAAAAGAGAGAATGCTTCCTTAGCGAAAAGCATGCAATTGGTATCGATAAACCGCTTTGGATCAATCAGCGGACATGGACCCATCACACTTCCATCCAAGCGACACAACATCCGGCTGGAAGACAAAAAGGCCGCTCCAGTTTCAGCTCGCGCCTGCATCAGACCACTGATGTGGCCAGGGTGTAACCAATTATCGGCATCCAGAAAAGCCACGGCTTCCACCCCAAGTCCAATGGCGTGGAAACTACCGATCAGCCTTGGAGTTGAACCGATATCGCCATGGGCTTGCGGCAATACAACATGGTGGGCTTGCCAAGCATCCAGGGCGGCCTGGGGCTCACCATCTGCCACCAACACGTGAAGGCACGGATAGTCCTGGGCCAGCACTGAGCGATGGCACTGCCACAGCAAATCGAGGGACTCTTTGAAATAGGGAGTAATTACAGCCACAAGCGGCGGCGGATCGTCTGGAATGATCTCCCAGGCTGGCCGGCCCGTGGGTGAGGGGCCGGCCAACCAATGGTGCAAACGGGAATCATGTAGCAAACTCCCCTCCTGGAGCTGCCGCTCTCGATCGAGGGGCGTCAGGCACAGGCTGTCGTAGTAGGTGTCAATGGTGCCGCCCAGCACATGCTCGCGATAGACCTGCCGCCAGGTGGCACCCACTTCGGGAGGTAAACGGGGATTGTTGGCTAGGGCCTGGGCGCCATGGCTGATCTTGGCGCTGAATTGGGCCAGGCTGCGCACCGGAAAATGCAGGATTTCGATCGCCGTCGTTTCAGGGGCGACCAAGGCCTGGCCGGCCAGAACAGCGGCATGATTGCCATCAGTGATGCTGATTCCTGGCAAGGACCGATGACAAATCTTGCCGGGTAAGGGCTGGCCCAAACTGTTGAGAGAGCGTCGCTCCCGCAAGATCTGACGCTGATGGAAGCATGCAGTATCCGGACCCTCCGGGAAGCAATCCCGGGGGGGGGGCAGAAAATTAGTGCGCCCCACGGTAAGGGCTTGAATCCCTGCTGGCACAGCCTGCAGGGTAGTTTTCAAATTGCCCTTAAGGGGCCACCAAAACTCATCGGCATCACTATGAATCAACCAGTCAGCCGCCAGTTGTTCTGTTGCCATTCGGGCCATTATGCTCACCCAGGCTGACTGATCATGGGTCGATTCAGGCTGGTCAATCAACAACAATTTTCCAGACTGAACATAGTGCTGCAAGCAATCTCTCGTACCATCGCTTGAACCATTATCCGTGACCACAATACAATCAACCCCTTGGCCCAGGTGAAATCGAATCATACTTTCAATGATGTCGACCTCATTGCGACATAATAGTGTGAGAATCAGGCGCATGATTCGTGCAGCATCCAGCCATGGGCCGTGGGAGCCAGGAGGGAATGCAGCTCCTCAAAATTAACGATCAGTGCTTCCATGGAATAAGGATTTGTGCGCTGCAGTCCTACATTGACACTGACCACAGGCAACCCGAGATTTTCGCAAATCAGACGATAACCCACAAGGGGATCACTCTGAAGATGCTTCTCGTAAATCACATCCAGATAGCCGCCGCGTTTGGCCAAGCCGTGTCGCAATTGGCGATAGCCAGCCGTCATGATATCCAACCAATCCAACAGGGAGCGGGTCTCCAGCCCCACCGTGATCGCCTCCAGGGGAAGGGTGATGGCCTGGGGGGCTGGCTTGGCTTCGGCAACACTCAGATGGAAACGCTGGGTTTGCTGGCCAATGCAATGGGACACCATGCGGCGCAACAAATTGGAGCGCTCCAGCACCACATGGCGCTGCCAGCCGTAGGGACTGAGGCGATCAGCGAGGGCCAGGGAATCGAGACCAAAAAGGCCAGGGTGCTGGGCCGCCAGAAACTTGATCTCCACGATCTGTACCGGCTTGCGGCGGCTTCTGCAAACCGTCTCCAAGGCCGCCTCCAAATCCGGCAGGGGTTGCTCGCCGCGGTGTTGTGGCATCCAACGATTCAGAATCTCATTCTCCTCCTGGATGGCGGGATGCTGGTTTAGACATTGACCCAGCACACTGCTACCGCAGCGGCCCACATGCCAAATCACAACGCCGCTTTCAGTGGCAATAGAAGTTCCTGAAAATGGAACTCCAGCTCCTGATCCCTGGCTGCGCCCTAGCAATTGCTGGTATATGGCCTCTGCTTCTACGGTAGTTGTCAGTTCAGCTCGGCTGCGGTTGAGGGCCGGATCGACCAATTCCCGATCTAAGCAATGGCCGCTGAAGGCTTCGATGCGATCCAGGGTCGTGGTTTCAAAGAGGCTCTCATAAGCAACAAACAACCATGCTCCAGTGTGCACATGCTTTTCCAACACATGGCGATACAACAAACACCAATTGGCGAAAATCAATTCTGGACTAATGGCCAAATTGGCCAGATAGGGAGCGCTACGGCATTCGAGCAAAATACTGGCAGCCACAACACTGGGGTGACGAAAAACACAGAGATGGCTCACCCTCGCCCCTGGTTCCAGGGCCGCCCACCAGGCCGGCAGCGTGTAACAGAAGCGGGGATCCTTCAAACAAGTCGCCCCCTTGGCCAGAACGGCGCTGATACGGCTGGACAAGTCGGCTGTCGCCAGGGGGGTGATCTCCGCAGGCAAGCGCGCCAACCAGCGTTGACCCTCCCCAGGGACGTCATGCCCATGGCCGCAGGGCCCTGAGTTGATCCGTTGGGGCAGGCAGCGGGCTAACAGGCCCTCATTGATGGAATTGACCTCCCGATCCTCAAAGAACCCATGGGGGTTGGCCTGTCGTGGTAAGTAAGCCGAATCTCCCATGTGCAGTCCACTGCGACGGAAGAGACCCGTCACCAGACTGGTGCCGCTGCGGCCGGCCCCCAGGACGAACAGTCGATCCGAGGGGCCAGGAGCAGGTTGCAACGACGGAGGGGTGGAGCGCATTTCAGGACCACGAATAACCGGCTGGTGGTTACCGGTCTAGGCTAAGGATGGTCTGATCTGAGTTCAACTCAGCCCAAAATGGAACCGCAGCGGCAAAATCCGCAACGGCTGCGACCCCTTCCTCGGCCTGGCGCTGTCAAAGTGAACCTTTGGGGAAGAGTGTCTTGTCCTGTCGCCGCTGCGGCTGTCGCATGGTCACCAAGGTGGGACGCCGGGGCAACCTACTGATCTGCAGCGATTGCGGAGTGCCGGCTGAGAAACCTAAGGATCAACCGGACAACCGCCAACGACTATTCGGCGCCCTGGCTTTGATCGGCCTCACTCTGGTGGGTGGCATGATCTTCTTTTTGGCGGCCGTGGAAGAACGGCTGGCTCCGAAGATCAATCAAAGTCGTCAACGGGTGGACGGCGCCGTGCAAGGGGAAGAAGACCAGCGGTTGCAAGAGCCAGCCTTGTTGGCCCCCGATCCCAAACCAACCCGACAGTGATCAAACCAGACAGCATCCCAGTGGTGCCATCCAAGCCAGCAACCGCTGGAACCGCCAGGGGCGATGGCCATGGCAAGCCCGATCACTCAAGTCTGCCGCTGCCGTTGAAACTTCGAAATCAGCCAGGGAAGGATCATTCTGAGCCCCAATAGCAGCAGCACCGAGGCACTGAGCCAGCCGCTGATCGGTCCCAGAAAAGCGAAAAATTCTGCGGCCCTGGAGCCCAAGACCATCCCCACCAGGGTGAGCACCAGCACCCAGATCAGGCTGCCAGCAGTCGTCCATAGCAAAAAGGGCAACTGGGGCATCGACTCCATCCCCGCCGGAACGGAAACCAGGGTGCGAATCGCCGGCAATAGTCGACCCCAAAAGACAACGGCGGCCCCATGGCGCCCAAACCAGGCCTGGCTGGAAGCCAGGGCCTGGGGTCCAAGGCCAATCCAACGGCCCCGGTGCCCCAGCCATACCGCCAACCGTTCGGCCCTGATGAGCCTCCCGACCCAATACCAGAACCAGGCCCCCAGCACCGTGCCCACCAGACCGGCCAACACCACCGGCAGAAAATCCAGGCGCCCCTCCTGGACCAATGCTCCCCCCAGGGGCATAATTAACTCCGAAGGAATGGGTGGGATGAGATTTTCCAGCAACATGGCCATAGCAATCAAGCCATAGCCCAAAAGGGGGTTGCTGGTGACCCCCTCAAGAATCATCCCGGGCAGGCCCTCGGCCAGGGAACCCAGATCAGGCGGCAGCCAATCCATGCAAACCATCCTGACTGATCAAGGCTCCCTCAGGCATCGGCATGCCTTTGGCGACGCCAGAGCCGAAAAACCTTTTCAAGCTCGAGGTAGACGAAGAACAACAGACTGACCCCAACACAGATCGCCAGATCGCGCAGCGATAAAGGCGAGGTGCCGAAAAAGGCGGCCAGTGGCTTGACGTAAAGCAACAGCAGCTGCAGCAAGGTGGTGATGCCTACAGCCGCCAGCAACCAGGGGTTGGAGAAGGCCGGCACCTGCAGCAACGGCCGATCGCTGCGTGCCGCTAAAGCATGGCCCATCTGGGCCAGACACAGGGTGGTGAATACCATGGTTTGCCAGGGGGCACCGCTACGGGCTGCATAGAGCATGAGCGCAATACTGAAAGCCGCAAAAATGATGCCAATTCTTATGATGTAAGTACCAATTCCCCTGGCAAAAATAGATTCTCCTGGTTCGGCGGGGGGGCGTGCCATCAGATCTCTCTCGCCGGGTTCCAGGGCAAGCGCTAGGGCCGGCAAACCATCGGTGACCAGATTCATCCAAAGAATCTGCAATGGAGTCAAGGGGACACCGCTGAGTCCTAGAAGCGGAGTGGCGGCGATGGTGAGCAATTCGCCGACATTACTGCCCAGAATGTATTTGACAAAGCGGCGGATGTTGGCATACACCAACCGCCCCTGCTCCACCGCATTGACGATCGTGGCGAAGTTGTCATCAAGCAGGACCATGTCGGCGGCCTCCTTGCTCACCTCGGTGCCGGTCAAACCCATGGCTACACCGATGTGGGCCTGCTTCAGGGCCGGGGCATCGTTGACGCCGTCGCCCGTCATGGCCACCACCTGGCCGTTCGCCTGCAGGGCCCGGACAATGCGCAGCTTCTGTTCGGGTGGCACGCGGGCAAAAACACTGCAGCGGCGCACCAACTGGCGCAACTGCTCCTCGTCGCTGGCCTCCAGCACCTGACCCAGCACCACTTCATCGGCCACGGAACCTTGGCCAAGACCGCTGCTGGCCGGCAACAGCCCAATGCCCATGGCAATGGCATGGGCCGTCAGGGGATGGTCGCCGGTGATCATCACGGGCCGTATGCCGGCCTGGCGGCAACGGGCCACGGCCTCTGTCACCTCTGGCCGGGCTGGATCCAGCTGGGCCATCAAGCCCAGTAACACCTGCTTTTCCACCGGCCGTTCCGGGCCCGGATGGTTCGGGGCAGCGGCAAAAGCCAGAACCCTCAGCCCCCTGGCGGCCAGCTCGCGGGCCTGGCCAAGCCACCATTGGCGCTGGGGGTCGTTGAGCCCTTCCACCCCGGAGGGTGCAAGCCAGCGGTCACAGGTGTTGATCAGCACTTCTGGTGCCCCTTTCGTCAGCATCAAAGTGCCGGAACCTGCGGCGGCAGGGCCCAGGGGGGCCTGCAGTTCCCCATCCGTATCGCGGACCCAGACCGCCATCCACTGGCGCTCGGAACTGAAGGGAATCTCCCCCTGGCGGCGGAAGCGCTGGCGCAGCGCCACGGCCTCTTGTCCAGCCTTCGCCGCCACCACAACCAGGGCGCCCTCGGTGGGGTCGCCCAACACATCCCAACCGCCTTCTGGCTTGCTGGTGAGTTCGGCATCACTACAGAGAACCCCGGCCTGGAGCAACAAGTCGACGGCGCCGGCGGCCGTCCCATGGCGCTCGGCGAAGGGGACGATCAGGGGCGAAGGGCTCAAGGTGCCACTCGGGTCGTAGCCCT
Organism: Synechococcus sp. UW140; assembly: GCA_945877115.1. GTDB lineage: Bacteria > Cyanobacteriota > Cyanobacteriia > PCC-6307 > Cyanobiaceae > Cyanobium. The sequence continues at coordinate 3,206 of CAMCQR010000067.1, read as the reverse complement.
GGCCACTGACGGCGATGGCCTCGGTGCCACAACGCAATTCCTGCACCACCTGGCGGTTCTGGGTGAGGGTGCCCGTCTTGTCAGAGCAAATCACGGTGACGGATCCCAGCGCCTCCACGGCCGGCAGACGCCGGATCAGGGCGGCTCGCTGCACCATGCGCTGGGTGCCGATGGCGAGGGTCACGGTGATCACGGCCGGCAACCCCTCCGGCACGATCGCCACCGCCATCGACAACGCCACCTCCAGCAAATCAAGCAAGGGCTGGCCCAACAGCCAGCCACCCAGCACCACCAAGGCCACCAGGACCAGGGCGCTGCCCACGAGCACATTGGCCAAGCCATCCAGGCGCTGCTGCAGCGGGGTGGTTTCACCACCGGCGGTATTGATGAGCTGGGCGATCTGTCCCAGTTCCGTGTCCATGCCGGTTTGGGTGACCAGGGCGGTGCCGCGGCCGCGAGCCACCTCGGTGCCCTGAAAGACGCAGTTGCGGCGATCAAGCACTGGCGTAGCCGTGTCGAGCACCAGCTGGGCCCGTTTTTCCACCAACTCCGCTTCGCCGGTGAGGGCTGCCTCGCGCAAACCCAGATCGGCCCCCTCAAGCAAGCGCCCATCGGCGGGCACCCGGTCCCCTGCTTCCAGACGGATGCGATCGCCGGGCACCAACTGCTCGCTCGAGATCCGATCCCAGCGGCCGTCGCGGCAGACCGTGACCATGGGCTGGGCCATGCGGCGCAGGGATTGAAGGGCCTGCTGGGCCTTGGATTCCTGCAGATACCCCAGCAGGGCATTGAGCCCAACGATCAACAGGATCGCCAGCGCATCTTTGGGAAACCGCTGATTCAGATGGGCCACCACCGCCGAAACGGCAGCCACCGCCAGCAGCATCAGCAACATGACGTTGCTTAATTGGTCCCAGAGGATTCGCCAAGGACTGCGCCCAGCAGCCAACTCAATGCGATTGGGCCCATGCTCAGCCAGTCGAGCGGCGACTTGGGCAGTGCCAAGGCCGTCTTCACCACTGCTAAGCAAGCCCTGGCATTCTTGAGCCTCCAGGGCATGCCAGGGCTGCCGCTGCGGGGAAAGTGTCAAGAGATGGTGGTGGCAGAGCGCAGCAACGTTAAGCAGAAAAAAGAGGCTTTAGGGGGGCGAGATTTAGGTTTGCGGCAACTCGCCAACCGAAGCGACCTGCCCATGGAGCGTCACAGCGTTTTTGACCGGCTGCGCCGCATGGTCATTGGCAGTCCCCTGCCGACCAGCGCCAGCCATGAAGAGCGCTATAGCAATGCCGAAGCCCTGGCGATCCTCAGCTCCGACGCCCTTTCTTCCGTGGCCTATGCCACCCAGGAGATCGTCTTGACCCTGGGCATGGCGGGGGCCGCCGCCCTCAGTCTCACCCTGCCGATCACGGGGCTGATCGTGGTGCTGATGTTGATCGTCGGCACCAGCTATCGCCAGACGATCAAGGCCTACCCCCATGGCGGCGGCTCCTATCGGGTTTCCCAGGAGAACATCGGCCCGTTGGCGGGCCTCATCGCCGGTGCCTCCCTTTCGATCGATTACGTGCTCACGGTGGCGGTGAGTACGGCGGCGGGCATTGCCGCCCTCACCTCGTATTTCCCAGGGCTGGAGGCTCAGAGAGTACCGCTTTGCCTGCTGGCGGTGTTTCTGGTCATGCTGGCCAACCTGCGGGGCGTCAGTTCGAGCGCCAAGTTGTTGAGCTTGCCCACCTATCTGTTCATGGGCATGATCTTTCTGTTGCTGTTGGCGGGGGCCGTCAAGACCGGACAGGGGCTGCTACCTGCCACACCCCTGGCCAGCCAACAAGCCTTGTTGACCAAGGCCCATGAAGGGGGCCTGATGCTGTTTGGCCCCCTGCTCTTGATGCGGGCCTTCAGTTCTGGCTGTGCGGCCCTCACGGGCATCGAAGCCATCAGCGACAGCGTGGCCGCGTTCCGGCCGGTGGAATGGCGCAACGCCCGCAACGTTCTGGCGGTCATGGTGCTGCTGCTGGCGGTGATGTTCACCGGCATCAGCGCCCTGGCCCACCAGACGGGCCTGGTTTACGTGGAGAACGGTCCCACCTTGCTTTACCAACTCGGTGAGCGGATTTTTGGCAATGGCCCCCTGCTGGCCATTTTGCAGTTCGCCACCTTGCTGATTTTGCTGCTTGCGGCCAACACCGCCTATGCCGATTTCCCCAGGCTGGCCGCCTTTCTGGCCCGCGATGGCTACCTACCCCGCCAGCTCGCCTCCCTGGGGGATCGGCTGGTCTTCAGCAATGGCATCTATGCCCTCAGCGGCTTCGCCGCCCTGCTGTTGATCATCTTCAATGGCAGCGTCAGCCAACTGATTCCCCTATACGCCGTGGGGGTCTTCCTGAGCTTCAGCCTTTCCCAGGCCGGCATGGTGGTGCACTGGTGGAAAGAAAAGGGACGGGGCTGGTTGGGCAAGGCCCTGGTCAACGGCCTCGGGGCCGCCATCACCAGCGTGGTGACGATGGTGTTGCTGTTCAGCAAGTTCAGCCAGGGGGCCTGGTTGGTGGTGCTTGCCATTCCCGCGCTAGTGGCTGTTTTCCTGCGCATTCGCAACCACTATTACGCCGTCAGCCGTCGCCTGCGCCTGGCCTCGGACAAGCTGCTCAAACTGCCCGATCCGCCAGTGAGCGGCGGATCCCCAACGGTGGTGCTGGTGGGCCAGCTGCATCGCGGCAGTTTTGAAGCCATCCGCTTTGCCCGCACCATCGCCAGCGACTTGGTGGCGGTGCATGTGGATCTGGGCGTCGGCAATGTCGAGGCTTTCAAGGAGCAATGGGCCCGCCAGGTGCCCGAAGTGCGTCTTGAGGTCCTGGATTCCCAGTACCGCTCCCTGGTGGATCCGGTGGTGGACTTTGTCAAAACCTTTGAGGTGGAACATCGCAAGGACCGCAACCGCTTCTGTGTGGTGGTGCTGCCGGTCTTCGTGACCCGACACCGCTGGGAGAACCTGCTCCACAACCAATCGACGATCCTGCTGCGCAGCGCCCTGAGGGCCCAGGGAACCAGGGTGGTGACAACGGTGGGGTTCTACCTCTGAAATCTCCCCTCCAGGGGAAATTCAGCAGGCTGGGAATTCAGGTTTCGGAACGGCCCCTGTGCCGCCGTTGGCGCAGGGAATCGGCCAGGGACAAGGCCAACAGCACCACTCCAATGAAGCCCGTGACCCACTC
>CAMCQR010000066.1 GCA_945877115.1 Synechococcus sp. UW140 | reverse complement strand
GACCTCAGCATCGACATCACCCCCTCCGGACTGGGCGGGGCGTTCCTCTGCGGCGGCAGAAAGGTTCCCCTGGCTGAGGTGACCAGCGTCTATGCCCGCCCCCTGGAACCCAACGTCCAGGGCCTGGAGGCGGGGGCCCAGCAGCATGTCGCCCGCCTGCATGGGCTGCTGGTGGAATGGCTGGACAACGCACCGGCCCTGGTTATCAACCGTCCGCGGGCGATGCAGGGGAATGCCTCCAAACCCCATCAGTTGCAGGCCATCGGCGCAGCCGGGTTCAGCGTGCCTACGACCCTGGTCACCAGCGATGCCGAGGAGGCCCTCACGTTTTGGCGCACCCATGGACGGGTGATCTACAAATCCATCAGTGGCGTGCGTTCCATTGTGCGGGAACTGGATGCCGAATCCGCCGAGCGCCTGCCCTATCTTTCATCCCTCCCCGTCCAGTTCCAGCAGTACATTCCCGGAGTGGATGTGCGGGTGCATGTGGTCGGTCGTGAATGCTATGCCGCCACGATTGAAAGTGACGGCGTGGACTATCGCTATGCCCATAACCATGGTGCGGAACCGCGACTGCAGAGCACGACGCTGCCCGAGGATATCGCCGCACGCTGCGTCACCTTGGCCAAGGCCATGGAACTGCCCTTGGCAGGAATCGATCTGCGGGTCAACCCGCAGGGCGAACACGTCTGTTTTGAAGTCAATCCGATGCCAGCTTACACCTATTTCGAAAGTCATACCGATCTGCCGATCGGCGAGGCCTTGGCTAGATTGCTAATTAGTCCGGAACTTAATGGAGAAGTCCCCCATGGCGCAGGTTATTGAAAATCAGGCACAGATTCAGGGTCAAATCCAAACCATCGGCGAACATCCATCCCTGCCCGGCTATGATGTCGTTTCACTCTTGTTAATGTCTAGCCAACCCGTGCCTGGCAAGGTGAATCTCCTTTCCCAACCCGTAGGCACCAGCCTCAATTTGACCGTAAAGCACAGCCTGCTTGCTGAGGCCAAGGTAGGTTTCTACCTTCGCTGTCGGGCCAAGTTGGTTCCGGATGGAGCGATGTGCGAAAAGGAACCGGAACCGGGGACGTTTACGATTGGGTATCAACCCTGAGGGGGATTGGTGGTGAGCGTCCGAGAGCCGTCAGTCTAATTTATTACGCCTTACCCCTTGACTCTCCAGTTAGGAGGAGACCATACCGTGAGATGCCCCAACCTGCCGCCATGCGCCCGTCCCGCTTCATCGCTTCTTTGATCGCGCTTGCTTCTTCCCTCAGCGTGGCGGCTCCTGTCCTGGCCCAGATGCCCGGTGGCATGAATCACGAGGGGCACCACGGCATGCCAGGGATGCAGAACTTGCCCGGCATGTCTGCCCCTGCCGGATCTGCCCCGGCCCATGCCGGCCACGCCCATGACGTGGGCCCTGCCGGTGCCACCTACGACCTGCGTTTCATCGATGGAATGGTGCAGCACCACACCGGCGCCCTGCGGATGAGCGAATTCGTCTTCGGCATCGGTTCCCCTGGAGTGGGCGCCCTGGGCAAGACGATCTGGCGCGATCAAGCCAACGAGATCCGCGCGATGGGCCTCTGGCGCAAGGCCTGGTACCCCCAGGCGCCCGTCTATCCCGTGGCGCTGGCAACCGGCGGTGATCCGAACAGCCTGGCGGGCCTCACCCGCATGAGCCAGGCCCAAATCGATGGCATGCGCATGATGGCTAAGGCACCCACCAAGGAGAATCGGGTGGTTTGGTTCCTTGAGGGCATGCTTGAGCACCACGCCGGGGCATTGATGATGGCCCACGACGCCCTGGCCAAGAGCACCAACACCACAATCCGGCGCTTTGCCCGCGGCGTGATCGTTGCCCAGCGCGCCGAGATCATCGAAATGCGCAGGATGCTGGCGGTGGAGGGATTGCGCAAGCAGGGGTACTTCAAGTACGACGCCCTGTTTCGTCTTTGAGTGAAACCCGGTTTAGACATCGAGGACCCATCGCGGATCAAGGGATCAAGCCTCGCCCACAGCTGGCTTGTGGCCGGGCAGCAGCCAGCCACCGAAACGGGCGTACAGGGCTGGGAGAACCAGCAGGGTTAGGGCCGTGGAGGTGATCAAGCCACCCAGCACCACAATCGCCAGGGGTTGCAGGATCTCGTTGCCTGCCCCGAAGGCCAGGGCCAGCGGCAACGTGCCAAGGGCCGAGGTCAGGGCGGTCATCAGGATTGCGTTGAGGCGCTGAAGGCTGCCGGCGCGGATCACCTCCTTGAGCTCCATTCCCTCGGCATGGCGGCGGTTGTAGTTGTCCACCAGCAGCAGGCCGTTGCGGACCGCCACCCCGAAGAGGGTGATGAACCCGATCAGGGAGGCTACCGAGAGCACGCCGCCGGTGAGCAGGATGGCGACCAGACCACCGACAAGGGCCAGGGGCAGGTTGAGCAGAATGGCGATCGTGGCCGGCAGTGATTGCACCGAGGCGAACATCAACACGGCGATCACCACCATGGCCACCAGGCTGTAGCTCACCAGGTTGGCAGTGGCCCGCTCCTCCGATTCGAACTGACCGCCGTAGCGGATCAGATAGCCACTTGGCAGTTTGATCTTGCTGTCGACCACCTTCTGGATGTCGGCGACGACCGAACCCAGCGCCCGGCCACTGACGTTGGTGGACACGACGATCAACCGGGAGACGTCTTCCCGGTTGACCACATTGGCGCCCAGGCCGTAGTCGATGCGGGCCAGGCTTCCCAGCGGCAGCATGGTGCCTGCGGGGGTGGTAATCGGAATCGCCCGCAGGGCATCAAGGCTGTTGCGGGAGTCCTCGCCCAGCATCACCACCACATCCATGCGCTCGGTGCTGGTGCTCACCACCTGCCCCACCGTCTTGCCGTTGAGGGCGATCTCCACGGCCTCGGAGAGTCGCGCCATGGTCAGTCCATTGGCTGTGGCGGCCTGGCGATTGAAATCGATCTGAACCTGCTGGATCGGCAACTGGGGTTCAAGCTGCAGATCCACCACCCCCTGGATCGGTTCGATGGCGTCACGCACCTGCTCCCCAATCCTGCGCAGCTCGCCCAGATCGGGCCCGTAGATCTTGATGGCGATCGCACTGCGAACCCCCGAGAGCACCTCATCCATGCGGTGGGAGATGAAGCCGCCGATGTTCGGGGCCACCCCAGGTAGCTTCAAAAAGGCCTGCCGCAGCTGGCGGATGCTCTCCGGACGGTTGGCCGTGGCCTGATCGCTCAGCTCCACGTCGACATGGGCCAGGTTCACCCCGGCACCATCGGCATCGCCGGGGGCCCGCCCGGCGCGCACCTGCACCCATTCGAACAGGGGGCTCGTCATGAGGGTCTTGGAGAGGGCCAGGCCGGCGCGGTTGGTCATCTCCAGCGACACACCGGGGTAGAGCACCATCGAATTCACCAGCGATTTCTCGCGAAACTCCGGCAGGAACACCCGCCCCAGGCTGGGCAGGATGGCGCAGGCCACCACGACGATCGCCAGTGCTGCGGCCAGCACACGCTTGGGTGAGATCAGTGCAATCTCCAGCCATGGCCGGTAAGCCCGCTCCGCCCAGGAGGCGATCCAGGTGTTCTCGGCTGGAAGCCGCGTGTTGGCCAGCAGGATCGCGCACAGCGCCGGCGTGAGCGTGAGCGCTACGAAGGAGGAGGCCACAATCGAGAACACGTAGGCCAGGCCCATCGGCGCGAAGATTCGTCCCTCCACCCCGGTGAGGCTGAAGATCGGCGCGAAGACCACCACGATGATCAGGGAGGAGAGGAGCACCGGTTGGCGCACCTCTACCGACGCCTCGAACACCACCTGCAGCGGCTTCCTGGGATGGGCGGCGGCCTGGTTCTGGCGTAGCCCCGTGTAGCAGTTCTCCATGTCGACGATGGCGTCATCCACCACCGAGCCGATGGCCACCACAAGACCACCGAGGGTCATGGTGTTGATCTCCAGCCCGAAGGCGCGCATCAGCATCAACCCGATCAACAGCGACACGGGGATGGCACTGAGGGTGATGACGGCGGTGCGCCAGTTCATCAGGAACAGCACCGTGACCACCGAGACGATCAGGACGCCTTCGATCAGGGAACTGCTGACGTTCTTGATCGCCGATTCAATGAAACTGGCCTGACGGAAGGTGCGCTTCACATGGATGTCGCTTGGCAGGCCCTTGCTGAGGGCGGCGATGCGCTCCTCCACCGCTCGGGTGACCCTGGGGGTGTCGATGTCGGGCTGTTTGTTGACCATCAGCACTACCGCCGGCTTGCCGTTGAAGCTGCCATCGCCGCGCTTGAGGGCGCTGGCCAGGCTCACCTCGGCGACATCACCCAGCCGGAGCGGTTGCCCCTTGTTGCCCATGACCACCGAATCGGCCAGATCGTCGCTGCTGCTGGCCTGGCCGCTGGCCCGGATCAGCTTCTCCTGTCCGCCCGCGATCAGAAAACCACCCGGTGCATGGGCGCTGGCCGCGCCGGCAGCCTCGGCTACCGCCTGCAGCGACACGTTGCGGGCCAGAAGCTGTTGAGGATCGATCCGGATCTGCTGCTGGGCCTCCTCGCCGCCGTAGAGGATCACCTGGGATACCCCGGGCACGGCCAGGATCTGGTTGCTGAACGTGGTGGCGACGATCCGCCGCAGCTCCATCGCTGCGGTGGGGCCGCCGCCCTTCAAGGTGAAGGCGTATTGCAGGATCGTCCCCAAGGGCGACACCAGCGGCGAGATCGCCGGGGCGCTGGCACTGGCGGGCAGTTCTGCCTCAATCGGCTGGAGCCGTTCCGCCACCGCTTGACGCGCCCTGTTGATGTCGGCGTTCTGAGCAAAGACCACCTGCACCATCGAGAGCCCCACCTTCGAGGAGGAGCGAACCGTCTCCACCCCCGGCAGGCCGTTGACGGCCGATTCGATCGGCATGGTGATGCGCCGCTCCACCTCCTCGGGCGCCAGACCAGCAGCTGTGGTCTGCACATCCACCTGGGGTGGCGCGAACTGGGGAAACACATCAAGGGGCATCCGGCTCACGCTGGAGAGGCCCCAGAGGCTGATCAAGATGGAGGCAACCACCACCAACCAACGCTTGGCGATGGAGGTGCGCAACGTCTGATTGAGCAGGCGTTCGAACATGGGATCGGGAGGTGGTGAGGCAGAGGACGAAGGGGTCGGGGCTCAGTTCTTCTTGCCCAGGCCCGTGGCCACGACCACCCCGCCCACCACCAGCGCCGCAGCGCCGGCGCCGATCAGCAGGGGGTTGGGACCTTCTGCGGCACTTTTGGTGGTGGCTGAGGCGGTGGCCGCCGGGGTCGTTGTTGGTACGGGTGGTGTGGATCCGTCGCCGCTGGGTGCGGCGGCGCTTTGGCTTTTCTTGGACTCGGCGTAGAGCGAGAGGGCCCCCTGGGTCACCACGTTGTCCCCCGGCGAGAGGCTGCCGTCCGTGACGTCGATCTGATCGCCCTGGCTGGCGCCGGTTTGGATGAAGACCGGGTCGTAGGTGGCGCCGCTCTTGACGAACACCAGGGACCTGCCATCCGCATCTACCAACGCGGCGGCGGGGATGGTGACGCCACCACCAGACTGTTTGGCTGGAGCGGTGGTGATGCCCAGCAGCGAATCGATCTCTGCACTGGCCTTCACCTGACCCACATTTCCTTGCTGCTGAAACTCATCGCCGTGCCCCACGTGGGCCCTGGCCGGGCTGAGGCCACCGAATGCCAGCGCTACGAGACTGAGGCTGCCGGCCAAAAGAAGAGCACGCATGCTGCTGCTGCCGCAAGGGCGGCTCAAGAACCCGCCGAGGATGCCGCAACGGGGATGAAAAACAGGTGAAACCGCATGTGCTCACTAGGATCAGCAGACTTCGGCCCCAGGCCCGGGCCCATGCCGCTGCGCATTTTGATAGTGGAGGACGAAGCCGAGCTGGCCGCTGCGATCCAGGCGGTGCTCAGGGCTGATCAGCACGTGGTCGATCACGTTGCCGAGGGCCTTGGCGCCTGGAGCCTGCTGCGCAGCGATCTGGCCAGCTACGACCTGGTGATCGTGGATTGGATGCTGCCAGGCCTTTCCGGGGTTGACCTCTGCCGGCGGGTGCGCGGGGCTGGACTAACCCTGCCGGTTCTGATGCTCACGGCCCTGGCCGACACCAAGCACCGGGTGCAGGGCCTTGATGCCGGCGCCGACGACTACCTGAGCAAGCCGTTCGCGATGGACGAACTGCTGGCAAGGATTCGGGCCCTGCAGCGGCGCCAGCCCCACTACCGCGAGCCTCTCCTCAGTGCCGGTTCCTATGTCCTTGATCCAGCTGAGAGCTGCCTCACCGTCGAGAAGCCGGAGGGAACCACCAGGATCGCGCTCTCGACCAAGGAACTCCAGCTGATGGCTTACTTCATGGAGCATTCCCGGGAGATCATTCCGGGATCGCGCCTGCGTGCCCAGCTCTGGTCGCTCGATGAGGATCCGATCAGCAATGTGGTCGCCGCCCAGGTGCGTCTGTTGCGCCGCAAGATCGCCAGTCACGGACTGCCCTGTCCGATCGACACCGTCCCCTCGAAGGGGTATCGGTTCGATCCAGAGCCTTAGAACACCCGCCATGGCCAGTCCTGGACCCATGTCCCGTAGCCGCCTGCGGCTGGCGGCGGTCTACCTGCTGGTGATCGGTGTAATCCTCTATGGCGCTGGCCTGGGGATGTTTGGCCTTTTGATGCGCTCCAACTGGTCGGCCCTCGAGCGCGAGGTGGAAACCCTGGCCGGCACCTTGCATGACAGCCTCAAGCCGTTGCTGCCATTAGAGGCCAGGCCCTCCACCCAGCTCGCCGCCGTGCTGCCGGGGTTGTGCCTGGTGGGCGATCCCTGTCCGTTGCCCCCCTCACTGGTGCCGCGCCATGCGGTAAGCATCACCGACCCGGAGCGGTTTTACCTGCGCCTGCTGGATCCCCGTGGCGTTCTGATCGCTCACTCGCCTGGATCGCCAACGACCAAGGCGGAACGTCCCGGCCCCGCATGGTCGATGGTGGCGGGGCCGGGGGGTGAGCGCTTCCTGCAGTATTCGATCCACCTGCACCGTTCCCACACGCCAGCCCGTGCAGGGGCGGATCCAACGGAGCTGAATTGGGGCTATCTGCAGATTGGGCGCAGCTTGCGCGGGCTCGACGCCGAGCGGGAACGGCTCTGGTGGACAACCCAGACGATTGTTGTGCTGGCCCTGCTGGTGGCGGGCCTGGCCAGCTGGTGGTTGTCCGGCCTAGCGATGGGGCCCCTGCTGGCGGCGTACCGGCAACAGGAGCAGTTCACCGCCGATGCAGCCCACGAGCTGCGCGCACCTCTGGCCAATTTGCTGGCCGTGGTGGAGGCCCACAAGAGCCAGCTGTCAGCTGATCCCATGGCTGGGGAGCAGACGCTGGCGGTGGTCTACAAGCAGGGGCAACGGCTGAGCCGCTTGATCACCGACCTGCTGCTTCTCGCCCGGCTTGAGGGTCCCGAGGCAGCGGCGGCACGGCAGCCATGCTCCTTAGCGCAGATCGTGCGTGATCTTCTGGAGGAGACCAGCGAGGCAGCGTCGATTGCCGAGGTGCGTCTGCGCCTGCAGGGTGGTGATGACAATCTCAATGTGTTGGGGGTGGAATTGGAGCTCTATCGGCTCGTGTCCAACCTGCTCTTGAACGCGATTCACTACACGCTCCCAGGCGGGGAGGTGGTGCTGAGCCTGAGGCGAGATGGTAGTCATGGGCTGCTGGAGGTGCAGGACAGCGGCATTGGCATCACTGCAGCCGATCAGCAACGCATCTTTGATCGCTTCTTCCGCAGTGATCCGGGGCGTTCCCGCCAGCAGGGCGGCACCGGCCTGGGTCTGTCGATCGTGGCGGCGATCGTGCGCCGCCACCGGGGGGCGATCACGGTGCGCTCGGATGGGCACTCCGGCAGCCGTTTCACGGTGACCCTGCCTCTGGAAGCGAGCTCCCAAGGGTTGTCTGCCTCCCGCTGATCGCCCGCCTGTTCAGAACGGTGGGCTGGCGGGTGTCTCCCTGCGGCGGCCCAACCATAGACCCAGGCCGGAGCCGATCACGAACAGGGTGAGCAGCGCCAAGATCGGGGAATACCAGGGCTGCAGATTGACGAGGCCGAAGTTGCCGGTGTGCAGCTTCATCAGCCAGAAGGCCTCGATCCCCTGGGCCGAGAGGGTGCCATACAGCGAGCCGGAGAGGGCCGTGAGCAGCAGCGGCAGGGCAGCCAGGGGCACGAGGCTGCGGTGCACCCGTCGCCAGAGGTGACGCTGGCTCATTGCTTCTGCAGCGCTTTGTGCAAGTCCTGTTCGTTGGAGCAGGGCATCCACAGGGAGCCCATCGCGAAAGCGCCCTTGCACTTGAGTTCGGCGGCGCGTTGCTCAGCTTCCTGCTTGGTCTTGAACATGCCCTTCATGTGGGCTTCGGCGGGTGCGGTGTGCAGGAACGGGGCGAAGGCCGCTGCTGCCAGGGCAGCCGGCAACGCCCATCGGCGGCATCGCGAGCGTGGGCTGGTGTGGCGCTGGTTCATCGGCTGGATGTTGGGAGGGTCAAAAAAACGGGAGCGGTGGGGTCACTTCTCCTTGGAGACGGCCTTTTGATAGACATCAAAGTTCTGGCAGGGCATCCACTGCTTGCCCATCGCAAAGGCGCCGCTGCACTTCAGTGCCTTGGCTCGCTGTTCCGCTGCGGCCTTGCTCGGGAACATGTCATTGGCCTGGGCGCGGGCGGCGCCGGGGGCCAGGGCAACACCTGCCGACAGGAGAAGAGCTAGAGCGATGGGGTTCACGGAATGCCGGAAGAAAGAGCTGAAAGCCATTGTAGAGTCTCCCCTAGGCAGGAGAGTCAAGACCCGGCGCTACGACACGGAGCGAATGGGCACTGATCCAAGGAAGCAATGGGCAGGCTCTGCTGGCGCTCCTCCCCGCTGAGCCGATGAGAAACCACGCAGTGGCTACCTTTACGGCGATCCAGACCGTGCCCAACACCCGCAAACTGTCGCCGCCAAATCAACTACTGGTAAACCATCCCGTTGGACTTCAACCAGCCCGAGACATGGTTGCCAGCTGGATCATGGTGCGTCCAGTGGATGACACCGCCTTGCGGATTAGATTCATATTGACCATAGAACTCAACTCGGTCGCCACTCTGCAAAGTTTCGATGCGGCTAGCGATGTCTATGTTATGGGCAATTAGTAGGGTCTGACCCGATGCAAGTCGTAGGATAAACCGCTGATGGCGACTGCCGACGTTGTCGTCGGATAGAACTCGAACAACTACACCTTCGCCGCCCATCGGGGCGCCGCTTTGTGGCGCTTGGTAGGTGTTTAGGCTTGCCTTATCGGCAACGGAGGTGGAACCCTCAAGCGACGGGTTGGGGCTGATGCCACTGAACCAGAAATAGATGGATAGAAGGCCTAGCAAGATGAGCCCTACAGCTTTGAAAGGAAAAGCCGCAGCGATACCCTTTGTTTCTACCGGCTTTAGTTGTGTAATTTTCTGATACTGCACGTTTTCCGCCCGTAACCGACCCCGCTCGTCGCGACCCATCATGTAAGTGAGCTGATCATGGAGGCAGGGACGCCGATGCTCCTGCTGGAATTGGCTGATATGGACGAAGATCCGCGGACCCGTGGCAAGGGGCGTGATAAAACCGAATCCCCTGGCATCATTCCACTGGGTGAGACGGCCCTGATGTTCCATTGGATTTCTGTTCGCCTAACTGCTTATTGGTAGGTTACGTCTCGGCTGCGCCATAGTAATCAGATCCACTCTACCGGTTCGACTGGACTGATTTCGCATAATCCCTCGCCGAACATCGCGATCTCCACTTGCTTTCCTTCGAAGCGAAAGGCTGCCGGCAGGCGCAAGGGCTGGCTGCGCCTGTTGCGAAACAGCTAGTTCAGCCTCCAAGTGCCGCTGCTGAATCAAACCTTCAGCCTTGCTGAAGGCCCTTGGCCAGACTGACGGGAATGTGGGGGCTCTCGGGGTTCACATCTACGCTCTGCAGCTGGGACCGCAACACCAGATCCATGTCTTGCATCGGGATCGCACCGAGAAGCACCTCATTGCCCAGCACCATGGCTCCGGTGAAGCAACGGCGGTTGCGAAAGCGCACTTCCACCGGCCCCACATAGGGCACCGTGCGGCGACGCCCATCCGCCATTACAACTTCACGCCGTTCCAGTTCGGCCAGGCTCAGCTGGATCGCCAGATGCTCCGGGATGCACAGATGCAAAGCCCCGCTGTCCGCCAGGGCCGACACCTCCAGGGGCGCCAGGTCGGGTCGGATGGGGTTGCTGAGGTAGAAGCAGCCGCGGATCAAGCCCATTTCCCAAGGGTAGCCAGCCCGCCGCCTCACTCCGCCCACACGGCTTCATTAAAACGATGCTGCACCTGCTCCAGCTCGCCGCCGAACAACTTGTTGAGCCTTGGCCAGCCGCCGCCCTCGCGGCGAAAGAGCAGGGCGTCGTCATCGAGCGCCTCACGGTCCACGATTGTGATCGCCTTGGTTTGGTTGGCGATGCGCTGCAGCCACTGGCGCTGTGGCGTGGTCCAGCTGCGGGAGGCCAGGATTGTTTGCAGGGCCTTCCCCACCCTCTGGTGGTGGGCCATTCTGCAATGGCCCGATGGCGGTTCTTCTGGGGCCGGGCCCCTTTGCTGAACCGGAGCTCCTGGCTGTCGGCTTCCCAGCCGGCCTGGCGCAGTTGTTCGTCGATCAGTTGGCGGGTGGCAGCTTCATCCAGCTCGATCGAGCCCGCTGCCTTGCGGGATGCTTTCCGTAAACCAGAGGCCACCGCTGCAGGTTGGCGGGCGCCAGCGTTTTGCAGGGCCTGGAGCTGGGCCGAAAGGGCCGCCTTGTCGGCCTCGACCTGTTCGGCCAGTTGCTCCCATTGCTGCTGTTCGTCCAGGGCCTGTCGCAGCTGGGATTCGGCGGCACTGAGTTGCTCGGCTATCGCCCCCTCGTTGGCACGGAAGGCCTCCAGGGCGTCCTGGAGCCGGTCCAGCTCCTGCTTCAGTTCGTCACTTTCAGCCACCGGGGGCTGGGGGGGACGAAACGGCCCGCTGCGGAACTCCGGATCGCCAAACGTGCGGTGAAACCACACCCCCAACTGCCAGGCGATCTTGAGGCTGCTAAGTGCACTGGCATGGTCGCCCTGCAGCCCATGGGTGGCGGTGTTGCCGGTGATGCGCAGGTCATGGAAGAGGCCAGCTACTTCCCGTTCGATCAGCCCCTCCGTCTCCAGGCGGCGGATCAGGGCCAGCTGGGATTCCTCGATGCTGCTGAAGACCCCAAAGCGCGAGGCCACCTGCTGGACCAGCCGCTCCCCCAGCTGCCGCAGCTTGATCAACGCCGTATTGGGATCCTCCGGGAAATAGCGTTCCGCTAGGAGGCTCAGACGGAACAGCTGCTCGTCGTAGGGGCGTAGTTGGGCAAAATTGGTGCCCACTGCTGTGGCTGGGTTAAGCGGCACGGAGAGGTGGGCGGTTGCTGGGAGTTGGTGCGGTGCTTAGCCTAATTCCTTTCCAGATTGACCAATCGATAGAAATGTTACTAGGAGGTCGTTTTCAACTCGGTTGGCCGGCGGGATATTGGAGCAAAAACCTTTCTTTTATTGTAAATTGACTTTTGTGATTAGAGGCAGCTTGGGGCTGGGGGGATAAAAGTTGGGAAAGTTTGCTTATAGCTAACGCTCCAAATCAGAAGCGGGCCGGGTTCTCAGCAATTACCATACCCTCAGCTCCCGTCTTCTGTATTTGGTTGTTTTGCAGGGCGGCCTCTAAACCCACTGATTCGCCATGTTACAAATAGTCAGGAGCGCAACAAGACATAGTCGCCAGGATCGTGGTTTGCCAATGCAACCTCAAGTTTTGGAACTAAAGGCAGCAAGTAAGGCAGTTCATTTGACTGTGCATCCAGCACAAAGACTGAAATCGGCAGAGATGCCGTGTTCTGCTTTCCGCAGGCGTGCGGGGACGCATTCGTCAAGCAGCAGACGCATCGGCGGCAAAGCTCTCGTGAGCAGCTTCAAGTACAGCTATTGCTCGTTCACGGGAAATAGTAGGAAAGTCCTCTAGGAATTCCTCAAGCGAAGAAGAACCTTCCAAATAGTCGAACAAATTCTTCACAGGGACGCGAGTGCCCGAAAAGCAAAGGCTTCCGGTCATGATTTCAGGGTCTCGCCTGACGAGTGCAGAGTCCATACGCACCTCCAACCATTCAAATTTAGCGCCTGGGGCGCAACGGATCGGATTTTTGAGGCTAATTTGTTATTGGGTGTTTACGATCCCCCCCCTCACCTCTCCATCGCCGCCGCCGCCTTCAACGCCGCCGCCGTCAAAGTCTCATGCCCGCGCTCAGTAACAGCCACATCATCCTCAATCCGAATGCCAATCCCCTTCCAGCGCTCCTCAATCGAGGGCTGGCCCTCGGGCACCGGCAATCGGTCGCTCACATACAGCCCCGGCTCCACCGTCAGCACCATGCCGGGCTCCAGGGTCATCGGGTGTTCGCCTAGCCGGTAAGCGCCCACATCGTGTACATCCAGCCCCAGCCAGTGGCCGGTGCGGTGCATGTATAGGTGGCGGTAAGCGCCCTGTTCGATTAGGCCATCCCGTTCGCCCTGCAGCAGCCCCAACTGCACCAGTCCATCCACCAACACACCGACGGCAGTGCCATGGACCCCTTCGGCGGTGGCACCGGGGCCAACCGCCGCCACCGCCGCCTCCTGGGCGGCGAGCACCAGCTCGTAGAGGGCCCGTTGTTCGCCGCTGAAGCGGCCATTGATCGGAAAGGTGCGGGTGATGTCGCCGTTGTAGTAGTCGTTGACCGAACAGCCGGCGTCGATCAGCAGCAGATCGCCATCTTTTAGTTCGCTGTTGTTGGCGGTGTAGTGCAAGACGCAGGCGTTATCGCCTCCGGCGACGATGGTGCCGTAGGCCGGGCCCCGGGCGCCCTGCTCCAGAAAATGCTGCTCGAT
>CAMCQR010000065.1 GCA_945877115.1 Synechococcus sp. UW140 | reverse complement strand
ACGGCACGGCAGGGACCAAGATCGATGGTGCGATTGTTGTCGTCAAAGGGGATGGCCTGAAAATCTTCTTCAAAATCGGCTCCCATCTTGTGATTAAAAACGACATCGGCATAGATCTGTATGCCAAATCCGTGGCAGATTTTGATGGCGGCTTGATACTCTTCCCTAGTGCCGTATTTTGTCCTTATGCTTCCCTTTTGATCAAATTCACCAAGATCAAAGAGGTCGTAGCAGCCATAGCCGACGTCATAACCACCCGCATTACCCTTGGAGGCTGGGGGTAGCCATAGAGCTGTGATGCCTGCGTACGCTAAGGCTGGTGCCGCTTCTATTAAACGCCGCCAGTGTTGACCATCGCCATCGCTATACCAATGAAACCACTGCATCATCGTGCCGTTGAACTCATCTTTTTGTTCAGGACTGACGAAGCTTTTGTCGTGGTTGGCGCGCCATTTTGTGGCAGGGCCAGTGGCCGCGTTGTTGCTCAGGTTGTGTCCCTCGACGACTTAGCGCCGTCACAGCCTTGATCTTATCCGTGAATTTTTCGCAAGGCCTGATCGGATTCCCCTTTCGCTGGCAGGTTGTTTCTTGTTTTGGGCATTCTTTCGTGCTTGCGCCCGTCAACTTTAGGAAGAGGTTTCATGATCCATCTTTTGCCGCATCAAAGGCCCCCAGGGCCTGGCGGCCGTTCCAGGGCGTGATTTGCGTCATCAGCAGAAAGGCCGGCAAGGAGGCCAGGACGCTGATCAGAAAGAAGTTGGTCCAGCCGGTGCGTTCGGCCAGGACCCCCGCCGGTGAGGAAAGCAGGGAACGGCTGAGGGCATAGACCCCAGAGAGGAGGGCGTATTGGGTGGCGGAGAAGCGGGGATTGCAGAGGCTCATCAGCAGGGCGACGAAAACGGCACCCACCATGCCGCCGCCGATATTCTCGAGGCCGGAGGCGAGCAGCAGGGCGGGGACGCCACCTTGGAAATGGGCCAGTAGCCCATAGGCCAGGTTCCCGGCCGCGCCCACCAAGGCAAATAACCACAGGGAGCGATTCATACCGATGCGCGGAAACAGTGCCCCGCCCACAACGGTCCCCACAATGGTGGCCCCAATGCCCCAGGCCCCCTGGATCAGGCCGATGGTGGCGGCGCTGAAACCGGTGATCGTCAGGAAGGGAATCGCCATGGCATTAAGCAAGCCATCCGGCCAGCGGTAGAGCAGAACCAACAGCAGCAAAAGCAGGGCCCGGGGCCCACCAGTGCGATGCAAAAACTCCCGGATCGGACCCGCCATCGCCTGACGCAGGCTGGTCACCGGGTAGCAGAGGGGGGGCAGTTTTGGGGCCGTCAGTGTGAAGGGGATTGTGGCGGCCATCAGGATGGCCGTGGCGGCGAAGGCAGCGGGCCAGCCGAGCCAGCCCGCCAGCAGAAATCCCCCCGAGCTGATCACCAGGCCCGCTGTGCGGTATCCCAGGTTGTGGGTCGCCGCCCCAGGCCCCCGCTCCGCCTCCGGCAGCAGATCGGTGCGGTAGGCGTCGATCACAATGTCCTGGCTGGCGCTTGCCAGGGCCAAAACGAGGGCTGCCACCCCGATGGCCGTCAGGCTGGCGGCACTGGTGTTCGGCCGCAGCAGGGCCATGGCGCCAATCACGGCCACCAGGATCAGCTGAAACAACAGAATCCAGCCGCGGCGGCGGTCGGGCCAGGGCAGGGCCCAGCGGTCCAGGGCCGGGGCCCAGAACATCTTGAGGGTGTAAGGCAGTTCGGCTAACGGCAGCAGGCCGATGAGGGGCAGGGGGATGGCGTTGCTGGCCAGCCAACCCTGCAACAACTTGCTGCCCACCATGTAAGGCGTGCCGCTGGCGACACCCTCGGCCGCCACGGCCACCAGGCGGCGCCAGGGGGGAATGGAACCGACAGGGGCCTGGGGGGGGCTGGAGACGGCCATCGGCACGGGGGCGACGGGACCGAACTTAGGTGGCCTGTGGTTTCACACCCTGGACCAGGCTCACCAGGCCCACCCCCACCAGATAGAGGGCCGTGATGGCGCCGGTGAGCAACAGCATTGTGATCGGATCGGTGGAGGGCGTGAGCACGGCGCCGGCCAGGGCACTGGCTAGGACCACCCAGCGCCAGGCTCCCAGCATGACCTTGGCGTTGATCAGCCCCAGGGCGCCCAGCAGAAGCTGCAGCACCGGCAATTGAAAGGCGAGGGCGGTGGCCAGCAACAGCAACAGCACGAAATCCAAGTACCGCTCGATCGACCAGAGCGGTTCGACCACGTCGGCCCCATAACTCACCAAAAAGCGCAGGGCCGCTGGCACCAGGGCCCACCAGGCGAAGGCCAGACCGGCGGCGAACAGCACGGTGGAGCCCGCAACCGCCGGACCGACCAGGCGCCGCTCACGCCGTGTCAGGCCGGGTAGAACGAAGGCCAGTCCCTCGAACAGGACGTAGGGCAGGGCCAGGGTCAGGCCCGCATAACCAGCCACTTTCAACGAAACGAACAGGAATTCCCCCGGGGCGAGTTGCAGAAAACGGATGCCGGCGGCGGGCATCTCCAGCAGCTTCACCAGGGGTTTGACGAACACCAGGCACAGAACTGCCCCCGCCACCACGGCCAGCAAGCTCCGCAGTACGCGGCGACGCAGTTCCTCCAGGTGGTCCACCAGGCTCATTTCCACCTCGGCGGGAAACTCGTCGGCGGCGTTGGCCGGCGGGGAGGCCACCGCCAGGTCCATGCTGGTTGGTTCCAGCGGGACGAGGGTGGACGGGCTTGGGGGTCGGTCGATGATCTCGCTCATGGTGCCCTGTTCCTTTGCGAGGCTAGGTCGCCCCCAGCAGGCTGAGGGCCCTGGGGGGCTCTCCCCACACGACCTTCCCCCCCCGGTGGCGCACTGTTCCTGCGGCGGCACCCGGCAGCCGCTGCAGATCTTCGGTGGGAACCATGACCACCGGCACCCGGGCATTGCCCCTGGCACGGCTGAAGTGGGCGGCCAAGTCCGCCGCCGCCAGCAGGTCGGCCTCGCCGGCTGGGCCCTCAGAAGCCTTGAGCACCACATGGCTGCCGGGAATTTCCTGGGCGTGGAACCAGAGGTCCCCACGGCGGGCCTGCCGCAAACTGATCCATTCGTTTTGGCGATGGTTGCGGCCCACCTGCAGCCGTAAGCCCGAGGCCGTGCGCACTTCCAGGGGAACCGGTTGGCCCTTTTGTTGGGTAGCGGCGCCCTGGCGCCGCTGGGATCGGGAGGCCAGCGCCGGCTTTCGACCCGGCCGCTGTTCCAGTTCGTCCGCCAAGTCGGCCAGTTGGTCGCTGGTCTCCGCCTGGTCGAGAAAGGTGAGGCTGGCTTCGATCCAGGCCAGTCGTTCCTGGTGCAGCTCGAGCCGCGGCGTGATCGCTGCCGCTGAGCGGCGGCGCTTACGGGCCAGGCGATAAAGCGCCTGGGCTTCGTCGATCGCGGCGCGGCTGGGGGACGGTTGGCTGAGCAGGGTATCGGCGCGCATTTGCAGGCTTTCGCCTTCGGGTACCGCCGCCAGCAGGTGTTGTTGTTGGTCGAGATTGGACTGTTCGCGCCCGGCCAGGGACTGCAGGCTCTGGGTCAGGGCATGGCGCCGTTGCTCAAAACGGCTTCGTTCCAGCCTGGGGCCGTAGTAGTCGGCGAGGGCCCGGTTCAGGGCCAGTGGGCTTGCGGCTTCAGGTGGGCTGCTGTCCCAGCAGCAGTAGCCCCCATCTGCGGTGATGCGCAAGCCATGGCGCTCCTGTTGCTGCATCGCTTGCAGCCACCGCTGCCAGCGGCTGTGCAGGAGCGGCCATTGGGTGGCGTCCAGGTTGACAACGGGGGTATCGATCAGGTCGCCACTGATTTGGCGGGCCAGGGCCGGACTGATCCCCTGGTAGGTGGCCAACAGGGCCCGTCCCAGGGGCAGGGGCAGCAGGGTGAGGCGCTGGTGCCAGCGCTCCTGGCTTTCTTCCAACAGGGGCTGGTCGCCGCTGAGGGGCGGCGGCGGCACCCAGCGGTCGCCACAGCCGATGGGCCGTTGCCGCGACTGGTTGGGGCGTACCTGATGGGCCGTGGCGATTACGCGGGAGTCACTATCCAGCAGAAAGAGATTGCTGTGACGACCCATGAGTTCGAGCACCAGCCGTCGTTCGGGCGGGTCCCCGGGGCGGCGGGCGAAGACCAGCTCAACGATTCGCTCCCAGCCCTGCTGTTCGATGGCCACCAGCGCCAGGCCCTTGAGACCATGCTGCAACTGTCGGGCCAGCGTGCTGCCATCGCCTTGGCGGGGCGGCGCCCCGATCGCCAGCAGCCGCGGCGCCTCCGCCAGCCAGCCCGCCTCCAGCCATTGCACCCCATCGAGATGGCGCAGGGCCAGTTGCAGGGTGTGGGGGTCACTTTGCTGGGCTTTCTCGAAGCGGCTGGGCAGCAGGACGCTGCGCAGCTCGGTCAGGACCGCCCGCAGGGTGGTGGCATCCATGGCTTGCAGGCGCAGGGCGGTTTTCGCCTGGGGTTCTGCTGGACCCCCAGCCTGGGGGTGTTGCTGGCCTTTCAGCGCCTGCACTGGGGATCTCCGCGGCTGCGCCCCTACTCTGCGATCCGGTGCCACCCCTTCGATGACCACCCAGCCGTCCCGCGATCGCGTCGCGGTGATCACAGGACCCAGTGGGGTCGGTAAGGGCACCCTGGTGCGGCGATTGCTGGAACGTCATCCCGACATCTGGCTCTCGGTTTCGGCCACGACCCGAGCGCCCCGGCAGGGAGAACAGGACGGCCGGGACTACTTCTTTCTCAGCCGGCCGAAGTTTGAGCAGTGCATCGCGGACGGCGACTTTCTCGAGTGGGCCGAATTCGCCGGCAACCTCTACGGCACACCAAGGCAATGGGTGGAACGCAACCTGGAGAGGGGGCCGGTGCTGCTGGAGATTGAGCTGGAGGGGGCCCGGCAGGTGCGTCAAAGTTTTCCGGCCGCCTTTCAGATTTTTTTGGCTCCGCCCAGCTTTGAAGAGCTCGAGAGGCGGATTCGCTCCCGGGGCACCGACAGCGAGTCGGCGATCGCTCGACGGCTTGGGAGGGCCCGGGAGGAACTGGCGGCGGCGGCGGAATTTGATGCGGTGCTGGTGAATGGCGATTTGGAGGAGGCCTTGGTGCAATTGGAGCGTCTCCTCATTCCGGTTTGAGCGATTAGAGACGGGTGGACTGATAGGCACCGGTTTTCATAAAAAAGCGACCCTTTTGGGCCGCTATAATACTCTTTCGAATCGAAAGATTTATCCGGGGTAGAATAACAAGTCGGGAAAGAGATGGTTGAATTCGATCATGATGACCGCGGTGATACCGAACCAGATGGCGGCAAAGACGGGAGCGGTGGTGAGGAATTTTTTCATGTCTGCCGAAGCAAAAGTTAGTAATGGGATGGTCAGGAATCAGCGGGGGGAAATAGTCACCTTGCTGTCGTTCTCCAGCAACTGGCCGCTGGTGAATTCCTTGAGGGCTGCCAAGGGCCAGGTAGCTGCGGCGATGGTGGATTTCAGCGCCAGGGGCAGATCGATCTGAATCTCAAGCATGGTGGCGTCCTTGCGGCCACGCACAGCCTGGAGATAACCCCGACCGGCCCAGCCGATGGTGCCGGCGATATACAGGAAGGCAATGCCAGGAATCATGAACTCACCGGCATGGCTCCAGCGCCCATCAACAATGAGATGGGGCAGGCCATCGGCGCCACAAAGGGCCTTGCTGTACATCTCGAAGCGGGCCTGGGCCTGCTCGGTCTTGGCGGTGCCAGCCCGTTGCTGGAAGCGGGCATTCTCGGCGCAGGGAACGAGTCCGCCAACGTCGGCCTGGGCCACCGGGGCGAAGCCGAGCAGTAGGAACGCGGAGAGGAGAACGGCGAAAAGACGGCGCATGGGTGGCGGCGTGAGGGGGCCGGGATAACGGAAGGAACGATCTGCCTTGGGGGCAGGATGTCTTGGAGAGACAGTAAGAGAGGCCCACCGGACCCATGCCCACGGTTCTTGCCCTCGAAACAAGTTGTGACGAGTCGGCGGCGGCCCTGGTGGTGGGCCGCCGGGTGCTAGCGAGCGCGGTGGCTTCCCAGGTGGAGGAGCATGCCCGCTGGGGTGGGGTGGTGCCGGAGATCGCCTCCCGCCGCCATGTGGAGGCCCTGCCTGGGTTGATCGATCGGGTCGTGCGGGAGAGCGGCCTATCCCTGGCCGACGTCGATGGGGTCGCCGCCAGCGTGGCCCCTGGTTTGGTGGGGGCCTTGTTGGTGGGTTCGGTGACGGCCCGCACCCTGGCCCGTCTCTACAACAAGCCCTTTGTGGGGGTGCATCACCTGGAGGGACACCTGTGTTCGGCCCAGCTGCTGGAGCCCCCCCCGCCCTGGCCCCATCTGGTGCTGCTGGTCAGTGGCGGCCACACGGAATTGGTACGGGTCGATGGCCCAGGTCGTTACCGCCGGCTTGGTCGCAGCCGGGATGACGCCGCTGGCGAATGCTTTGACAAGGTTGGGCGGTTGCTGGGCCTCGGCTATCCCGGTGGTCCGGCCATTCAGGCGGCGGCCCTGGCCGGAGATCCCGCCCGGTTCCGCCTGCCCAAAGGACGGGTTTCCCGACCCGAAGGGGGATTCCATCCCTATGACTTCAGCTTCAGTGGTCTGAAGACGGCGATGCTGCGCCAGGTGCGCCAACTGGAACTGGAGCGGGACCCCCTGCCTGTCGCCGACCTGGCCGCCAGTTTTGAGCAGGTCGTGGCCGAGGTGTTGGTGGAACGCAGCTGCCAGTGCGCCCTCGATCAAGGCTTGGGCACGTTGGTGCTGGTGGGGGGGGTAGCGGCCAATCTGCGGCTGCGGGCCCTGCTGGAGCAACGGGCCACCGCCACCGGTTTGGTTTGGTTTGGGGCCCCTTTGCAGTTCTGCACGGACAATGCGGCCATGATTGGCTTGGCCGCCGTGCAGCGGCTTGAGGCCGGCCTGACCAGCCCGATGGAGCTGGGGGTGATGGCGCGGTTGCCTCTGGAAGATGCAAGAGAACTTTATGAAGGGGCAAACGGCATTGATTAATTCCAATTGCCGTTAGGGTGGCTCATAAGCGTTGTTTCGGTTCGAGTCACCCCATGGGCTTCGCTCGGTCCGTTCCTTTAATGCCCTAACAGCGCAGGCTTCGGCGAACCCCCCTCCGTGGATCCTTCCCCTGACCCGACCGTTGATGTGAACGCTTCTGATGTCACCGGAGAACCGGTTTCCCAGCAGGAGCTCAATTCTTGGCGTCGGGGCTTCACGCCCCAGGCTGAGATCTGGAATGGCCGCCTGGCCATGTTGGGGCTCTCAGTGGGATTGACCGTGCTGCTGGTGGCCCGCCTTGCCTCCCATCACCCCTGAAGGGCTGGCTGAATTGGAGAGGCCTTTGGACCCAGCAGGATTCAGCTGCGGCCCCGCAGGCTTTGGGCTAATTCACCGCGTTTGAGGCTGTGGATCAGTGCTTCTTCCGGCAAGGTGCGGCCCTCGTTCACCAGGTTGAGCAGCGATTGGTTGAGGGTTTGCATCCCATCGAAAGAGCTGCGGGCCATGATTTCCTCAATGGCATCGAGATCACCCCGTTCCAGATAGTCGCGGCAGGCATCGGTGTTGATGAGGATTTCGTAGTAGGCCGCCCGGCGGCCATCGATGGTCTTGAGCAGGCCCTGGGCGATCACAGCCAACAAGGATTCGGCCAGGGAGCGACGTACCGAGTGTTCTTCTTGGGGGGGATACATGCCCAGCACCCGCTCCACGGTGCGCACGGCCGAGTTGGTGTGGAGGGTGCCCAACACCAGATGTCCTGTCTGGGAGGCCTCAAGGGCCGTACTCAAGGTGGTCTGGTCGCGGATTTCGCCGATCAGAATCACATCGGAGTCCTCCCGTAGGGAGGCCCGCAGGGCCTGATGAAACTCGCGGGTGTGTTGGCCCACTTCCCGTTGTCGGATCAGGGAAAGTTTGCTTTCGTGTACGAATTCAACCGGATCTTCAATAGTGAGAATATGGCGGGGCATCGTATTATTTATATAATTAATGAAGGCTGCCATGGTCGTGCTCTTGCCCGAGCCAGTGGGGCCTGTCACCAGGATCAAGCCCCGGGTGCGGGAGGCCAGATCCTTCATCACCGGAGGTAGGCCAAGCTTTTCGAAGCTGGGCATTTCGGTGGGAATGAGGCGTAGCACCATGGCCAGGCCGGTGACAGTTTCGAGCAGGTTGATGCGCACCCGCACGAAGGAAAATGTATGGGAGGTGTCGTATTCTTTGTCTCTTAAAAAAATATCAAGTTCGCCAGGTTCCAGTAGTTCACGCAACCACTGGCGAAAGCAGGGGGGGTCCGTCACCGGCCATTTGGTGCGTACGATGTCGCCACGACTGCGGTAGCGGGGCTCTTCTCCGACACCAAGGTGGATGTCGGAAATGTTGTTGTGGTAAGCCAGCCGTACAATGCCTTCCACCGTATCTGGCATGGGCCCGAAGGGGCCCTGCTCCTGCGGTTGGGGCGGCGGGGGCGCGAAGGCGAAGGGAGGTGGCGGTGGCGGTGGTGTGGCCCCCATTGAGACGAATCCCTCAAAGGGGTGCAGGTTGGTCATGGCGCCTTGGGCTCTAGCTACATTCTTGTCATGCTGGCAGCTTTTAAACAGGAAGACGCTCTTTAGGATCCGGGAGTCCGCACCTTGGCCTTGTCCAACTCCCCCGGTGACCTGCCTCTCGTCACCCTTGTACTGGGCACGCGTCCTGAGGCCATCAAGATGGCACCCGTGATCCGGGCCTTCCAGGGCAGTGAGGACTTCCGTACCCGGGTGGTCCTCACTGGTCAGCACCGCGAGATGGTGAGCCAGGTGATGGATCTGTTTGCCATCAAGGCGGATCGGGACCTGGCCCTGATGGCCCCCAACCAGACCCTCACCCACGTCACCACCGCAGCTCTTGAAGGGCTTCGCCAGGAATTTGCTCAGTACCGACCCGACCTTGTCCTGGTTCAAGGTGACACCACCACGGCCTTTGCCAGTGCCCTGGCGGCCTTCTACGAGCGCCTGCCCGTGGGTCATGTGGAAGCGGGTCTGCGCACGGACAATCTCTTTGATCCTTTTCCGGAGGAAGCCAACCGGCGGCTGATCTCCCAGCTGGCGGTGCTGCATTTCGCTCCCACTGAACAGGCGGCCCTCAACCTGCGGGCTTCAGGGGTGGTGGGCGAGACGATCACCACCGGCAACACGGTCATTGATGCCCTGTTGCAGATGGCCGAAACCACGCCCGAATGGGAGGTTGAGGGGCTGGATTGGCGCCGGCAGCGGGTGCTGCTGGCCACGGTCCATCGACGCGAGAATTGGGGGGAGCGGCTCGAGGACATCGGCCGTGGCTTCCTGGCCCTGTTGGATCTCCACCCCGATACGGCCCTGCTTCTGCCGCTGCATCGCAACCCGACCGTGCGGGAGCCGCTGCAGGCCCTGCTGGGGGGCCACCCGCGTGCCTTCCTGACCGAACCCCTCGATTACAACCATCTGGTGGCGGCCCTGCGCGGTTGCACCCTGGTGCTCACGGATTCGGGCGGGCTGCAGGAGGAAGCGCCCGCCTTGGGTAAGCCGGTGTTGGTGCTGCGGCGCACCACCGAGCGGCCCGAGGCGGTGGCGGCGGGAACGGCCAAGCTGATCGGCACCGACAGCACCACGATTGTGGCGGAAGCCAGCCGCCTGCTGGAGGATGCCGAGGCCTACGGGGCCATGGCCATGGCCCACAATCCCTTCGGGGATGGCTACGCCAGCGGTCGCATCGTGGCGGCGGCCTTGCGGTTCATGGCCGCTTCTTCGCCCACGGCGGCAGGTCAATGAAGACGGGGGTATTGGTTTCTAATCCGGAGATGATCTGGGTGTCCCGGCCACTGCTAACCCCCAGTTCGACCGGCTGAAACTTTGGCTCCCGGTCTTTGCCGACCAGCAGTACCCCCGGGCGGCCGTTTTCGGTGACCACCGCCACGGTGGGCACCAGGGTGCGGGGCCCCAGGTTGCCAGTCTGGAAATCAACATCGGCGGTCATGCCGATCCGCAGCTGGGGCGCTGGCTGGGTCAGCTGCAACTTGACTTCGAAGGAGGTCACGTTGTTGGTTTTGATGGCTCGCGGTGCGATTTGGCGCAGCAGGGCGGGAAAGCGCCGATCGGGAAACGATTCGACCCTGACGTTGGCGGGCATGCCTAGACGCAGGCGACCCAGGTCGCTTTCGGGCACCTTGGCGATGACCTCAAGCCCCCGGGCCAGTTCAACGATCGATGAGCTGGTGGCCCCGGCGTTGGCGGAGGCGGTGGTGGTTGGGGTGACAAAGGCGCCGGGTTCGGCGTAACGCTGGCTGATGACCCCGCTGAAGGGGGCCCTGACGGTGAGCTCCTCCCGCTCCACCAAGCGCTGTTCGAGGCGCTGGCCGGCGGCGTTGACGGCCATGCGCTTGACCTCATAATCCGAGCGGAAACGGTTGAGCTCGTTGAGGCTGATGGCCCCTTGTCGATAAAGGGGTTCATTGCGCTGGAGCTCGCTGCGGCTACGCTCCAGTTCGGACTGGGCGGCCAGCAGATTGGCCTGCAGCTCCTGAATCCGGTCACGCAGGTCGCCATCATCCATGCGGGCGATCGGTTGGCCCGCCACCACCCGATCGCCCTCATCCACCAGTAGATCCACCATCTGGCCCTGACGCTTGGGGCTGACGTTGACCCGGTTGACCGCATCCAGCTCGCCGGTGGCGGTCACCAACCCGGGCAAGGAGCCGGTGCGGGAGAGTACCGTGTATGGGCCGATATCCCTGTTGGCCAGGGCCTTTTGGCGCAGAAACCACCCCAGCCCCGCCAGGGCCGGCACCAGCAGGGCCAGGCCGATCCACAGACCGCGTCGATTCGGGCCGCGGCGGGATCTCGCCGGAGTGATTGGGGTGGGGCCGCCGCTGTGATCGGACCCAGGAAATGGGCCCGACGCTGTGTTGGCCAGCCGTTCAACGGAGGCTGATGGTGGGAGGGAGTGGTTGGGCGATCGGGGGATCGAGGCGCCTTCCGGTTCCCGATCAGCGGGACGCAGGGGGATGGGGGCGGACATCAAGGGCCAGGGGTTGAAGCCAGTCTCGCTGTTGGATTGCGCCAACGTGATCGGTTCTAGGGATAGCGGCTCGTAGATTCAGTCCATGCTTAAAGCCGGAATCGTCGGCTTGCCCAACGTGGGCAAGTCCACCCTCTTCAACGCTCTGGTGGCTAACGCCCAGGCCACCGCCGCCAATTTTCCCTTCTGCACCATCGAACCCAACACCGGGATTGTGGCGGTGCCCGATGGGCGCCTTGGTCACCTCGCGAAGGTGTCCAGCTCCAAGGAGATCATCCCCACAAGGGTGGAATTCGTGGATATCGCCGGCCTGGTCAAGGGGGCCAGCCAGGGCGAAGGGCTGGGAAACAAGTTCCTGGCCAACATCCGTGAGGTCGACGCCATCGTCCACGTGGTGCGTTGCTTTGAAGATGACGACGTCATCCATGTCTCGGGGTCGGTGGATCCGGTGCGCGATGCGGAGGTGATCAATCTGGAGCTGGGTCTGGCCGACCTGGCCCAGGTGGAGAAACGCCGCGAGCGTCTCAAGAAGCAGCTGCGCACCAGCAAGGAAGCCCTGTTGGAGGACGGCATCCTGGAGCGCATTCAGGCGGTGCTGGAAGGGGGCGGAGCGGCCCGTTCGGTGCCTCTTGAAGGGGACGAAACGGCGCTGCTGCGTCCCTTGGGCCTGCTAACCGCCAAACCGATCATCTATGCCACCAACGTCAACGAAGACGACTTGGCTAGCGGCAACGCCATGGTCGACGCAGTGGCGGCCCTGGCGGCCCAAGAGGGGGCGGAAACGGTAAAGATTTCGGCCCAAGTCGAGGCGGAACTGATTGAGCTGCCGGAGGCTGAACGGGCTGAATTCCTGGCCGGGCTGGGGGTGAACGAGGGGGGCCTGCGCAGCCTCATCGGCGCCACTTACCGCCTGCTGGGCCTGCGCACTTATTTCACCACCGGCGAAAAGGAAACCCGGGCCTGGACGATCCAGGCGGGCATGACGGCCCCCCAGGCCGCCGGGGTGATCCACACGGATTTTGAGCGCGGCTTCATCCGGGCCCAGACCGTGGGCTACGACCAGTTGCTGGAGGCGGGTTCCCTGGCGGAAGCCCGCAACCGGGGCTGGCTGCGCAGTGAAGGCAAGGAGTATGTGGTGGCCGAGGGGGACGTGATGGAGTTCTTGTTCAACGTCTGAATCCAACCCCCTTCCTTACCCGCATGGCTGCACCCGTGAACCGATCCCCTCTGCGGGGTGCCGTTCTGCCGGGGGATTTGCTGGCGGGTCTGACGGTGGCGGCCTATCTCATCCCCCAGTGCATGGCCTATGGCGAGCTGGCCGGCCTCGCACCAATCAATGGCCTCTGGGCCATGTTGCCTTCGATCGTGATTTATGCCTGGCTGGGGGGCTCGCCCCAGCTGTCGGTGGGCCCCGAAACCACCACCGCCTTGATGACGGCGGCCCTGTTGGGGCCGATGGTGGCGGCGGGCGATCGGTCTGAGCAACTCGCCCTGGCCAGCCTGATGGCCCTGCTGGTGGGGCTGGTGTGCCTGCTCGCGGCCCTGCTGAAGTTGGCTTTTCTGGCTGACCTGCTGTCCCAGCCGATCCTGGTGGGCTACCTGGCCGGGGTGGCGATATTGATGATCGCTGGCCAGATGCACACCCTCACCGGCATGGGACCCAGGGCGGATTCCCTGGGGGCGGCCCTGGAGGAACTGGTCCAACGCCATGGGGCCGTGCATGGCCCCAGCCTGGCGTTGGCCGGCGTGGCCCTGGTGCTGATGCTGGTGCTGCGCCGATGGCGTCCCCATCTGCCTGGGCCCTTGTTGGTGGTGCTGCTGGCCGTCTTGCTTTGGCTGCGGCCCCTGTTGGCGTTGTTTCCGCGGCCGGTGCTGGGGGCCCTGGTGGTGTTCGCGGCGCTGCAACTGATCGATCTCGATGCTTTCCGGCGACTGCAGCGTTTCAAGCGCAGTGAATTTCTGCTG
>CAMCQR010000064.1 GCA_945877115.1 Synechococcus sp. UW140 | reverse complement strand
CAGTGGTTGCATGACTCTTGTCGAGAAGGTGCCATGGTTCAAGTGATATCGTCATAGTCGATATAAGAACCTCTTGCTATGCCGCCTGGTTGGCGGCTTTTTCATGTCTGCAGAAGCACTCGAAAGAGCTTATTTTTCGAGGTGCCCTTTATAATATTGGCACAAACTACAATTCTGAATCAGCACATGCCAATGCCTTTCTCCAAACCTGGTCCCTAGGAGTTGAAGAGCAATTTTATTTTATATATCCCCTAATCTTCTGGGTTCTATTCCGGTTATACGGCCACCGAACGTCTAGAATCTTCATCGCTATTCTCTTAATCAGCTGTCTGTCTTTTGCAAGCTATGTGCATCTTTTGAGAACTGATTATTGGGCGGCTTTCTTCCTGATGCCATCTCGTTTTTGGGAAATCGGTGCCGGTGTTCTCACCTGCCTTGCGCTCAGTCAGCGCCATTTCACCATCCCCTGGCCCCGCCTTTGGATGGCGATCCAGCCAGTGCTTCTAGTCACACTTCTGGCCAGCTTGTCAGCCCCCTTAACCAAGGCAGCCCAGATGACGCCGGTCGTTGTCGTGACGACTTCAGTCCTAATTTTTGCTGGGCAAAAAAATTATTCGCAATTTAATCCACTTCTGAGTAGACCTGCACTTTTTCTTGGCAAAATCTCCTACTCACTATATCTATGGCACTGGTCAATTATATATACTGCTCGGTCGCTTGGCCTCAGCCACAGCTGGTTAAACGCAGCCACAATAATGGTCACAACCCTAGCATTTGGATATGGAAGTTATCGTTTCATTGAGAATCCCTTTCGACACGCCAGCTGGGGGTCCACAAATTCCAAGATCCTAGGTAAAGGTATTTTGGCCCCCACTGGATTAATTGCATCTATTTTGATAGCTCAACGCCTTATCCTTTCCATATATCCCGCCCAGCAACAAGACCTTTTTAATCTACAAAATTGGATCGGCAAAACCACAAAGCCCTGCCACATCTCAGAGTTAACTTCAAAAAATATATCCAAGAATATCGAGCAGTGCCTCACTCTTGCTCCCAACCAACGCCACGCTGTTGTCATCGGCAACAGTCATTCAGAGCAATACAGAGCCGCCATCCAAACCGCCTTACCAGATTGGGATGTTGACTATTTCACCATGTGGGGCTGCAGCTACGAGCCACCGACAACCATGAGCAAGCGATACAAACAGAAAGGCTGCGATATTTATGGCATGGAAGTTAAAAAATATCTCGATAAAAACATAAAAAATCAAGATATTGTGTTTGTAGGCTACACAGTTACCGACCCATTGATAAGCCAAGAACTAAATTTGCATATCTCATCCTTAGCTAGTAGTCTTGCCAATCGCGGCGCCAAGCTAGTGCTTCTAGATGATATATATACGGCTAACGCAAATGATAATCAATGTGAATCAAGACTGCTACCATATAGAGTTGGCATCTTAAAAAAAGCAACCACTGCAACTTGCATCATTAACAAGCAAAAATCCAAAAATTTCAACAGTCTACTGAAATATGATAGCCTAGTCTCCTCGATTAGGCAAAGTCATGCGAACGCATACCATTTCTCCATCCGCAATCAGTTATGTCCAGCCGAGGAATGTCGTCGAAATTTCAATGATGGCACACCTATCTATCTAGATGAAAGCCATCTGTTTTCTAGGGCCTCTCAAAAACTTGGCCCTGAACTGAGGCGCCAGCTTCTCAATAGCGGCCTCAAGCTTTAGGTGAGGCCCCGCTGGCCTGCTCGATCCTCCCTTGTGAATCGTCTCGGCAACCCCATCGCACCAATGACGGCGTGGCCCCTGTCTTGGTTTGCCCGGTGGCGGGCTGGCCAAAGCGTATGCATCAAGAGCTGTGCTGCTAGGGATTCAGGCAGGAGCTTATTAGAACTCTTATGAGGGTGCAGTTTGGGGCCATCTGAGATGCACCAGCCAAAAGTTTCAGCAAGCGCCTGATGTCCTAGGAAACAGAAGCCAGTCGATATGCCAACCTACATTCCGAAGCCGAGTATCTGAAGGTTGCCGTTCGGACACATTAAAAGTGCCCAGTGGAAGCTAGCGACGCAAAGCCTCTGCCCAAGGGAGAAACAAGTCCAGGGTTTCGTTGCGATCGGCCACCAATACGGGGAAATTGGTGTTGGTCAGGTCGTCACCTTGGGCAAGGGCATCCGGGTGGTTCTGCAGCCAGCGGATCGGACAACCCAGTTCGCTGAGCACGAGCCAAGCCGCCGCCAGATCCCAGATTTTTGGGGTGGCCTCCAGGGCCGCCACCGTCTGTCCCATGGCGACACTGACGAGATTCAGGCTTGCCACCCCCAGTAGACGGATCTTTCCAGGGAAACGGCGGTCGGGAAGCTTCTGCAAGACGCAGATGGAACGACTGCAGAGGGAGGCGCAACCGGCAGGATTGGTGGAGAGCGAAGGGGGGAGGATCGCTTTGCCATTCCTCCAGGCCCCCTGACCGCGAATGGCAACGATGCGTTGTCGCAGGGGAGGAACATCAAGGATGGCAAGGTCGGGTCGCCCCTGGTCGAAGCGCGCCATGGAGATGGCCCAGTAGGGGATTCCTGCAGCAAAGTTGGTGGTGCCATCCAGGGGATCCACCACCCAGTAGCGCGGGGTGTCAGGAACCTGCCGCCGGCCCTCCTCGCTCAGAACCCCCTCGCCGGGATATAGACGGGCCAGGCCACGGACCAGGGTCTCGTCACTCCATCGATCACTGGCGGTGATCAACGAGCCGTCCTCCTTGCTGGCCGAGGTGACTTGGCCGAAATCCTGGCGCTGCCGCTCGGCCACCACATCGATCAGTTCCTGCAGTCCCGAATCCAACTGGGGGGGCAACAATGGAGCCATCTCAACCCATCTCCATCGCAAGGACCCGTTCCAGGCTACGGGCAGTGTCCTGGCGGAACTCATGAACATTGAGGGAGGCCAATAACAGCAAGGCGCCAACGGCCACGAGAGCCTCCACGGATAGGACGAGGGCAAAAGCGGGGAAGGGGCCCGAACCCAGAGGCAGATGGCGACCCAGATCCAGAAGGCCACCGCCGAGCAACTTGCCGATCGCACGGGACAGGGCCTGGGCCAACCCCCAGACTCCAACGAAGGCACCAGCCGCCTCAGGCAGGGTCAGGTCAAGCATCAAACAAAGGGCACTGTTGGTGGCAATCCCGGCGGCCAGACCAAACAGCACCATGACGGACTGGAGCAAAGGCACGCTGCGACTGAGTCCGCAGAGGATCAGCAGAACCAGGGCGATCACGATCAGCCGGCAACCCAGCCTGGCCGTGGGCAACTTGCCCAGCCTGGGCACCACCAGCAGGCCCGCCAGAAGCAGACCCACCAGGGTGCCCACCCCCCAGAAGGCATTGAGCTGGGTACTGGCCGAAATACTGAGACCGAAAACCTGGGCCCCATAACTTTCCAAAATCGGATCTTGGAGAAACAAGCCAAGGGTGAAAGCCACCAGAAAGGTAAAAAAGATCAAGACCTGACGGCTGCAGGTGATCAGCGCCCAGGACTGGCGCAGAGTGACCGCCTCTTTACCCAGGTCACCCGGGACCTGGGCCCCAGCTTCTGAGACAGCCATGCCTGAACGAGCAGCCCCGGTCTCCATGTTCCAGGTGGCGAGCAACGTCAAGGCGACCACGATCGAGGAGACCTTGAGCATGAACTGGGTCAACACCGGCTCGAGAATGGCGGGGTCCTTGACCTGATCGAGGGAACGCAGGCTGAGACTGGTCAGGATGGCCCCAACCACAATGCCGACGGTGAGCATGCACCACACCAGGGCCACGGCCCTCGGGCGCTCGGCCTCATTGGTGCGATCGATGACCAGGGCGAGATAGGGGGTGGTGGCCAGGGAAATGGCCAATCCGTAGGCAGCAAAAAGACCGCACAGAGCCGCAATCCCCAGGGCCAGACCAGGCTGGCTGCCGGCATTGAGCAGACGCCCCACCTGAAAAATCAGGGGAACCGCCAGCACCGCCAGCCCACTGAAGAGCAGGGTGCCCAACAGCACATAGGGCACCCGGCGGCGACCGAAGAGGGGATAGCCATCGGAGATCTGGCCAAACAGCACCCTCGAGGGCGCCATGAATTGCTCAAAGGCCAGGGCACCGCCCACCAACAAACCCGGATAACCCAGCTCGCTGAGCATCACCCTGTTCAACAGCCCGGAAAAAATGACCGCCAAAGCCCCCAGGCAGGCCTGGAAAAGCCCCAGTCGAAGAATCGCCAGCAGGGAAAGGGGCTTCTGCACGACCACACAAGGCGTCAACGGGATGGGAGCGACGAGGCCTGTCCCATGGGGGCACGGAAAAAGGAAGCGGCACAGGCAGGCACCACCGGTTGCAGTTCGACCGGAGCGCTTTCGAGACCAGGGGTTGGGGGGCGACGATCCGGCAAGGAGGGACGGGGACAGAGGGCGATCTGATCAAGGCCGGTGCGACGGCGCAGGTCAGCAAGGCTCTTGTTGTAGGTGGAGATCGCCAGGGCATAGCGGACCTCGGCCTGGGTGAGATCGCGCTGGGTGTCGACCACCTCCCGCTGGGTGGTGACGCCGGCTTGGAACCGCAGGCGCGCCAGCCTCAGGGATTCGCGGGTAGAAAGCACCTCCTGGGCATTGGTGGAGATGTTGAGATTGTTGCGCTGGAGCTCAAAGAAGCTTCTCTCCACCTCGATGCGGATCTGGTCGCGGCGCTGGGCGAAGCGATAACGACCCTCATTGGCCTTTTGTTTGTTGAGGCGATAAAGGGCCCTGGCACGGCCGCCATCGAAGAGGTTCCAGCTGAGATTCAGGCCGATGGCATTGTCAACATTCCAGCTGGTCTGGCCGACAACATTCTGGTTGGTAGGGGGGGGCTGAATACTTTTCACATAGTCGGTGTAATTAGACCCGTAGGAATGGCTAGCACTAAGAGTATTGACAATGCTGAGCAAGGGTTGGGATACGGCCAGCTCAGCGTTGGCTTCACTATTGGCAATGGAGATATCCAGCAAGACATCATCGAGTTCTTCGCGGTAGGCAAAGGCGGCGATAATGCTCTCCTCAAGGGAGGGAATCCAGGCCCCCACCACCCTGGAGGGGTCCTTGGCCATGGGGGTGACATCCTGGGGTAAGGAGAGCAGGGAAGCCAGCTGGCGCCGGGCATCCGCCTGGCCGAGGCCCGGCCCGCCGGGTCCATTGCCGGTCAGGGCATTGGTGAGCAGCTGTTGGTCGCGTGCCAACTGGGTTTCGGCCTGAAGCACTTCGAGCTTGGTGGCGACGCCGGCCTGGAAACGGGAACGGGCATCCCGCAGGCTGACCAGGGAAGCCCGGACGGATTCCTGGCCAATGCGCACCTGTTCGTCGGCGGATTGGAGATCGAAGTAGGCCTCGGCGGCCTGCAACCTCAGGTCCCGCAGCCCGATGAGATAGGCGTTCTTGGACTTCTCATAGCGATCACGGGCGGCGGAGATCCGGGGGGTCCGCTGGGGATCAATCAAGGCCCAACTGGCCTTGAGTACGGCATCCATGGCCGTGATCGAGTTGGTGGAATAACCCGTAATTTGCGAATTGAACACCGTGGGGCGATAGGACTGGCTGGCCGAATAGGCCGGCAGCTGGGACGCCCCCAACTGAATCGTCGGGTACCAGCGGGAGATCTCTGCCCGCAGTTGGGATTGGGATTCCTCGACCTGGATGGCGAGGGCCTTGAGGTTGGGATTATTGACCTCGGCGATGGTCTCGACTTCAACGAGGCCCAGGGGGCGCAATTCGCGGATGCGCACCTGGGAAGGCTTTACCGGCAAAGCCAGCGGCGGCGGCGAAGCGAGGTCGGGGTCGTTGGTCGGCAGCACGGTGGCCGCAGGGGGCAACAGGGTGGGATTGACCCGGGGCCGGGGCCCCTTCACCTGGGGTGCCCGCGGCAGGGCCTGCTGGGGCTCCAGGGCCGAAGCCCCCCCGACCGCGCTACCTGGGGGCATGGGACCTGGGACCGGAGAGGGTTGGGCACCAACCGAACCAGCCCAAAGCACCGGAACCACCGTGAGGGCCGCTAACAAAGAAACCTGGCGACCCACAGAAAAACGATCGAACCGGCTGAGCTTAGGCAAGGCCATGGGTGCTTCCGGTGCAGACAGCCACCAGTTCTTCCGCACTGCCGATGGGCTGGATCGGGACCGGCAGCTTGGCTTGGAGCTGTTCCAGGGTCATGTCGTCGAGGAACACGCTCTCCCCTTGACGCAACATCAACCTGGGCAACAACAATCTCTCGCCCAGGTCCCGACCCTGCAAGCCCTCGATCAGGTCGGCCCCGGTCAGCAATCCGGTCACCACCAGGTCCTGCCCCCAGTAGGGGCTCGGCAGGCCATGGAGCCTTAGATCCAGACCCTCGACCCGATTGAGGCGCTCCACCACCGGCTCCAGGGCCCCGGCCACCACAGCCCCCACCACCCAGCTGAGGCGCCGGGGGACGGCCAGGGAGGGGGGCAGCTGGGCGGTGGCCTGGTCGAGTTCCTCCAGGAAGCCCCGAATGCTGCCGACGCCGTTCTCCCGTTGGGGCAAGTCCTCGTAGTCGGGGCGGGGAGGCAGGGGCAGACCCGCGATGAGATACCACTCATCGGCGAGCCAGGCGAAGCGGCTGCCGAGGCGGCGCTGGAATCCCTGCTGCAGGGCCTCGACCTGGCGGATGACGGTCCTGGCGGCCGCTTGATCCACCGGCACCAGGTTGTCCTGGGCTGGGCGGAACCGGGTCAAGCCCACCGGCACCACGGCGGTGGAAAGCACCGCCGGCCAATCTCCCTCGGCAAAACCAGCCAGATCCTGGAGGGTGCGATCCAGGGCTGCGCCATCATTCAAACCCGGACAGACCACCACTTGGGCATGGATCTGCAACCGGCGCTCGGCGAACCAACGCAATTGGTCGAGCAGCAGGGCGGCACGGGGGTTAACCAACAAGCGGCTGCGCAGGTCGGGGTCGGTGGAATGGACCGAGACGTAAAGCGGGGAGAGCCGCTGGGCCTCGATGCGCTGCCAGTCCGCCGCGCTGAGATTGGTGAGGGTGAGATAGGAGCCGTAGAGAAAACTCAGCCTGAAATCATCATCTTTGAGATAGAGACTGCGCCGATGGCCCGGGGGCTGTTGGTCGATGAAGCAGAAGGGACAGCGGTTGTTGCATTGGCGCAGCCCGTCAAACAGGGCCTCGCTGAAGGCCAGACCAAGCCCATCGTCTGCATCCTTCTCCAGTTCAATGACATGGACCTCGCCCAAGGGATCCTCGACCTCCAGCCGCAGGTCTTCCTCACCCACCAGCATCTGAAAATCAATCAGATCCCGGGGCCTTACCCCGTTGATGCTGAGCAGACGATCACCAGGCTGAAAACCCAGCTCCTCCCCAATCGAGCCGGCCTCAACGCTCACCACAACAGCGGGCTGGGGAAGTCGATCGGGAGAGGCCCCCCCGGGATCCTCCAGGGCCATCCCAGCCGTCAACTCATTCCACACCGCAACTCATGGCCAGGGACCCCAGTCTGGCGGCCCTTGGGCTGCCCTGGCCACCGGCGGGCCAACGCAGATTCAGCGGGCCAGGTTTTCGGCGCCACGGAAACCGAGCAGCAACACCAAACCAAACAGCAACCTGTAGGCCACGAACAGCCAGGTGCTGTTGTGCTGCAGGAAGCGCAGCAACCAGGCAATCGCCACCCAGGAGACCACGGCCGCCGTGGCAACCCCCAGCAGCATGGGCAGGGGCCCGCCATGGGTGGGACTGGTCAGGGCATCCTTGAGTTCCACCAACCCGGCCAGGGTGATGGCCGGAATGCCCAGTAAAAAAGAGAAACGGGCGGCGTCAGGGCGCTGCCAGCCATCGAAGAGGCTGGCGGTGAGGGTGCCGCCAGAACGGGACACCCCGGGCACCAGGGCCAGGGCCTGGGCCAATCCCACCAGCAGTCCATCGCGGGGTTGGACATCGCTCAGAGTTCGGCGCCGGGATCCGGCCAGCTCGGCGAGGGCCAGCAGCAGGGCCATGACGATGGATACGACTCCGATGGAAGTGAGGCTGCGCACGGGCGAATGGTCGTAATCGGGCACCCATTTCTTGAGGGCCAGTCCGGCGATCAGGATCGGGATGGTGCCCAGGGCGATCGCCATCCCCAGGCGGGCCGATGGCTCGCGCCACTGGCCATCCCGAAACGCCCGGCCCATGGCATGGATCACATCCGTCAGGTCCTGGCGGAAATAGGCGATGACAGCGGCGATGCTGCCTAATTGGATGACAGCGGTGTAGGCCACACCTGGATCACCCCAACCCAAAAGCACCGGCACCACCTTGAGATGGGCGGTACTACTGATCGGCAAAAATTCCGTCAGGCCCTGGACCACCCCCAGGACCATGGCGTGCCAACACTCCTGCAGCAGGGGCAAGGCCTGGGCGGGAGAAGAAGCAGACATGCGCCAGGGTGACAGGAATCGGCCCGACCCTATGGCCTCAAAGGTCGCCACGCCACCCCTCTTCGACACCCTGGCCCTTAACCTTGGACATCTTTCTTCATAACCTGGGTGAACAGTGCTTCGGCCCACCCCACCAGGGGTGCAACTCCTGGTTTCTCTGGCGGCTGGGCTGAGGCGATTCCGGTTGGGATGATCCTTCCAGGGGTCGCCGCCCTGCTGGTGCTTCTGCCCGTGTTTCTGCAGGCCCCATGGGTGCGGTCCTCACCGATGGGGGCGACCTTGTTCACCCCTTGTCTGGTGGTCCTGGGCGTGGTGCTGGAACGCCGCGGCCAGGGCCCATGGCGTGCCATCGGAGCCCTGCTGGTGGGGTTTGCCGGCAGTTGGCTGGGCGGATCGCTCTTCTGGGGCTGGTGGCGAATCCATCCGCTATGGCACTTGCCCATCGAGGGCTTCGCCCTCCCCCTTGCCCTTGGCGGTCTCAGGAGCCGCTGGCGCCTGGCTGGGTCGTTCTATCTGGCTTCCTTGCTGGGAACGGCCGCCACCGACGGGGCGATGGCCCTAACCGGCGTGATGCACCTCTGGCCCCAAGTGGTGGCAGCGCCGCTCAGCGAGGCCGGGGTGCTCCTGCAGCAGGCAGGGGAGGCGGTGCTCCAGCCCATGGGCTTGGGCCTGATCGGCCTGATCGCGATTGTCCTTTTGGCCATTTGTTACTGGCTCTGGCCCCAAGGACCGGCAGGTCGGGTCGCTGCAGCAACCCTGGCCACCACCCTGGCCGTCGACGGGATCTTCCTGATAGCCGCATTATTGGCCCCTGGGCTGAGCGGCCTGATCTGAAGAACTGCGAAAGACGGGGATCCGTCCTGGGGGTTGACCCGGCAAGCTCTGTAACGTTGGGGATAGATCGGTTCTTCCGGGATTCGATCCTGTCCAGCCTTCCCTTCCCCCCTTTTAAGGAGTCTGTCGTGATGAAACGACTGCTTGCCTGGCTCATGAGCGGCGTCGTGCTCGCCGGCCTGCTCGTCACCCTGCTGCTGCCCCAACCGGCCCTGGCCCTCGAACGACGCAATGTCGCCGATGACAAGATCGCCGAGTCTGCCGGCAAGGTGGACCTCAACAATTCATCGGTGCGCCGCTTCCAGCAGTACCCCGGCATGTATCCGACCCTGGCCGGAAAAATCGTGCTTGGTGGCCCTTACCAGAATGTCGATGATGTTCTGAAACTGGATCTGACCGCCCGTCAGAAAGAATTGTTTGAAAAGTACAAGACCAACTTCACCGTCACTGATCCATCCATTGCCCTCAACGAAGGCTTTGACCGCATCAACGACGGCGTTTACCGCTGATCAGCGCCTCCCCTCCTGGCCCCATGGGGTCCCTTCCAACCACCGCCGGGGCTTCCTCGGCGGTTTTTTTGTCGGTCGTGGAGGCGCCTGGGTGCAGTCCTGGTAAGGCTGGCGCCAGGCGTTCCCATAGGCTCGCCATAAGCAAGGCCCTGCGATGGCATCCTCCCTGGCGGACCAATGGGATGTGGTGGTCGTCGGCAGCGGCGCCGCCGGTCTAATGACTTGCCTGGAATTGCCGGCTGAATTGCGCGTTCTGCTGCTGAGCAAACACGACAGCCCCCCCTCAGCGAGCCGCTGGGCCCAGGGGGGCATCGCCGCCGTGACCCGCTCCGACGACAGCCTGGACAGCCACATCGCCGACACCTTGAAGGCTGGAGCTGGCCTCTGTGATCCGGCGGCGGTGACTGTGCTGGTTCGCGAAGCCCCGGCCTGTGTCGAGCGCTTGCTGGAGCTGGGAATGGCCTTCGACCGGGAGGGCTCGGCCCTAAGCACCACCCTGGAGGCCGCCCACAGCCACCGCCGGGTCCTCCATGCCCAGGACCGCACCGGCGGGGCCCTGGTGGATGCCCTGGAACGGGAAATCCTGAACCGCCCGCTCCTGATCCAGGCCAAAGGGGTCCCCGCCCTCCAACTCTGGATGGAGAACGGCCACTGCGTTGGTCTGCAGGTGCTGGAAGGCCAACGGTTGCGCTGGTTGCGGGCCGGGGCCGTGGTGATGGCCAGCGGTGGCGGCGGACACCTCTTTTCCCACACCACCAACCCGACCCAGTCGAGTGGCGATGGCGTCGCCATGGCCTGGTGCGCCGGGGCCCGGGTCCGCGATCTGGAATTCGTGCAATTCCATCCCACCGCCTTGATGTTGGCAGGGGCCCCCCATTTTCTGATCAGTGAAGCCGTTCGGGGTGAAGGGGCCCTGCTATGTGAAAGCGACGGCCGCAGCCCGGTGGCCCATCTGGCGGGGGGGCCCCTCGCCCCCCGGGACCAGGTGAGCCGCGCCCTGGCCCGGCGCATGCAGACCCTGGGGGTTGAACATCTCTGGCTGGACCTCCGTCCCGTCGGCCAGGACCGCCTGGAAAGGCAGTTTCCAACCATCCTGGGTCGCTGCCGGGAGCTGGGGCTGGAGCCCACCACCGCTCCGATTCCCGTGGCTCCGGCCGCCCACTACTGGATGGGCGGCATCAGCACCGACCTGCAGGCCGCCAGCAGTGTTCCTGGCCTCTACGCCGTGGGGGAAGTGGCGTGTACGGGGGTGCATGGGGCCAACCGGCTCGCTAGCAATTCCCTGATGGAATGCCTCGTCTTTGCCCGCAGGTTGGTGGCCGGCTTGCAGCTGGAACCCTTACCGGCCCAGACCGTCCCCAGCACCTGCCCCGGACCGGCCCCAGAAGAATCCGCCATAGCGAATCCCCAGGCGATCCAGGCCCAGATCGCCGACCTGCGCAAGCTCTGCTGGCAGGTGGCGGGGGTGGAGCGGCAGGGTCACTCCCTGAGAATCGGCTGGCACGAAGTGCGGCGACGCCGTCAGTTATGTGAGGCCAACCGGCTGCTGAGACGGGCCCATGGCCAACCCCCTGGCCTGGCCCTACAGCTGGAGCCCGGCCAGCGGGAACCGTTGCTGGCCGTTCAGGATCTGCGGCAAAGGCTGGTGCTTGCCGAACTGTTGTGTGAAGCAGCCCTGTTCCGAGATGAGAGCCGCGGGGGGCATTTCCGTGAGGATGCCCCCGCCCCCCAATCCTTCTGGCAGCGGCACACCGTTCAGGAGCGGGGGCAGGCAATCGCAACCAGCGCGATCGTGGGCCGGCCTGGGGAAGGGGAGACTCGGGAGCTGACTGCTGGTACTGGGGGCTGAGACGAGGTCAGAGGCCGGGAGCCCCCTTGAAGCCAATCATCTCAGCCAACTTGGCCAGGGGCTTGACGCCGGAATCGACAGTGCCATTGATCTCCCAACTCGGGAAGGCCTGGATGTTTTTGCTCGCACAGAGCTTGGCCTGGTTGTTGTGACCATCGGGGGCACATTCGACCACGTTGAGCTGGGCGGTGGCCTGTTTACCGAAGAGTTCCTTCTGGTCGTGGCAATGGGGACACCAGTAGGCGGAATACATGACCGCACCCTTCTTGGTGAGTTGGTCGGCCAAGGCCAGGGCCGCCGGGGAGCTTTCGGCGACGACCGGCAGGGGCATGCCCTTGCCGACCACACTGGCGGGCCGATCGGCAGCAGTAGCCCAGCCGAAACTCACCACGGCCACCGCCAGGGCCGTCATCACCACCCGAAACAGGAGCTGTCCCCGGTCTTCCCAAGCCCCTCCCACCAAGCTGAGCACCATCAAGGTGAAGCTGAGCAGTGCTGACAGCAGACAGAAGGCGCAAAACGCTTGGATCTTGAACACCATCAGGCCCAACAACACCAGGCTGAAGATGGCCATGGCCGTGGTGAGCAACGCCAGACCCCACCAGCTGCGGGTGTTGAGTTCGCCCCGGGCCTCACCGGGCAGCACCAGCGGCAATACGGCCATCAACAGGACGGCCAGGTAGGCCAGGCAACCAAACAGGGCCAGGGGCTGGCCGAACAGGGAGCCCCAAACACTGTTGAGGACCTTGTCACAGTCTCCATTCCCCCCAGGGCACAGGATCGGCCCCAAAATCCCCCAGCGCTTGAGGGTGATGACGCCGGTGTCGATGGCCCCAACCGTGGCCAGTACGGCCATGGCGACCCGCAGCCAGCGACGGGAGGGCTCGGGGCGTCGCCGCTCATTGAGGCGACTGGCCAGGCTGCTTGAAGTCACGGGCAAGCAAGGAAGGGAGTCCATTCTCGCAGCCCCTGATTCCATAGGGTGGGATTCATCAGCGCCTCCCGTAATCCCCCCATGGCCCCTGGCCCCATCAACCCCACCGGCAGCGGCACTGACACCGGTCCCGCCGACGTTCAAAAACCCACCGTGGCCTTTGCCCACCTGGGTTGTGAGAAAAATCGTGTCGATACCGAACACATGCTCGGCCTGTTAGCGGAGGCGGGCTATGGCGTCAGCGCCGATGAAAGCGAAGCCAACCTGGTGGTGGTGAACACCTGCAGCTTCATCCAGGAGGCGCGGGAAGAATCGGTACGTATTTTGGTTGAACTGGCCGAACAGGGCAAGGAGCTGATCATCTCGGGCTGCCTGGCCCAGCATTTCCAGCAGGAGCTGCTCGACTCCCTACCGGAGGCCAGGGCCATCGTGGGGACCGGCGACTATCAGCACATCGTCAGTGTGCTGGAGCGGGTCCA
>CAMCQR010000063.1 GCA_945877115.1 Synechococcus sp. UW140 | reverse complement strand
AAGGGCGTCAGCCACCGACTGTGTGACAACCCCCATCGGCTCCAAGCCAAAGGGGCCGCCATTTCTACACTCCAACCAGATGATTCCTGTGATCTGTGCCCTTCCCCTGGCTGAGTGCCTCGATCCTGTTCCCGATCGCCTGCGCCCTGTTGATCCCGTTCATCCCCGACAAGGGTGATGGCAAGACCGTGCGCTGGTACGCCCTTGGTGTGGCGCTCATCACCTTTCTGCTGACGGTCGGTGGTTATGTCAACGGCTACGACCCCGCCGTTTCCGGGCTCCAACTGGTGGAGCGGGTGCAATGGCTGCCCCAGCTCGGCCTGGCTTGGTCGGTGGGAGCCGACGGCCTGTCGATGCCCCTGATCCTGCTGACCAGCTTCATCACAGCGCTGGCGGCGCTGGCCGCCTGGCCGGTGACGTTCAAGCCCAAGTTGTTTTTTTTCCTGCTGCTGGCCATGGACGGCGGCCAGATCGCCGTCTTCGCTGTCCAGGACATGTTGCTGTTTTTTCTGGCCTGGGAGCTGGAACTGCTGCCGGTGTATCTGCTCCTGGCCATCTGGGGCGGTAAAAAACGTCAATATGCCGCCACAAAATTCATCCTCTATACCGCCGGCAGCTCTCTCTTCATTCTGCTGGCAGCCCTGGCCATGGGTTTTTTCGGAGGCGGTACGCCCAGTTTCGAATACAGCGCATTGATGGCGAAGGATTTTGGCAGCAAATTTCAGATGCTCTGCTATGCGGGCCTTCTGATTGCCTTTGGTGTCAAATTACCGATTGTGCCCCTGCATACCTGGCTGCCGGATGCCCATGGTGAAGCCACGGCTCCAGTCCACATGCTGCTGGCGGGCATCCTGTTGAAGATGGGGGGGTACGCCCTGTTGCGCTTCAACGTGCAATTACTACCTCAAGCCCACGTTCAATTTGCGCCGCTCCTCGTGATCCTGGGGGTCGTCAATATTATTTATGCCGCCCTGACATCGTTTGCCCAACGTAATCTCAAGCGCAAGATTGCCTATAGCTCTATCAGCCACATGGGCTTCGTGTTGATCGGCATTGGCAGCCTCAGTGCCCTCGGCACCAGTGGGGCCATGTTGCAGATGGTGAGTCACGGCTTGATTGGAGCCAGCCTGTTCTTCCTGGTGGGTGCCACCTACGACCGCATCCATACCCTCCAATTGGATGATATGGGCGGCATCGGCCAGAAGATGCGCAAAATGTTCGCCCTCTGGACGGTCTGCTCCCTGGCCTCCCTGGCCCTGCCTGGCATGAGTGGCTTCGTCTCGGAACTGATGGTGTTTGTGGGTTTTGTCACCAGCGAGGCTTACAGCTTGACGTTTAGGGTTGTGATGGCGGCCCTAGCGGCGATCGGGGTAATCCTCACCCCGATTTATTTGCTGTCGATGCTGAGGGAAATCTTTTTCGGCAAGGAAAATGCCGAACTGGCTGCCCATACCCAGCTTGTCGATGCCGAACCGCGGGAGATCTATGTCATTTCCTGCCTCCTGGTGCCGATCATCGCCATTGGCCTGTACCCACGGCTGGTAACAGATACCTACCGCGCTTCCGTTGAGGCCCTGGTCAACCGGGAGGAACAGGCCATGGCCAAGATCAAACCACTGGCGGCGACGGCGCTGCTGCGGGGCCCCCACACCTTCCAGCCGCTGGCCGCCTTGAGGGCGCCAACCGTGCCCCAACCGGGCGCCTGATCCCCGGCCGGAAGCCAGAACCAGCCCTAAAATCCCGCCCTGCCGCGCCCTGACCCATGCGCGAGCTCAACTTTCTGTTGATTTTCAGTTTCGGCCTGGCGATGGTGGATGTTCAGTCTCGAAAACAGCGAAGCCACCATCGTCCATTTCTGGCCGGACCTCAACAGCACCCTGCCCCTGGCAGCCCTGCTGCTGCTGGTCTGAGGTCTTGGGGCAACCGCCGCCTCGATCTACGCGGTCTGGAGTGGGGTGGTCAAAAAAGTGAAAACCATCCGGCACGAAGGTGAGCGCGAAGCCCGGCAAAAGCGAATCCAAGAACTGGAGAATGACCTGCAGCGCTATTGCGCCACAGTGAATGGCCCAATTCGGCCTACTCCCTGCCGCCGGGCAAAGTACCTCCTCGTCAGACTGACGGTTACGACTGGTTAGGACGGCCGGCTGCCGTTACCTTGTGGCTACCGCAAGCCAGGAGTTGGGCCACCATTGGCAGAAGCGGGCGCCAGGCTGGCCATCCGGTTGCTTCAGGACGCCGCCGTGCGCGGCGATCTTGACCCCTGGGATGTAGACGTAATCGCCGTTGTCGATGGCTTCCTGGACCAACTGCGCCAACGG
Source organism: Synechococcus sp. UW140 (assembly GCA_945877115.1). Classification (GTDB taxonomy): domain Bacteria; phylum Cyanobacteriota; class Cyanobacteriia; order PCC-6307; family Cyanobiaceae; genus Cyanobium. Next base: position 11,026 of record CAMCQR010000063.1, on the reverse strand, counting down.
ATCCAGGCCCCTCGGATCGCGGCGATCAAGGGGGGAAGTTATGAGTTCGATCTTGCTGAAACCAGCGAGGCCTTCCTGGCGGCCTCGGTTCTGGTGGCCCTGAAGGCAGAGGTGCTTGAGACCAGCACCCTCCCTCCCGAACCGTTGCTGGAGGAGGCCCTGGAAAGTGGGGACGACGGGACGGACTGGAGCGCCGGCCTGCTGGAATTTCCGCGGCGGCCCGAAAGACACTTGAGCCGCAGACCCGTGGCCCCACCCCCCCTGCAGCGACCGATCACCCTGGGGGAATTGATTCGCCAGCTTGAGGACATTGCCGAGAGGCTGGAATCGCAACCGGCGCGGCCCCGCCAGAAGCAACGCAGCGGCCGCTATAGCGACAAGGCCGCCATTGCCCAAGTCACGGCCCTGGCCCATCGGGAAAAACTGCCGGAAACCACCGCAGCCCTGAGTCGCTTTCTGACAAACTGGCCGTTAGCTGACCGAGGGCAATGGCTGGGATTTGACCAGCTGGTGGGAGCCTGGGAAACGGAGCAAGATCAGGCTCCGCTCGAGGACCTGGACCGGGACCGGGTTGGCGTGTTCTGGGCCCTCCTGTTTCTTTGCGCCCAGGGGAAAGTGGATCTGCACCAAGAGCAGGGTTTGTACGGCCCCCTGAACCTGCGGCGGGTCGAGCCGGCCGAGTCCCAAGTTTGGCCTCCCCTTCAGGAGGGGTCAGCTGGTGGGCCGGCTCTACAAACGCAAGCGGCCTGAAGACCTTCCCTAAAATCACTGTTCACTAATGAAGAGCCGAACGCCAATGAAGGCGATGATCCTGGCGGCTGGCAAGGGAACGCGGGTGCGGCCAATCACCCACACCACTCCCAAACCGATGATTCCAATTCTGCAGAAACCAGTGATGGAATTTCTGTTGGAGCTGCTCCGTCAGCATGGATTCAACCAGATCATGGTTAACGTCTCCCACCTCTCTGAGGAGATTGAAAACTATTTTCGTGACGGCCAACGCTTTGGTGTTCAAATCGCTTATAGCTTTGAAGGCCGTATCGAAGATGGCGAACTCATCGGTGATGCGCTTGGATCTGCAGGCGGTCTGAAGAGGATTCAAGATTTTCAACCCTTCTTTGATGACACTTTTGTCGTCCTTTGTGGCGACGCCTTAATCGACCTGGATCTCGGCGAAGCCGTTCGACGCCACAAAGAAAAGGGGGCCATGGCCAGTCTGATCACCAAACGGGTCCCACCGGACCAGGTGAGCAGTTATGGGGTCGTGGTGTCCGATCCAGATGGCCGTGTGCTGAGTTTTCAGGAAAAACCTGCCGTCGAGGATGCTGCCAGCGACATGATCAACACAGGTATTTATATTTTCGAACCAGAAGTATTTGATTTTATTCCCAGCGGTGAACCCTTTGATATCGGCTCTGAATTATTTCCCAAACTCGTAGAAGCCGGAGCTCCATTTTTTGCCTTACCGATGGAATTCGAGTGGGTCGACATCGGCAAGGTACCTGACTATTGGCAAGCTATCCGCAGCGTCCTGCAGGGAGATGTTCGCCAAGTCCAGGTGCCGGGAGTCGAAGTGCGACCAGGAATATTCGCCGGCCTCAATGTGGCCGCCAACTGGGACAAGATCAAGGTTGAAGGGCCAATTTATGTTGGTGGCATGACAAGAATTGAAGATGGAGCCACAATCATTGGGCCCGCAATGATCGGTCCAAGCTGTCACATCTGCGAAGGGGCAACCATTGATAATTCCATTATTTTCGATTACTCCAGAATCGGCCCTGGCGTCAGATTGTTTGAAAAACTCGTCTATGGCCGCTATTGCGTTGATCGTAATGGCGACCACTTTGACCTTCAGGAGGCCTCCCTGGATTGGTTGATCACCGACGTCCGCCGTCAGGACGTGTTGGCTCCTTCTCCTCAGCAGAAAGCACTGGCGGAATTATTGGGCACCGACATCGCCCTCAAGGCCAGCTGAGATCAGCCCAGGCCATCGTCGAGGCCCAGGATGCCGGCCTGGTTCAGGATCTCTGGAATGCTTTGCTCGGCACGGACGGCCATTAAATGAATCCCCTGGGCCAGGGGCCGATACTGCTCAACCTGTTCGGCAGCGATTTGGATGCCTTCTGCTACCGGATCCCGGGCCTGCTCAAGGCGCAGGATCAGGTCCTCGGGAATGCAGGCCCCGGGCACGACACGATTAATGAATTGGGCGTTACGGGCGGACTTCAGCAAAAACACCCCCGCCAACACCGGCAGGCCTAACGGAGCTGTGATTTCCCCAACGAAGCGGCGCAGGCGCTCAGGATCCATGACCATCTGGGTTTGAATAAAGCGTGCTCCAGCGGCATGCTTTTTGCTGATCCGGGACTTGAGTCCGCTCCAGCTGGCCGAATGGGGATCGGCCGCCCCGCCCGGAAACAGGGCCGTGGCCCCATCGGGAAGGAAGCCCTTAACCGGATCCTCACCGGCATTAAACGCCTGCACCTGCTGCAGGAGACGGACCGCTTCAAGGTCGTTGACAGGGCGAGCCTTGGGCTGGTCCCCACTACGAACTGGGTCTCCCGTCAGACACAACACATTGCGAATGCCCAGGGCATGGGCCCCCAGCAAGTCGGCCTGGAGGGCCATGCGGTTGCGATCGCGGCAGGTTAACTGCAACACCGGCTCAATGCCAACATCCAACAGGCGGCGACAAACGGCCAGACTGCACATCCTCATCATGGCCCGGCTGCCATCGGTGACATTCACCGCATGGACGCGACCACGCAGATGGGCTGCGCCCTCCAAGGTGTGCGAGAGATCGGCCCCGCGCGGTGGCGTCACCTCCGCGGTAATGGCGAATCCGCCACGGGCAAGGACGTCCTGTAACAACGGAATCGAAGCGTTGCAGGCCATCATGATCCTCGACGCGTTGCCTACACTGTGACACCACTGCTGAGCGACCATGGCCCCCCGCAGCAGAGAGGACGATCTCCGGGCGGACGCAGCCCAGGTCCCGGGCCTCATTAGGGAGGCACCCAAGAGTGGGGTCACCGCCGATCATTGGGATGTGCGTCACGACATCTCCGGGCGAGAACTGGAGATTATTGAGCTGCTGGCCACCGGTCAGACCAATCAGGAAATCGCAAGCCAGCTGATGATCAGCAAACGAACCGTCGACAACCATGTCAGCAATATTTTTACCAAAACCGGCGCTAAAAACAGGGTCGCCCTACTGAATTGGGCCATGGATAATGGCAAAATCTGCCGTGATGGTTTTAATTGTTGCCATCTTGAACCGCCGCCTTCCCAGTCCTGAAAAGCAAAGATGGCAATAGATCCTGAAGTTCTGACCCACTCCACTGCTGCAAGGGATAGCGAGCCAAAGCGGAGTTACTTAACTGATGTCGACCCGTGAGTTCGTCACCGCACCAAGCCGGCAGGTTGATCATCTCGTCGGGGTCAGCCAGCTCGACTTCGGCCACCACCAGCGGAGCATTGGGCTCGGCAAACACATCCAGAACCCAGTCACCGCCTGGAAGATTCAGCCCATAGCGCTGTTTGCGCAACTGCTCGGGAGCGAGCTGCAGGAGCTCAAGGGCATCGCCATAGGGAATCGAGTACTCATATTCGAGGCGGGCTAAGGCCGGGGCCGAATGGGCCAGAGGGGGGACTGCCTTGAGGGTGAGCCAGGCTTGAGATACCCCATCAGATTGGCCATGGCTGGTTCGCACCCTCAGGGTGAGGCCATCGGCTTGGCTCACCAGGTAGCCCTGGCACAATTCAACCTGCCAGAGACAATGCTCACGCCAACCCTCGCCAACAACAAGGAAACGTCGTTCGATTTCCAGGGGCATGGAACCAAGGGCAGGGGTAGGGGATGGGGGCTCAGGGCAGAGGGGTCGGGGCCTCGGAGGCAACGGAGGATTCCGGGCCCATTAAGCTGCCGGCCCAATGCAGTTTGTGGGTCAAGGTTCGGTAAAACGAGGGGCTGTGCTCCAGTTGCAGGAAACGGGTGTGGTGCTGGCTTTGTTGCAGGACGCAATGGTCTCCGGATTCCAGAACCCTGGCCTGGGCCCCATCCTTCCAGAGCCGGACGCGTCGTCCAACCTCCCCGAGCGGCCGCACCGTGAGGCGGGATCCAGGCGGAACAACCACGGCACGGCTTGAGAGACTCATGGGACAGATCGGAATCACCACAATCGCCTCGATGCCGGGGTGAAGAATCGGACCACCGGCAGCCATGGCATAGCCGGTCGAACCGGTGGGGGTGGCAATGATCAAGCCATCGCCGCGATATTGATCCACGACTTCGCCGTCGATCGCCAGCTCCAGGCAGCAGGTGGGGGCCACGTCTTCGAGGCAGGGCCGAAAGTAAAAGTCGTTGAGGGCCCCGTGGACCCCATCACTATCAATGCGGGCCTCCAGCATCATGCGACGGTCAATCGCGAAGCGATCTTGCCGTAAACGCTGCCAAAGACCTGCGCTGCCGACCTCTCCTTGCGGACGCAGCAGGCGCCGATCATGGGTGAGGAAACCTAGGTTGCCGCCCACGTTGAAGCTGAGCAGGGGAACCCCCCAGGGGGCCAGGTGGCGAGCCGCCCCAAGAACCGTGCCATCGCCGCCAAAGACCAGGGCCAGCTGGGGCAAAGGGGGAGGATCAATAGCAAGCAGCTCAGGCAGATCCTGGGCGGTGGGACCGGCTTGAGCCAGCACGACTTCGACGCCTTCAAGGGCCAACTCATCGGCGCAACGTTGGGCCTCAGCCAGGGCGATGTCACTGCCCTGACGTGAAATCAACCAGAGGCGACGAAGCTCCATGGGACCTACTGGCTCAGGACTGCAGGAAGCCGTTCACCAGCGCAACAGATTGAATTTCTCCATATCCACCGTTTCACGGTTGCGATAGAGGGAAAGCAAGATGGCCAGTCCAACAGCGGCCTCGGCAGCCGCCACGGTGATCACGAAAATGGCAAAGACCTGGCCACGCACCAGCTGGCCATCAAGATAGTTGGAAAAAGCCATCAGGTTGAGATTCACCGCATTGAGCATCAGTTCGATGCACATCAGCACCCTCACAGCATTACGGCTGTTGATCAGGCCCCAGACGCCAATGCAGAAGAGAAAGGCGGCGACGGTAAGGTACGCCTGGAGGGGAATAGCTTCAGCGGTCATGGGGAACTCCGGAGGGGCGCTGGATCGTTGGGCTCGAGCAGCATGGGGCTGCGCTCCTTTTCGATCAAAATCTGATCGGCCGGCTCGCCGGTGATGATGTCGGAGCTGAAGACATCGCGGCGAGCCAAGACGATGGCACCAATCATGGACATCAACAGCAGCACCGAAGCCAGCTCGAAGGGCAGCAGATAGTCGCTGAACAGGTGCTCTCCGATGCGGATGGTGGCATCTTCGCCAACGGGGATGGGCCCCGGCAGGGCCCAGGGAGTTGTGATCGCCACCCGGATCAACAGGACCAGCAGACCGGCGCATACTGCAGCAGAAAGCAACCGACGCACGGCCATGCCGGGGATGGGGTCTAGGTTCTCCTTCTTGTTCACCAACATGATGGCGAACAGGATTAGAACGTTAACGGCACCGACATAAACCAGCACCTGGGCCGCAGCGACGAAACTGGCGTTGAGCAGCAGGTAGAGGCCCGCCACCGAAAGAAAAACTCCAGCCAGCAGAAAGGCGGAGTAAACGATGTTGGGCAGCAGCACCACCGCCAAGGAGCCAAGCACCAAGGTGGAGGAAAGAATGACGAAGCAGACCAGCTGCGTGGTGGAAGCGACAGTCATCAGGACGGCTCGGAGGCTTCGGAGGCAATCACCTGGGAAGGAAGTCTGCCTGCCCGGGGAGCCGTAGGGGGGACCCCATGGGGATCCATGACACCTTGGGGAAGATAGGCCAACTCCTTGAGGGCGAAGACCGCCGGATCGGAGGTAACACTGGTGGGCAGGCGACCGAGGGCAACGTTGTCGTAATTAAGGCTGTGGCGGTCGTAGGCCGCCAATTCATATTCCTCCGTCATTGAGAGGCAGTTGGTGGGGCAATATTCGACACAGTTACCACAAAAAATGCACACCCCAAAATCAATCGAATAATTTCTCAGCTCTTTTTTCTTGGTGGCCTTATTCATCACCCAATCGACCACGGGCAAGTTAATAGGGCAGACCCGAACACAGACCTCGCAGGCGATGCACTTGTCAAATTCATAGTGGATACGCCCCCGATAGCGTTCGGAGGGAATCAACTTTTCGTAGGGATAGTGCACCGTGACGGGCCGGCGGCGCAGGTGATCAAAGGTCACCCCAAGTCCCTGGGTGATGTATTTAGCCGCACCCACGGCATCGCGGGTGTAATCACCAACTTTGCTGAGAAAACCGAACATGGCGGGGCAGGGCGGGGGGTTGGAAGAAAAGGGTCAAACCATGATGGCCGAGCTGCCGGCCGGTCGGGGGTTCAACCGCCGAAGGCGGATGGGAAGGCCAGTTTGAGGGCGGCGGTAATCAGCAGATTGACCAGGGCGATCGGCAGCAGGAACTTCCAACCCAGATCCAGCAGTTGGTCAATGCGGACCCGGGGCACGGTCCAACGCAACAGGATGGCGAAGAACACCAGGAGATAGGCCTTGAGGATCGTCATGACGATGCCGACAGCACCGGTGATCAATTGGACTAGGGGGGCATCCACCGATTGGCCTAACAAACCCGCCAGCCATTCGACAGGCACGGGAAAACCCCAGCCACCGAGGTAAAGAACCGAAACCAGCAGGGCCGAGAGGACGAGATTGATATAACTGCCCAGATAAAAGAGGGCAAACTTCATGCCGGCGTACTCGGTCTGGTAGCCCGCCACCAATTCTTCTTCCGCTTCAGGAAGGTCAAAGGGGAGCCGCTCGCATTCGGCCAGGGCGCAGATCCAGAAAATCACGAAGCCAACGGGCTGGCGCCAGATATTCCAGCTGAGAATTCCCGACCCGGTCTGTTGGTTGACGATGTCGACGGTGCTGAGCGAGTTGCTCATCATCACGATCGCAAGCACCGCCAGGGCCAGGGGAATCTCATAACTGATCGACTGGGCGGCAGCCCTGAGGCCTCCGAGCAGCGAATACTTGTTGTTACTGGCATAGCCGCTCATCAACAGGCCGATCGGCTGGATACTGCTGAGGGCAATCCAGAGAAAAATACCGACCCCCACATTGCTGATCAGCAGGTTCTGACCAAAGGGAACCACCAGCCAGGAAAGGATCACCGGCACCAGCACCAATACGGGACCCAAGGTGAACAGCAAGCTGTCGGCCCGAGCCGGAATGATGTCCTCCTTGAACAGCAGCTTGAGCCCATCGGCCATGGGCTGCAGCAGTCCCAGGGCCCCGGCGTACTCGGGTCCAATGCGCTGCTGGGCAGCGGCGGAAATTTTGCGCTCCAGCCAGACGTTGACTAATACCCCCACAACGGCTGAGACCAGCACCAGAAGCATGGGCAGGGGCAACCACAGCAAACGGGCCATGCCAGGCCCCAAGCCCAGGCCCCCGAGGGCCTCGATGAAGCTGCTCTGAAGATCAAGGCCCATGGACGGGAGTCCCTCAGTCACAACCGTGTTCGAAAGCATCGTGGCAGCTCCTGGTGGATCTGGGTGGATCCGTAGGGGACCCTAGGTCGCGGCCGGACGCTGATCAAGGGGGACCCAAGCCCGTTCGACCGATCCGGTGTAGATCTGGCTGGGACGATAGATGCGATTGGCCCCCAGCTGCTCGCGCCAGTGGGCCAGCCAGCCAGCGGTGCGGGCAATAGCAAAGATGGGCGTAAAGAGATCGCGGGGGATGCCGAGCTTCCGGTAGACCAGTCCTGAGTAGAAGTCGACGTTGGGATAGATGCCCTTGGGGCCCAGCCGATCAGCGGCCACGGCCTCCAGGCGTTGGGCGATGTCATACATACTGTCGTGGCCGAAACGCTGGAACAATTCTTCGGCCAGACCTTGAAGAATGACGGCCCGGGGATCCTTGACCCGATATTCGCGGTGTCCGAAACCCATGATTTTCTGCTTCTGGGAGATGGCCCGATCCAGCCAGGAGTCGACCTCCTCCACGGAACCGATTTGGTCGAGCATGTCGAGCACATCCTCGTTGGCGCCCCCATGCAAAGGGCCCGCGAGGGTGCCCACCGCCGAGGCCACCACCGCATAGGGATCGGTGAGGGTGCTGGCGGTGACCCGGGCGCTGAACGTACTGGCGTTGAGGCTGTGTTCCGCGTGGAGGATCAGGCAGGCATCAAAGATGCGGGCGGCCAGGGCGTCCGGTTCCCGCTCGGTAAGCATGTAGAGAAAATTGGCGGCATAGGGGAGATCTTCGCGGGGTTGGATCGGATCCTGCCCTTTGCGAATCAATTGAAAGGCCGCCACCATGGTGGGGATCTTGGCGATCAGCCGCACCACCGCATCGACGATGTACTGCGGGTCGTAGAGGGCGCGGCGCGAATAAAACAGCCCCAGGGAGGCGGCACTGGCCTGGAGGGCATCCATCGGGTGGCCCGAGGCCGGGAAGCATTTCATCATGTCCCGTATGCGGAAGCTGACCCGCCGATGCATCTGCACCTCGTGTTCAAAATCACGCAACTGAAAAATCGTCGGCAGCTCGCCCCAGATCAGGAGATAGGCCGTTTCGAGAAAGCTGCTGTACTGGGCTAGCTGCTCGAGGGGATAGCCCCGGTAGGTCAGCAAACCCAGGTTGCCGTCGATCGAACAGATCGCCGACTGGGTGGCCGGCACCCCCTCCAACCCCGGTCGGAAAGGGGGCGGGGCGGCCGCGGGCGGGGGTGCCGGAGCGCCGCCATCGTCGGGAGCGTCGCCGCTGGTCTTCACCGCCATGACTGTGGACTGAACTGAAGCCAAAGCTAGGTGTGAGACAGGGATTATGCCGTAGTGCAGGCTGCCGACCTGGCAGGAATCAATCGTCCAGCAGGATGCGGGGCCGCAGCAGCAGGTTCAGCTGAGCCTCTAAGGGTCCGCCGGGCTGCCACAGGGGATCCAGGGTCATGACGAGCAGGCCCGCCTTGCGCAGGACAATCACGCCGGGACGGGCGCCCAGAAGCTGGGCCGCCAACAGCCCCAGGTCCGGCTCATGACCCACTAGGCCAATGCGGCCGCCCTTGGTCAAGGGAAGGGACCCCAGGTAAGCGGCGAGCCAGCCAGCCGCATCGCCCCCGGGCGCCAGGGCCCCAGCCGCCTGCCAACTCGGCGCCAACCCTACCTCCACGGCAATCTCGGCAGTCTGACGGGCCCGATTCAGGGGACTACTGAACAGAAGTTGCAGATCCAGGCCGAGGTCGAGGGCCCGACGCAGCACGGTTTCGGTTCGCCGGCGGCCCTCGGCAGTGAGGTTGCGGCCGTCGTCATACCCCGGGCGACGCTCTTCGGCAATGCCGTGGCGCAGCAACAACAGTTCAATTCCGTCCATGGTTCCTCCCGGGCCGACCAATCGCATCAAACTGCAGCTGTCCATGAACCCTCGTCGCCCCATCCTGCGGCTCCAGGGCCAGGGCCAGGCCCTGGACCGACCCGTCCAAGGGCCCGCCGCCAAGCATGGCCAGCAGGCGCCAAGGCTGCCAATCCCGCAGCAGTTGGCGGGCTGGGGAAGCGGCCAAGGCCCATTGCAGGGGCGCTTGTTCAGCCCCCAGACCCTGCAACTGGCGGGCGCGCAGGGAATGGGGGCGGCCCCGTCCGAACTCCCTGAGCCGGTCGATGCTGTCGCCCCACCAGGCCAACCCCTGGTCCTGCAAGCGCCAGCCGGCCACGGAAGCGATCAGCTGATCTGGACCCTCGTTAGCGCGGCGGGGGCGGGCCTTGGCACCCTCAAGCCGGGTCCAGACCGAGGCCATTTGATCGCGGATCTCCAGCGGCGCTTCCACCCACCCCTGGGCGGCCAGGGGAGCTTCCAAAGCCGCGGCGACAGGCTGATCAGCGGGGGTTCCGAGCAACCAGTTGCCCTCCAGATCAGCCAGGAGCAAGGGTCCCTCGGCCCTTGCGGCCACAAGGCCCGGCAGGGGACCGCTGTCAACGGCAAAAGCCATGGCGCGCTCCAGCAGGGGCTTCAAGGCGGGCAGGCGTTGCAGGGCGGCGGACTGCCGCAGGAGCAACAGGGCGGAGGGCTCCTGGTCGAGGCCCGCCACCAAAGCCGCCGCCGCCTGGACGTCGCCGCCGGCGGTGGCAGCAACGATCTCGGGGGGCAGCACCTGGGGAGCCAGCAGGCCCTCAAGGCGGAGGGTACGACCTTCCGGCCTCAGGGCCGCCAACAAGTGGGAGGGGGAGGCTTCGCTGGGGTCCTGGGCCGGCAGGAAGGGCCCAGACATGGCGACCCCAGCGGCGCCAGGCCGGGCCACCAGCAGGGCCACTCCTTCACCCAGTTGGGCCAGTCCCTCCCGGAACCACGGCTGGGCGGCCTGGTTGAGATCATCAATCTGGGAGACATCCAGAGCCTCTTCGAGCACCCCGCGTCCCGAAGCAATCAAAAGCAGGTCGTCATCCACCAACGCTGTGGCCAGGGGCATCGGCACCTGGCCCCGCAGGGCGCCGCGGCCACTGATCACCCCCATGCCCCGATAACTCGACACCTGGAGATCGGTGCCCGCCAGGCTGCGGGTCTGCCAGAACCGCTGCACAAAGTGCCGGGCCCCATCCGGGTCGCGGCTGCGCAGGGCGAGCAACCAGCCGGGCTCGGAGGTCGCTGTATGGGTATCGAGCAGGGCCATGCCGATTTCGGGAGCCAGCCAGCTAGCCAGTTCGCCCTCGTAGTCGAGTCCTGCGGCCGCGAAGGCACCATCGCGTATTCGGGCCAGCGCCGCACCGGCCTGCCGCCGCTGGCGGGGCGGGGCCAGGGCCCGGGCATAGGCCACGGGCTCCTCGGCATCGGTCATGAGATAAAAGCTGAACGGGGCCTGGCGGGGCACAAAGCGGGCGGCGCGGGGCAAGGCCAGGACCTGGTGCTGGAGCTGCAGGGGACTGCGCTGCCACACCAGCCACCATCCCGCCGCGGCCAGACTGAGCAGGAGAA
>CAMCQR010000062.1 GCA_945877115.1 Synechococcus sp. UW140 | reverse complement strand
CCCGCTGCTGATGCTGCTGCTCGGCGAGGCAATCCGCTGGCTGCAGCGCCATCAACCGGCCTTCGTGCCGCCGCTGGCCATCCTGCGCAACTGGACCCTGCCGGCCCTGGCCCTCTATCTGCTGCTGGTGGATCTGTTGGCGCGGCCCCAATCGGCGGTGGGGGTGCGGATCAGCGAGACCCTGGTGTGGATCACCCTGATTCTGGCGGCCCTCTCCCTGCTCAATGTGATCCTGTTTGAGGGGGCACCGCAGGGCAGTTGGCAGGCCAAGGTGCCCAAGCTGTTCCGGGATCTGGGCCGCTTTCTGCTGGTGCTGATCGGCTCGGCAATTGTGCTCTCCAGAGTCTGGGGGGCCGATCTGGGCGGCTTCCTCACCGCCCTGGGGGTGGGATCGCTGGTGCTGGGTCTGGCCCTGCAGGACAGCCTCGGCAACATCTTTTCCGGTGTGGCCCTGCTGTTCGAGCAGCCAATCGCGATGGGCGACTGGGTGCAGATTGGCGACAGCCTCGGCCAGGTGGTGGAGGTGAACTGGCGCTCGGTGCACCTGAAGACCATGAATGACGATCTGAGGGTGATCCCGAACTCGGAACTCGCCAAGGGCCAATTCATCAACTTCAGCCGTCCCACATCCCTGCATCGAGAGGAGGTTCCGATCTCCTTCTCCTACGACGATCCCCCCAATCGGGTGCGCCAGCTACTGATTAGCGCGGTGCTGGAAATTCCCGGTGTTCTCAGCACGCCGCCGCCGGATGTGGTGGTGGTGAGTTACGGCGACTTCGCGATCAACTACAAGGTGCAGGTCTTTGCACCCGATTTCTTAACCGGTGCCGGCATCCAGGATGAGATCAACCGGCGCATCTGGTATCTGGCCAAGCGCCATGGCCTCACGATGCCCTACCCGATGCAGCAGGAGGTTCCTTATGTGTCCACCGCACCCACGCCCGTTGAGCAGGGTGTGGCCTCGCTGCAGTTGCTGAAGAGCACACCCGGCTTCGCCTCCCTCTCCAGCGAACGGCTGGAGCAGCTGCTGGCCGAGTGCGAGGTCCGCGCTTATGCCACCCATGAGGTGGTGCTGCACCGCCTGATGCCCCTCGATGGACTCTACCTGATCCTGAGCGGCGAGGCTGAGCTGGTGCTGCCCGATGCCACGGGTCGGCCCTGCAGCCTGGGGGTGCTGCTGCGGGGGGAATGCTTCGGCGAGAAGACTTCGCTGCTGCATGGCCGCATCGCCGAAACCACCGTGCTCGCCTGCGATGACCTCGAGGTGCTGGTGATCCCCTGCGAGCGTCTGCAGGAGGTGCTGGTGGAATCGCCGCGCCTGGCCTCCGATCTGGCCGAGGTGATCGAGATCCGACAGAGGGCCGTGGCGAAGGTGCTGGAGGGGGGGCTGCAGCGGCGGTGATCGGCGGCAACCCCTTTGCCAGAACGTGTCGAAGGCCCGCTGGTCGGTGGGATCGCCCGACCCTTCGTCTAGCCCGGCGGCGACTACCAAGGCGCTTCTTTAGGAGCGTGGGGTGGTGAAGTCAAGGCAAAGGGCGGGAAGAACGGAGAGGGTGGGATTCGAACCCACGGAAGGTTTCCCTTCAAACGATTTCGAGTCGTTCGCTTTCGACCACTCAGCCACCTCTCCAGGCCCATGGCGCCGGTTCCCCCCTCCCGGTGGATCCGGGTGAAGGCGTTGCCGTAGACAAGATCCACTGTAAGGATCGACGGGACCCCAGCTGTGAACGTTCCCCCTTCTGCTCCAGTTCCCCTGCAGGATCTGGAGATGCTTGTTATGGGACTGGCCCAAGAGGTGCGGGAGTTGCGCTCTGAAGTGGCCTTGCTGCGTTCTTTGGTGGAATCGGAGGGGGGACCTCTGGGGCGTGCCCCCAGCCCCAGCACCCTGCTGGCCCTGCGGAACGGTGAGCGGCTCAACAACGAGGTCCGCCAACGGTTGGCCACCTGTTCGGCGGACGAGCATGGCGAAATCCCCACCGAAGTGGATCTATTGATCGATCGGCTGCATGGTTTGGCCGAGGGCCCGTGCGGCTGATGGCCAGGCGGTCTTTACGATCCCCCTGTCTCCAGGGAACCCCGCACGCCACTGCTTTGCCAGCCCTTGGGCAGGCTCTCTGGGGCCCTGCCGCTGATCCAGACACGCCGGGGCGCCCGCTCCTCCAGCCAGCGCCGCTCGCGGGCCAGGGGTTGGAAGCCCACCCACAGTCCTTCCTGGTCCCAGGGTTTTGGGTTGTGGCGCCAGGCCTGCAGGGCCCCCCGGTCGGGCAGTAGCAGCCAACGCTGGCCCCCGACCAGCAGCTGCAAGGCGTTGCTCTCGGCGGAGAGGGCCTCGACCGCCAAACCTTCGCTGCGCAGCCGTTGGCCCGGCCCCAGCGGCGCAATGTCTTCGCCCGTCAGCAGCACGAGGGGCGACAGGGTTCGCCAGCAGTCCGGTTCGGGGCTGGCCAACGGATCCAGCGACAGCACCCAGTCGTAGCGGGGACTGCCCAGGCCGGTTGCCAGCCTTGAGGCCCGCCGGCAACTGAAGCCATCGGCCCGGGTTGCCACCAGGGCCGTCCGCCCCCGGTGGCGCGCCACCAGCAGATCGGCGTCGCCATCGCGCACCAGCAGCAGGCCATCGGCCCGCAGGCTGGCGACATGGAGCGCCACCACCAGGATCAACAGGCTGCTGGCCAGTAGCCGCCAACGCCGCCGCAGGCCCGGCAGCAACCAGCCCAGCAGACCCAGGGCCAATCCCAGCACCAACCAGGGCTGGGGCCTGCCCGTCTGCCACTGGGCCATTGGCAGGTGGGCAAAGCCATGGGCCACTTGCAACAACACCCCCGCCAGAGCGCCCAAGGGCCCCAGCAGAACGCCTGTCAGCTGTGGAATCACCAGATCCAGCAGGGCCACGGCCATGGCCCCCAGGGTCAGGGGGGTGAGCAGGGGCGCCGCCAGCACATTGGCCGGCACGGCCCAGAGGGGCAGCACCCCGAAATGGAGCAGCTGCAACGGCAGGGTCCAGAGGGTGGCGGCCAGGGGGACGGCGACGGCGGCCGCCAGCCAGCGCCGCAGCCACGGCGCCCCCTTCTCCGATTGGGTTGGGGAGTCCGCAGCGTCCCCCGCCGCCTTGGCGTTAGGACGATTCCGGGGTCTACCCCCCAACAGCATCTGCTCCAGGGGGTTGGCGCTTACCAATAGGCCTGCGGTGGCGGCCACCGACAGTTGGAAGCCCACGTCCTGGAGCCAATCGGGCCGCACCAGCAGCATCAGGGCGGCGGCCGCGACCAACCAGGGCAGGGGGCGGCTACGGCGCCCGAATTCCAGGGCCACCAGGGCCACCGCCCCCGTGAGCACCGCCCGCACCACCGAGGGTTGGGGCCCGGCCAGCAGCAGAAACAAACCGATTGCCAGGGCCGCCAACGGCAGGCGCAGCGCCCGTCCCAGGGGCCTGGCCAGCGCCAGCACCGCCCCAAGCAGCACCGTGAGGTGAAACCCGGAGGCCGCCAGGGCGTGGGAGAGGCCGGCGACCCGAAAGTCGTCGCGCAGTTCGCTGGGCAGGGGCACCACGGCACTACCCAGCACCAGGGCCGCCAGCAGGCCCCCCTTGTGGGGCCCGGCCTGGCGCAGAAAGCTGGCGGCGATGCGGCGGCGCAGGTCGGCGATGGGGGTGGCGGGGCGCTTCAGCAGCGTGTAATGCTCCACCCGCAACTGGCTCCAGACCCCCTGGCGCCCAAGCCGCTCCTGGGCGCTCGCCAGCAGGGGGTGGGGCGCCGATCGCGGCCGCGTCAGGGAGCCAGCCACCCGCACCTGCCAGCCCTCCTGCAGGGTTGGGCAGCGGGAGAAGATCAGCTCGCTGGCGCCGCCCTCGCTATCCAGCAGCACCCGGCAACCCTGGGCTCCACCCGCCGCCGCGCCCGCCTTTGGCCCCGCAGGCTGCGTTTCCACGGGCTGGGGTACCGGATCGGTCCGCAACCGACCCTCCAGTTGCACCGAGGCCGTCCGCTCCCCCTCCGCCAGCCAGCGCACTGGATCCTCCGGCCCGGGCTGGGGTTGGCGGGTCGCGATCCCCCAGGCCACCAGGGCCAGCAGCACCAGGGCCATCAGGAGGGTGCCGGCCCCAAGCGGGGCATGGTCTTCGCCTAGGGTCCGCCGGCCAGCTGGGGTGGTGGTGGCCCTGGCAGAGGCGGCCCCAGAGGCGGAGGGCGCGGCAACCATGGTGAGGGAGAGGCTGACACCAGGGTTCCCCAGCCCAGCCAGGGGTGCCGGGGCCTTGATTGCCCCGATTTTTCTCGGTCCTAAGGGTTGCAGAGCCCTTGCGAATCCGCCAGGCGCTCGGCCTGGTCCTCGGGCCTCAGGCCAGCGGCAGCAAAGCGGCCTCTGCCGGCGCAGCTGCGGCTTCAGCCGCCAGCCACGCTTGCCGCCGATCCCCCTCCAGCAAGGGGAACCCGAGGGCGCGCCGTTCGGCCAGCCAGGCCTCCGCCACCTGGCGCGCCAAGTGGCGGATTCGGGCGATGGTGGCGGTGCGCTCGGTCACCGAGATCACGCCACGGGCCTCCAAAAGGTTGAAGGTGTGGCTGCACTTGAGCACGAAATCCAGGGCTGGTGCGGGCAGCGCTGCGGCGACCAGATCGGTGGCCTCGGCCTCATAGAGAGAGAAAAGTTGCTGCAGCCGCTGGGGGTTGGCGGCCTCAAAGTTGTAGGTGCACTGCCCCTTTTCAAACGGCAGCCAGATGTCGCCGTAGCTGCGGTCGCCGTTCCAGGCCAGATCCCAGATGCTCTCCACATCCTGCAGATACATGGCCAGCCTCTCTAGTCCGTAGGTGATTTCAATCGACACCGGCCGGCAATCGAGACCGCCACACTGTTGGAAATAGGTGAACTGGGTCACTTCCATGCCATCGAGCCACACCTCCCAGCCCACACCCCAGGCCCCCAGGGTGGGGGATTCCCAGTTGTCTTCGACAAAGCGGATGTCATGGTCGGCCGGCTTGATGCCCAGGGCTCCTAGGGAGGCCAGGTAGGTCTCTTGAATGCCGTCCGGCGAGGGCTTGATCAGCACCTGATATTGGAAGTAGTGCTGGGCCCGGTTGGGATTGTCGCCATAGCGGCCATCGGTGGGGCGCCGGCAGGGTTCGGGGTAGGCCACCGCCCAGGGTTCCGGCCCGATGGCCCGCAGCACCGTATGGGGACTCATGGTGCCGGCCCCCTTCTCGGTGTCGTAAGGCTGGAGGATCAGGCAGCCCCGCTCTGCCCAGAAGCGATTGAGGGTGGCGATGATGTCCTGGAAATGCATGGCAGAACCCGAGGCTGGCAAGGCAAACGCCGAGGCTGGCAGAGCAAACCCCGAGCTTCCATCCTCCCAAAAGACAGGTCGATGGATCGCCGAGGCCAGGACGGCCAAGCTCTGACTGGCGACCGTCTTACCAGGTGGGCAAGATCAGCGGATGCTGACAACAGGCTGATGCACTAATATAATGACAGCGATTTGCTTTCAAATTAATGAAGTTGTTTCATATTAGTGTGATTACACTCGTTGTTTTGACTGGAGCCAATGGCATTGCCTGTGAAAAGCACCAGGGGCAACGAAAGAACAGATTCAGAAATAGTTATAACTAGTTTTGCGCATTATGTTGCTTTTTGACAGTGAAAAATAAGATCTCAAATATATTAATAGAGGTATTATTTCTTTTTGGATTTATCCCTTTTGCTGCCCAAGCCTATGGGGATGAAAAGCCCCAAAAAATGGAGGATGGAACTGACATTATTTATTCCTCCGCTGTTCCAAAGTGGGTGCCACCGCAGTTAGACACCTTGCTTCCAGATTGGATGCACTTGGATGCCTCATGGACTGCCCAACCGGTTTTTAATCTTTCTGGTGGTTCTGGGCAGACGTCATCCTATGCCGATCAGTGGGGATTAAACCTGACTCTTTCGAGTGGAATGAGCAAAAAAGATTCAAAAAAAAGCGAATTCGATCGTTGGAGTCTCCATGGTAATTTTGGCCTTCAATTGGGTAACCCTGCCTATTCCGATGCTGTTTCATCAGTTTTTTCTCCGCAAAGCATTTATTATACCCAGGGCTTTTGGTTGCGCGGGTTGTATGTAGAGAGGGAAAGCGATCGCTTTGATATCAAATTCGGTCCAAGTATGACAATAAATAGTTTTGTTGATTCTGACGTTTATACTTATCCCATTAACTCGACCATCAATAATACTTTAAATATTCAGGTGCCAGGATTTGGTTTTGATCCATACAGCTCATGGGGTGCCTCGGTCGATTTCAATATTACGAACGCGCTTATCGTTAAATATGGGATTTTTCAATTAAGTTCCGTAAGAGGACAGAATACTGACAAAGCCAATGACTACCTTGGTTGGAATTTAAGTACTTCCACTGCTGACGGTTTGGTGCAAGCGCTTAAATTTGAATATGCTTATGCATCGCCAGGGGATGGACTTAAAGTTTGTCTCGATAATATTAAAGCGGGAAAATATTTGCAAGCCAATTCCAGTTGCCAGAAACTCGGTGCCGTAGAAAATAACTTACCGAAACCGGTGCTTCAGCTAGGCGGATATACAGCGGGTTGGCAATTTCCCTACCTCGATGGATCCGATCAAGTGGGAGGCCGAATCAACGGTGTCTTCATCCATGGAACCTCTGTCCCGCTAAAGCTTCCCTTTGGCCACGGCACAAGCCTTTGGGCCAGCGCGGTCCTGGGGTCAAACCAGGAGATCAACCAAGTTCCATTTGTCATCATGGCCGGATCGATCAGCCAGGGGGTGATTCCCTCAAGACCATTTGATCAATTTATACTTGCATTCTCCCGGTCGAGCATCTCTGGCAATTCTAATTACAATGGATCTAAACAGGTCTTTAGCGGAATGGCCGAGTTGGACTATGTGATCAAATTGAATGAGCGCTTTAGCATAGAACCTGGAATCCAGTTTATTTTTAACCCAAGTGGCAACAGCCAATACGCAACTATTGTTGCCCCAACCCTTCAGGTAACATTTGCTTTTTAGGTTTGAGCTAATTTAAGTCAGGAATCCAGGGCACCCCATCGCCCCCCCCATCGCTAATGTCAGCTTCTTGCCTCAGTGGCAAGCAAGTCGTTCCGCTGACCCATGGGCCCCTTGATCACGAGCGTGTGCAGCCGAGGGGGGCTTGGTCAGCGCCCAGTGCTCGGGTCCATTGGCATCATCATCCTGGTGGGGCTGCTTGTCCCAGCCAGCCATGGCTTGGTGTCCCAGCAGATCCTGCCGGCGGCGGCCGCCGGCCACCAGCAGCCAGTTCCCCCGGTTCTGTGGCCCGGCGAGGCCTACGGGAAGGCCCAGCGACGGCTGCTGGCCCAGGGATGGCGCCCCCAGCCCCGTTCCCGCCAGCATTCCTGCTCAATCCTGCATAATGACCGACGCTGTGCCCTCTTCCCGGAGTTGGTGGCTTGCGCTTCGACGGGGTCGGGGTTCTGTCGTTTCCAATGGCATTCGCCCCAGGGCCAGATCTGGGCCCTGATCACGATGGGCGGCAACCCCCAGGGGGATCCGGGATCGATCAGCACCTGGTTTGTGACCCGTTGACCCGGAAGCTTGGCCAGGGGCTGAACGATTCCAGACCCGCCGGCTATGTCCAACACCCGCTCAAGGGGGGTCCCCGGGGCGTAGATGGGGAGGGCGGCGCTTCGGAGCCTCGCCCAGCTGCTGGCCCTCCCAATAACCATTGTCCTGACGGTGCCAGAGACCATCGAGCACATAGCGAATCCGTCCCAGCACCAGGTGCATCCGGGTGGCATTGGAGGGCCGGCCGTAGGCGATGAAACCGGGAGGCATGAATTGGGCCACGCGCACCGGATCGATGGCCGCCAGGGGCATGCCATCGGCCAGGGCCAATCCCGAGGCAATGGCTAATCCCTGGCCGATGGAGATGTTGAGCTCGAGGATGCGGCCGGCACCACCCCCCAGGCCCCCATAGCCCGCCGCTGGTCCCAGTACCGCCAGGTTGTCGAGTTCCCGGGGCAGGGTGTGGCGGTAGCCGTAGTTGAAGGTGGGTTTGGGGAATCCTGGTATGCCTTTGATGCCGCCGCGGAAATCCAGAAAATAGGAAAAGGTCCCCAGGGCCTGGTTGTGCGGCACGCCACCATTGGCCATCTCCATTTCGCCCAGCACCGCCACCGGGTGGGCCAGTTGGTCAGCCGAGCGCACATAGAGCTCTGGCATCCATTCGACCCGCTTGGCTCCGTGCCGCTTGAAAAAGGCCGTCACCTTGTCGGCGTAGGGCCGCATCCAGGGCAGGGGGCGGTTTTGGTTCGCCAGCACCAACCTGTTTTGCTCGGCGTTGTTGCGCAGCAATAGGGCGTTGAAACTCAGCCTTCCGGGCAACAGGGCAATGTTGGCCTGATCCAGCCGCACGCGGCTCTGGCGCCAATCGGTGCCCAGTCCCGATTGACCATGGAAGGCGATGGCCATCGCCGGACTCCTCTGGTCGGCGCTGTCGCTCGTGTTCGAGTACGCCAGCTGGGGATCGCCGTTCTCATCCAGCAGGTCCGTCTGCAGCTGTTTGGGATCACGGCGGTAGCGGGGCCAGCGCTTGATCCAGGCCTGGGCTTCCCTGTCCTTTGGATTAAGCAGCCGTTGGGTGAAGTGTTCTTCCAGGACCCGCACCTGGTGCAGGCTGAGGCCCTGCACTTCAAAGATCCAGCCGAGGGCCAGGCTCTGGTGGGCCAGTTCCCCGGGACCAAGACCCCCCTGAAAGGGCACGCCAGCCAGGTGGGCCACCCTCGCCCCCAGGCTGGCGTCGATGACCAAATCAGCCCCCAGGCTGCCGTAACGACGGGACTGCAACAGGCACAGCCGCCGTCCCTCCCGCGCCACCCCCACCAGATCCGCCTGACTCAGCATCGGGATGCGGGCCTGGCCCAGGGCCTTGGCCAGGGCCGTGGAGGCGCGTCGACGGTCCACGGCGATGTGGTTCACACCGGTGAGGCGCAAGAAGCGTTCATACAACCGGGACGAGGGGGCAAAGGGGCTGAGGACATCCCACATGTCTTTGGGCACCTGGTTGCGGTCCAGATAGGCCAAGCCGCTCCGGGTGATCTTTCCGCCCAGACCAAGGCGCGTGTCGGCCTCCGTCACCAGGGCGACGCGGGGATGGGGCAGGCCCGTCAACCGAGGCAGTTGGTCCACCAACTCCAGGGCCGTCATCACCCCCGCCGGCTCATCCCCCACCACCAGCACATCCCAATGCTGTTGGCCCCGTTTGATGCAGGGGGCCATCGGCAGCGCTGGCACGGAAGCTGCCGCCACCGCCGGCAAGGGCACCAGCAAGGTCGACATCAGGCAGGCCTTCAGGCGGTGCCGTAGGCGTTGGTATTGGCGATGATGTAGGCATGGGCAACGGAGGGCCCACTCATACGCATGCATTGGGGGAATCAGCTCTGGGCGGTGGCGGCGCTGGCGGTGCTGGGCGGGCTGGCGTTCCCTGGGGCACCGTCCTGGGCTGGGGCGAGTGACCCGCCCCCCCTGTCCTCATCGCCCTTGGCCATGGAACGTCTCGGTCTTTGGCTCACAACGGTCGATAGTGCCGTGATGTACGACTCCCTGGAATCCCAGCGGGCCGTGCAATTTCTGCAAAGCCATGGTTTTAATCGCGCCTCGGTGCCCCTCCAGACCGGTGGCCAGGTGCTGTGGCCCGTGCGCCCGCAGAACAACCGGCTGGGTATGCCCCTGGACCCGCGCCTCCCCCATCCGATCAGTACGGACGTGTTGATCGGAGCGTTGAATCGCAGCGGTATCGAGACCGTGGGCTGGTTTGAATTCGGGTTGATGGCCCCGGCCGATGCCCCGTGGTTGGCGGGACGGGGCCACCTGCTGTTGCGCAACCAAGCCGGCCAGACCACCTGGCTGGAGGGGGGGCAAATCCGGCGGGTTTGGCTCAACCCAGCCTTGGCCGAGGTGCGCGATGGCCTCACCGCCTTGGTGGTGGATGCCTGCCTCCACTTGCCTGTTGCTGCAATTCAGTTTGACGACCATCTCGGCTATCCGGCGAGCTTCGGATACGACCCCACCACTCTCACCCTCTGGCGCGCCACCGCCGAGGGGGCCCGCCGACCCACCCCTGCCCCGGATGATCCCGCCTGGATCGCCTGGCGTTCTGGGTGGGTCACTAGCCTCGTGGCCCAAATCCGTGCGGCGATGGCGCAATCCTGTCCAGGCATCCGACTTTCGGTGGCCCCCAATCCCCAGGAATTTTCCTACAGCAATTACTTGGCGAACTGGGGGGATTGGGTGCAGCGGGGCCTGGTGGATGAGGTTGTGGTTCAGATCTACCGCAATGACCCAGCCGCCTTGCGGGCTGAATTGGCGGATCCCACCTTGAGGCGGGCGGCGGCCCGGTTGCCGGTCCGCATTGGCCTGCTGGCGGGGCTGAGGGATCAACCCAAAGCGCCGCAACGGCTCCTGCTGGAGCGCCAGATCGTGCGCGCCCAGGGACTGGCGGGGATCGATCTGTTTTTCTATGAGTCGGCCAGGCCCCATTTCAGTTCCCCGCGCTGACGTGCCGTTGATGGGAGGGCATTCCGCACCGGCAGGGGCTTGGCCAGGAGCCATAACGTTGGTTTCGATGTATGCCGCTGCCGATGGCTGCCGCCAGCGACCCCCAGGCCTTCGCCACCGGGCTGGTCACCGCCATCGTGCGCTGGGGCATCGACGGCGCCCCGCTTGTCAATCCCCTGAGTGGGGAAGAGGCGTTTCGCTTCAAAAGTGCCCAGGAAGTGGCCCAGGAGGTGCGCCAACGGGCCGAGGTGGTGGGGCTGGACCAGGCCATCGATGAATTGATCGAGGACCAGGCCCGTTGGAATGCCGGCACTGGCTTTCTCACCAGCATGGGCGGTTTCGCCTTGCTGCCGGTTCAGTTGCCTGCGGCCGTCACGGCCTCCTGGGTGATCCAGACCCGGCTGGTGGGCACCATTGCCCTGCTGCACGGCCTCGACCTCAACCAGGAGGCGGTGCGCACCCAGATCCTGCTGACCCTGATCGGTGAGGAAGCGGCGGAGGTCCTCAAGCAGGTCGGGATCAGGGCCAGCCAGCGCTTCGCCGAGGCCCAGCTGCGCCATCTTCCTGGCGCCGCCCTCGGCGCCATTAACCGGGCGGTGGGATTCCAGCTGGTCAGCCGCTTTGGACGCCAGGGAGTGCTCAATTTGCACCAGGCCATCCCGGTGCTGGGAGGCCTGGTGGGGGGAGGCATCGACTACCTGATGACCCGGCGTCTGGGCGAAATGGCCCGGAATGAACTGGGCCGTCGGGGTCGCCCCAGCCCCTCTTCAGGCGGCTCGACCCCAGGATCCGGCCAGGAGCAGGAGATTATCGACGTGGATTGGCGTTGAGGCCGGCTCTGCGGGAGGGTTCTGGCCGGGGACTCCAGTCCTGGCAGCGCTGGGGGAAGTCCCAGGAGGGCGGCAGAATCGTTTGCCACAGACGGCAGTAATCGGCCCCGATCGCTTCATCGCCAAAATGGCGGCAAGTAGCGCATTTCAGGAATCCCGAAGACTGACTCACATCAAAAGAAACATTTCCAGCCGATTTTAGACCCGAATCTTGCGCGGCGTCTCAATTCGCTGACAATTCCTCGCCCTGGCTTGCCGTTTCCGCCTCGCTGCTCCACGGCCCCATGGGCAGATCGGCTCGGCGCAGCAGGGCAAACAGGGTGCCGGCATTGCCGCGACAGAGCCGCAACTCCCGATCCACCACGGTGATGTCCAGCCAGGCGGGGAAGCTCTGCTTGATCTCCCGCAGCAGCGCCAGCGGCCTACCGCCGAGGGAGGGCCCCCGCCAGCCGCCCCGCTCGAAACGCACACCCACCCGCTGGGATCCTTCGACGGCGATGCGGGCCTCCACGCTGATGGCGCCGAGGGCACCCAGGGGGCCATTCAGTTGAACCACATTTTGGGCCCTGCCATGGGCCAGATCCAGGCTCTGGAGGTTGAGCAGCCACGGGGCGCTGGTCAAGTACGGAACGGCACTGCTGCTCCAACGCAGTTCCCACACCCCCGTCAGCCACGCCCCATCCCGCGCCAGATCGGCCGGCTGCAGCTTTTCCAGGCTTTCGAACAAGCTCTTGATCACGGCCCCATCGGCACCCCATCCGCCCAGGGGGCGCTGCAGTTGTTCCAGCAGGGCGGTGCGGGTGGCTGTCGCCCCATCCGGACTATGGGCTGGCTGCCCCGTTGTGGTGAAACTCATGGCGCCATGGGAGGGGGAATCTCGTTTTCCAGGACCACCGGGTTGGTGAGGGTGCCGATGCCTTCGATGCTGATGCTCACCGTGTCGCCCCTTTGGAGCCAGCGGGGTGGTGTGGCGGCCATGCCCACCCCTTCAGGGGTACCGGTGAGAATCACCGTACCGGCCGGCAGGGTGGTGCTGGCGCTGAGAAATTCGATCAGGGCCGCCACCGAGAAGATCATGTCGGCCGTACTGGAGTCCTGCACGGTCACTCCATTGATGCTGGTGCGTAGGCGCAGGGCCTGGGGGTCGGGCAGGGCGGCCGCGGTGGTGAGCCAGGGTCCCAGGGGAGCAAAGGTGTCGAAGGTCTTGCCACGGCACCACTGGCCGCCGCCCCATTCTTTCTGCCAGTCCCGGGCACTCACGTCATTGGCGCAGGTGTACCCGAGCACGTAATCGAGGGCGTCCGAGCGGCTGACGTTGCGGCAGGGCCGACCGATCACCACCGCCAGTTCCCCTTCGGCATCCACCGCATGGCTGGCGAGGGTGGTTGGCAGGGCGATGGGGCCGCCGGGATGTTGCAGGGCCGCGGGCGATTTCATGAACAGCACCGGCCGCTCCGGTATGGCTGCTCCGGTTTCTTCGGCATGGCGGCGGTAATTGAGGCCGATCCCCAGGATCAATGGCGGTTCCAGAGGAGCCAGCAGCGTGACCAGCTGGGCCTCCTGGCCGCTGGGGCGCCAATCGCCCCACCCCTTGCCGTCCAGACGTTCATTACGTCCATCGCCATGGCGTTGGGCGTAATGAATGGCGCCTGAGGCGTCGATGTAACGCAGGATCTGCATGGCTAGGGGGAAACCGGGAGACCGGGGGGCCGACGACTTGGCAGCATGGGGGTGTCCAGCCCCAATTTCATGGCCCCACTTTCGCTCAAGACCAAGCTGCTGATCCTGCTGGTGGCGGGGGGCCTGGCGGCAGCTGGTGCCATGGTCCTGCGCCAACGACTGTTGGACCAACAACGCCTGGACTCCCTGGGGGACTGTCGGGCCCTCCGCAACCAGTTGCTGGCCATCAAGCAGAAAGAGTTTGATCCTGGCGTGGCCGAATTGCGCCAGTTGCGTCTCAATGAGGCCCAGGCCCGGTTGCTGCGCCAGGCTGATGTCAATGCTTACAGCAAATTCGCCCAGCAATACGAAGCCAAGGTGGTCACGGTGGCCGAAGCCCTCGATCGGCTCAACATGCTTTTGGGCAAACTTCAGCAACAGAAGTGCCTCGAATTGCAGCCCTGAGCCTGGGATCGCCCGCCTGAACTGGACTGGACCGGGGCCCAGCAGCACGAAATCTTGGGACCTTCCGCAGCACCGATACGGGAGACCGCTCCTTGGATCCCGATTTAAGTGTTAGAGTTTGTAACGAACACTTGACGTTGTGACGGGCTTTGACATTTACCCTTGACAGAGCTACCCAGATCTTTCCGGAGACTCTTACCGCCGATGTGATTCCGGCGATCACGGCCCGGTTCATGCTCCTCAGCGCCGAGG
>CAMCQR010000061.1 GCA_945877115.1 Synechococcus sp. UW140 | reverse complement strand
GGGACCGCACCCTCAAACTAAAGACACTGCAACGCAACGGCATCGACGGCCCTGGGGCCATTGCCCAAATCGCAGCCCAGGGAATCGGCCGCATGGATGGTTACGCCAAGGTCTTGGGCCCCGACGGACCAGAAAAGGTGGGTGCCTGGGTGTGGAAACAGGCCCTGGAAAATTGGCCGCGTCCAACCTAAAAGCGTGCAGGGAAAGGGCTCTGGCGCAAAGAAAGGGTTGCTGTGCCACGAAAACCAGTGGCCTACGAAAGGCTTAAGGGGGAGTTGTTACAAACTAGACAGACAACGGTGTGAGAACCCACTTCAAATGACCATCAGCAATCGACTCGCCGCCCTGTGCGGCATCGGCTTCGCCGCAGCAGGTTCGGCCCTTCTGGCCGCTCCTTCCCTGGCTGCCAGCCCCACCGGCGCCGCCCAGCTTCAGGGCGAAGGCGCTCCCCTCACCATCTCTTCCCCCAAGGAAGCCAATGAGGTAGCCCAGACCTACATCCCCGTGATCGGCAACGTCGGCACCCCCTCCGTGCAGGGCACCGGCTTCTACGTCACCGCAGGTGCCGGCTACAACTGGGCCAGCAACTGGAATTTCCAAGACAACGTTGATTTCGCCAACTTCAATGGCGATAACGAACTCAAAGGCGGCTTCGGCGCTGATGGCGGTATCGGTTATGACTTCGGCGCGATCCGCACCGAACTGACCTACGTCTACGGCCGCAGCAGCCTGGACAAGGTTAATGCCAGCGGTGAAGTCGATGGCTTCGAGTTCAACGGCAACAGTAGTCGTGCCAGCGGCAACCTGAACCAAAGCTCCGTGATGGCCAGCGCCTACCTGGACATCCCCTTCGGTCACTGGGTGCCCTACATCGGTGGTGGCCTCGGTTACACCAACCTGAGCACCCCCGGCTTCACCGTTAACGACACCCGCTTCAGCAGCGGCAACCAAGGTGCCCTCGGCTGGCAAGCCAAGTTGGGTGTGGCCTATGCCGTCAACTGGAACTTGGACATCTACGCCGAAGGCGTGTACTCCGGTGCCAGCGGCATCAGCACCGACAACTTCGACTACCAGTCGTTCAACCAGTACGGCGCCAAGCTGGGCTTCCGCTACCGCTTCAGCCAGCCTCCCGTTGTGGTCGTGGCTCCCGCGCCGGCTCCCGCTCCCGAGCCCGCTCCTATGCCCATGCCCGAGCCCGCTCCCGCTCCCGCACCGATCCGCGGCCTCTGGTGATCAACGGGTTTCCCGTTATCTCCAACCTCCTGAGCCCTTCGGGGCTCTTTTTTTTGGCTCTTTCCCGCTTTTTTTTAGCAGTGGGGGACGGCGCTTTTCCTAAAAAGCCTGGATCCAGGGGTAGATCTCCACGGCAGTCCAGATGCCCTGGCGCCAATAGACATCGCCCTTAACCAACTCCTCAATTCTTTCGCGGCTATCGGCTTCATAGATGCCGAACACATGGGTGCTGCCCTCGGTGGGTCCCAGAGTGATCAGGGTGCCGGCGTCCTTTTGTCGTTGCAGCCCCGCCAGATGTTCCTCCCGGTAAGGCGTGCGTTTTTGCAGGGCTCCGTCGCAGTAGGTGCCCCAGAGAACAAAACGCATGGGTCGTGACGCAGGGAATGGCAGGGCAGGTTAGGTCCCCTGCCGATTCAGGCGGACGGGGGGGCGTTGGTGCCATCGAGGCCGGCTCGCAGCTCCCGGCAGAATCCTTCGGCGGCTACTGCCACCGACGACCCAGCGACCGCGGCATCGGCCATGCGCCGCACTAGGGCACTGCCGACGATGGCGCCGTCGGCGCCCCAGCGGCGCACCTCGGCCGCCTGGTCCGGGCCTGAAATACCAAAACCCACGGCCACCGGCAGTTCACCTTGGGCTTTCAGTTGGCCCACCAGGGGTTCAACCCGGGCCTCCAGGCTGGTGCGGATCCCCGTGACCCCGGTGACGCTGACCAGATAGGTGAAGCCCCGGCTGCTGGCATGGATGCGGGCCATGCGCTCGGCAGGGGTGGTGGGAGCCACCAACAACACCAGATCCAAGCCATGGGCGGCCGCCAGGGGCGAAAGGGTCTCGGCCTCTTCCAGGGGCAGATCAGGGACCACCAGACCTGCGGCGCCGGCGGCAGCCGCTTCTTGACAGAAGCGCTCCATGCCCCGGTTGAGCAGGGGATTGCTGTAGGTAAACAACACCACGGGAATCTGCAGCTGGCCCCGCAAGCTGGCCAATAGGGCCAGCACCCGGGTGGGGGTGGTGCCGGCGGCCAGGGCCCGGGCGGCAGCCGCTTGGATCACGGGACCATCGGCCAGGGGATCGCTATAGGGAATGCCCAGCTCGATCAAATCGGCGCCGCCCCGTTGCAGGGCCAGCAAGGCTTCTGCCGTGATCTCCAGGGAGGGGTCGCCGGCCATCAAAAAGGGCATCAGGGCACAGCGATCCTGGGCAGCGAGGTCAGCAAAACGACGCTGGATGGCCGTGGTGTTCGCCGTGGCTGGGGCCGTTGTCGGGCCGGCAGAATCGGTCGGTGCGGCGGTCATGGAAGGGCCGAAGGCACTGGCTTAACTTCCGAGCCTATGGGGTCGACCCCTCTGGTTCCCCTTGGCCGATCTCCTCCAGCAACCGTTGCTGCTCTTCCGGGCTAAGGGCGGCGAAGCGGGCTTCCAGGGCTTCGGTGGTTTCGGCTTCGTAGCGCTGCCGATAACGCTTGCGTTGCTGCATGTAGGTCATGCGGCCAGTGACAACGCGAAACAAGTAACTGCTAGTCCAGCCGAGCACGAGTAACATCAATAGCCCGGAGGCGGCAATCCCCGAACTAAAGCCATCGAGGCCACTGGCCTGGAAGCCCCAGTAGCCCGCACCACCGACGAGGGTGACGGCAAGACCCAGCAGGATGGCCTGGCCCCGGGTCAAGCGTCCACCTCTCCCTGGCCGGCCATACGCAGGTTGATGAAGGGGGCAAACAGCAGCAGACCAGGGAAGAACAGAAACACCAGCCCATAGATGGCGGTGCGCTCGATCTTGCCCATCAGGGTCCAGCGCCGCTGCATCCACCAGATCAGGGCCAGGGGAACCACGACTAAGTAGAGCCCCGCCAGCAGGGTGTAGGCCCCTAGCACCAGCAAGGTTTGATTGGCCAGGTCGAGTTGGCTGAAGGGGGCCGGCAGTCTCACAGCTGAATGGGGCCAGAGTTAACGCCAATCTAGGTCGCCATTGGG
Organism: Synechococcus sp. UW140; assembly: GCA_945877115.1. Taxonomy (GTDB): domain Bacteria; phylum Cyanobacteriota; class Cyanobacteriia; order PCC-6307; family Cyanobiaceae; genus Cyanobium. The sequence continues at coordinate 10,729 of CAMCQR010000061.1, read as the reverse complement.
TAGGTCAGATGAACGGGTGGGCCTGGAGTGCTTGAAGGGCTGCAGGGCCATAGCAAGCTTGGCAGGGCGGATTTATTCAGGGGCGGTGCCAAAGAATAAAATTTTCAGCGAAATTCTGCCAGACCTGAAACAGAATTCTTGAGAATAAATGGGATGAGAGCAAATCCCCCGTATAGATCTCGCTTCAGAAATACTTTTGATCAGCTATTATTTGCACTTATGGCAATTTATGGCAGTTGTGCTGGCCTCATGAAGTGGATCAATTTCACAATTAATTAAGATTTATTAAATACTTGTTCTTTCTTGGTAAAGCCCTTTAGTTTACAAAGGTACACGCTTTCATTAAATGCAATTATCGTCACTTTCATTGCCAACCCGCCTGGGTACCTGCCTAGGCGTTGTGGCAAGTTCATTGTTTTTAGGCGCAGGTTTATCGCCAGCAAAAGCCATCTTGCCAGGCATCGATAACTTGTCGGGGGGAACTAACAGTGGAAACGGTTCTTGGACACTTGGCTATGAATTCAACCTTAGCAAGACTTCCGTTATCGATGCCCTCGGTTCCTACGATCAAAATGGCGATGGCTTGAATGGTAGGTATGATATAGGGCTTTGGGATACCAGTGGAAATCTGCTTAGCACTGCCTCGGTGTCAGGAAGCGGCGACCCTTTGGTTTCCAGCTTCCGCTGGGCGGACATAGCTGATATAACCCTTGGTCAAGGCAACTATATTGTGGCATCTGCCGGAGCTTGGTCGACAAACGGCGACAACTACTTTTATTCGGGTTCTTACACGACGAACGTGCTAACTTACGTCAATAATAAATACCGTGTTGGGAGTAGTCTTCAATTCCCAATCTCTAGTGCAGCTGGTGTAGCGCCAGGGTTTCTTGGTGGCAACGTTTCTTTCGAAACCACCTCCGTGCCAGCCCCACTACCCTTCCTCGGTGCCGGTGCTGCCTTTGGCTTCAGCCGTAAATTGCGCCAACGGGTCAAGAGCGCTTCTCTACGCTGATGCACCCTTCCCCACCGGCCAGCAAGGTTTGGTCGGTGCGGTTTTCAACTCTGATTGGAAATCTCAGCAGCCTCACCATCACCACAGGCCACTGCCTAAGGGAGCCGTGGCCTGCTGCTGTTTGTCAAAGGGTGAAATCATGGTGGTCAGCACCCCAAGGCAATGGCGAAAACCCTGTTGAACCCGGTCCCCCTGTTTAGGCGCTTCCAAGCGATGGCCTTGAGATTGTTGCTGGGTTTTGCGATCCTGCTGGTCCCCTTCTCCCAGGCGGCGGCCTGGGCCCTGAACACCCCACCAACCCAGAGCTACCGCTGCGACGGTGAACCACTTACGGCCCTTTTGGTGCGCGGTGCCATGGATGAGCCCACCATTCCTGACCCCAGCAGCGCTGTTGTGCCGATTGGCGGCTATGTGGTGCTGCAGTGGCACGACCTGAGCCTGCAGTTGCCCCGCACCAACAACGCCGGCCCCGCCAGTTTCACCGACGGCCGCTGGTGGTGGAGCCTGGAAGATCAGGACCATCCCCGCTTCCGTCTCCGTCAGGGCCTCGGCAATGTCCAGGACTTCGCCTGCGATCGGCTCGATCCAGCCTGATGCGGCCGTAAGCTGGCTCCGTACCGAAATGGGTCGTCGTCCGTTCCAGGTCTGCCATCCGTCTGCAGATTCCCGCAGACCTCAGCGACCCGGTCAACGGCAGACTCTTTGCGGTGAATGGCGGGGGCATGGCGGAATCGGTAGACGCAGCGGACTTAAAATCCGCAGGTCGTAAGACTGTGGGAGTTCAAGTCTCCCTGCCCCCATCCCCCTTAACTCTTCTGGTGCAGCCATTCTCAAAGTCAGCAGGGGTAAGAACGATCTGGGACTGGAGCCATTGTCAAGGAAGGCACTGGCCAGGTCTTAGTGGCTGTTCCCAGTGGGTCGGTGACAGGTCTGGAGGCTTTGCGGCATACCTAGCCATAGTAATAGAAACCATTCAAATGGTGTGTTAATGCTGGGGACCCTTGCCGCCAACGATCAAGCGTCGCAAGGATTATTTATTTACATAGTTTAACAGTTGACCACAATTATGATTAATCCTACATTCACAACTGTGAAGACCTGAGAAATTTCCATTGAAGTAAAGCGATGGCCATCAGTCCATATCTATCGTAGGCAGCCAAGCGGACTCTACCGGGTATGTGACGGTGTCTCTAGTCTCTGGGGTGCCAAATACGCGGTTGCTAAGCTTGTAGGCTCCTGGCCAGCTGTTGGCTAAACCTGGGGCAATGGATAGCATTAGAATCATGAACTATCATCGACTCCTAAGATAAGCGGATGGTTAACATTAATGTCTGAACCTTCCAGGGATTTAGAGCAACAGCTCCATGGAATTTGGGCTGAGGTGCTGGGCCACGGCGACTTTGGCATCAGCGACAACTTCTTTGCGATTGGCGGCCATTCCCTGGCGGCGGCTCGGGTGGTGTCCTACATCGAGCAGAGACTCTGCAATGCTTTACCCATGGCAGTCCTTTTTCAGAATCCCACTATTGCAACACTGGCATCACTTCTGGTTTCTCTGGACCCAGAAGCCGACGCGGGCAGGCCAAGCATGAAAATCCCGGTTGTGGAACCGATCTCTTTGGATTGCGAGTGATCCCGGTGCAGGCGTACCCCGCCTCCTATGCCCAGGCGCGTCTCTGGTTCCTACATCAGCTCGAGCCGGAGCTCACGGCCTACCACATTCCTCGCCTGTGGCGTCTCAAGGGAGTACTTGACGCGGCGGCACTGGACGGAGCCCTGTCGACCCTGATCGAGCGCCACCCCACCCTTCGCACTTCCTTCCGCATGCGGGGAAGCGAGGTGTTGCAGATCATTCACCCTGCGGGACCATTGGGGCTGCGGGCGGAAACGCTGGGTGAAGGGGATGCTGAGGATGTGATCCGCCAATGGATGGAGGAGGAGTCGAGCAAGCCGTTTGATCTATCGGCCGGCCGGCTGCTGCGGGCCAGGTTGCTGGCGGTGGATCGCCAGGACCATGTGCTGATGATCAACCACCACCACATCGCCTCCGATGGCTGGTCGCTCTCGGTTTTGAGCCGCGATCTAGTGGCGCTCTACAACGCCCACCACAGCGGCCGTGATCCCGGGCTTCCACCGCTTCCTGTTCACTACCAGGACTACGCCGCCTGGCAGCGACAGCGGCTGAGCGGCAAGCGGCTCGTTGAGCAACAGGACTATTGGTTTGGGCAGCTGCGGGATCTGGAGCCGCTGGAGCTACCCAGCGATCGGGCACGGCCGCCGATACCATCGCACCGCGGCGGAAGCGTTGGGTTCACAATCGAACAGGCGCTGTTGGAGCCCTTCGAGAAGCTCTGCAGCCGGGAGGGCGCCACCCTGCAGATGGGGATGCTGGCGCTGGTGGCGCTACTGCTCCATCGCTACAGCCGCCAGGATGATATGGCAATCGGTGTGCCGATCTGGGGGCGGAACCATCCGGATCTAGAGAACCTGATTGGTTGCTTCATCAACACGCTGCCGATCCGTACGCGCCTGGAGCCCGGGCACAGCTTTCGGGAGTTGCTGCTTCAAGTGCGGAATACGTCGATCGATGCCTACGACCACCAGGAGCTGCCGTTTGAGCAGATGGTGGAGGCCCTGAACATGCCGCGCGACACCAGCCGCAACCCGCTGGTACAGGTGATGCTGCAGCTCATCGAGTTGCCAGAAGCATCCCTGGCGCAACTTGATGGCCTGGCGGTGCAAATTTTGCCCATCAGAAATAAAGCTGCGAATTTCGATCTCTCCTTTTATCTCCGCCGCAGTGCCGAACAAGGCCTGTGCGCCACAATCACCTACGCCACGGATGTGTTCAATGATAATCGCATTGAACGGCTCAGTACTCACCTGATCACCTTGCTCAGCTCAGTGCTGGAAGCACCTGATCAGCCTGCAGTACTCCTAAATCTACTGCCTGAGGCGGAGCGTCAGCTGATCGAAAGCTGGCAGCAGGGGCCTGTTGTTGAGGTGCACGATGTCTGTATTCATGAGCTGTTTGAGCGGCAGGTGGAGCGCACGCCCGATGCCGTTGCCCTGCACTTCGAGCAACAGCAGCTCACCTACGCGGAACTGAACACCCGCGCCAACCTCGTGGCCCATCACCTGATCGATCAAGGGGTGGGCCCCGAACTGATCGTGGCGGTGTGCCTAGAGCGCTCCGTTGAGCTGATCGTGGCACTCCTCGCCATTCTCAAAGCCGGTGGTGCCTTTCTGCCGCTTCCCACAAACCAGCCAGCTGCTCGCCTAGGCAGCATTCTGGCGGATTGCGGTTGTCGTTTTATTCTGCTTTCCGCTTCGCTGGATTACGGCTACGCGGATGTGATTTCAGCTGATATAAAGCCGATTCTCGCTTCTAGGTTTGTTGATGCGAACTACCCTGATCACAATCCGAAAGTAAGCACAGGGTCTTCACAACTCGCCTATGTGCTCTTCACTTCAGGAACAACAGGGAAGTCAAAGGCAGTGGCCGTTGCTCACTCCGCCATTGCAAATCGCTGCTCCATCTATTCAAAAGTCTGGGGACTCGACCAGAGCAGTAAGGTGCTGTTCCAAACTGATCTCTGGCATGACAGTGCCTCGCGAGAATGGTTGCTGCCACTGACCTGTGGAGCAACTGTCTTGTTGGCGAGTCAACAGGACCAGCAAGACCCCGCTCGACTGCTTTCATTGTTAAAGAGTCTTGGCTGCACCCATCTGGCGGCGACGCCGAGTCGGCTTGAGACCCTGATCGGCGCACCGTCCCTGGAGCCAGTGACCGTGATAGCTGGCGGCGAGAGGCTTTCACAAGAGTTGGCCGGCCGTATTTTTGAAACAGATCCAAAGCGTTTACTTCACTCATACGGTTCGACGGAAACCTGCCTGGCCTCTGCATTTCATGATTTACGAAGACCTGAAGGCAGGGCGCCAGGATCTAAGACTGGAGATCGGATTCCCTTCGGCAGACCACTGCCCAATACCGACCTGCATGTGCTGGACGAACGTTGTCATCCCTGTCCGATCGGGATCCCGGGCGAACTCCATATTGGTGGAGCCGGCCTGGCGCGCGGTTATCTCCATGACCCCGATCTCACCGACGCAAAGTTCATCGCCAATCCCTTTTGCTTCGATCCCAGCGGGCGGCTCTACAAATCCGGTGATCTCGCCGCCTGGAATGCCGATGGCACCCTTAGTTTCTATGGACGCATTGATCAGCAGATCAAGCTGCGCGGTTTCCGCATCGAACCTGGCGAGATCGAGGCCCAGCTCCACTCACACCCTGCCGTGGCCCGGTCCGTGGTGGTTCTCCGCCATGACGATCCAGAGCATCCACGCATCATCGCCTACTGGGTTCGGCAAAACAGCACCGCACCACCAATCGCAACCGCAGCTGCCGAGGAGCTGCGCTCCTTCCTCGCCGAGCGGCTGCCCGACTGCATGGTGCCGTCGGCGTTTGTAGAACTGGAGGACCTGCCCCTTACCAGCACCGGCAAGCTCGATCGCCGGGCCCTACCCGCCTCCAACTTCTCGGTGGCTCCGCAGCAACGAGTCGCACCTACCAGCGCTCTGGAGATCAAACTCCATGCTCACTGGAGCGAAGTGCTCGGCCACGGCGATTTCGGCATCCACGACAACTTCTTCCAGGTGGGTGGCCACTCCCTCGCCGCCGTAAGGCTAATCGCGGCCATCGACAAACAACTCTCGATCCGCCTACCGATCGCCACGATCTTTCACACTCCCAAGATCAGCCTGCTGGCCGCTCTTCTGGGGCGATCTACCGTCCTTCAGGAGGCGATTGATCCTTGCTTCGTGCCCCTGCAGCACGAGGGCCAAGCCGCTCCCCTCTTCGTAATCCATGGCTACGGCGGCGACGTGTTCTGCTACACCGACTTCGCCCGCGCCCTGGCTCCTACAAGGCCGGTCTACGGCCTACAGGCCCACGGGATTAATGGCCACGGTGACCGCCACCGGAGCCTTGAGGAGATGGCGGAGCACTACGCCAACCTGATCGAACAGCATCACCCTGACGGTGTGGTTCACCTTTTGGGCCAGTCCGCCGGAGGTTGGTATGCGTGGGAGGTGGCCTCGGTGCTCCTGAGGCGAGGCCGCTCGATCGGCATGGTGGCCATCCTCGATAGTGGGCCAACAGCGGCGATCTCTGCCCGTCTACGGACGTCCCTGCTGGCGCGCCGCACGGCTATCCGGTTGCCGACCTATCTCCACCTTCTGCAGAACAGCAAGAGGCCGGGAAACATGCTGGCTTTCATGCGAGAGCGTCAGCGCAATCTGGCAGCACACCTGAAACGGTTTCGAATGCCACCCGCGCCTCTGCCGCAAGAGGACACGAATGAACCCGGGGCCTTTCAGGATCCAGGAACAGACTATTTCTTGCATCTCTGTCAGCGCTATCGGCCCCATCCCCAACCATTACGGGTGCATCTACTTACATCCCGACACGATCCTGATCTGAAAAACCACCTGTGGCGCGCCATGGCCTGTGGGGGCATGGTCGTTCGCCAATTGTTCGAGGATCATCACCACTTTCACGCCGCATCATTTGCGGTTCTACTGGCCGCCGCCATCGCCCAAAGCCTGGAGCAGATTGAGGGGGATTAAGCAGATCGCCTCCTGATGTTCGTGGCACTAAGGGACAAGCTCAAGCCATTCCACCCCCGTCGCCGACTGGTGTAGCGGCCCCACCTGGCGAACCAGCATTTGCTGTTCAACATCCGGCCCCCTGAACAGTTAGGCTCTGAATTGCGTTTCGGCCATTTGTCGGGATCGTCCTTGAAACATTTTGTCTGGACAGATACTGCGATTAAGCCTCTTGATTTGGATGGACCACGACTGAAATTCACGCCATTTGATCTAGTCAATGGGCCTGAAAAGTCGATTTTACCCCTAATCAAGAGTCGCTTTCAGGAAGACCTCCATAGCCTCGCTGTTGATGATGGATCGCTGCAGTTGACCAGGGCCGAACTAATGGCTCAGATCTCTGCATTGGCGGCGGTCATTGCGGCCCAGGTCCCCGCTGGCGCGCCGGTTGGTGTTCTGCTAGAAGATTCAGTCCGCGCACCTGTTGCCTGGTTGGCTTGCTTGGCGGCCGGGTGTCCTGCAGTTCTTCTTAATGGCGCCGATGGTCCGGATCGATTGGGCCGCATTGCCGCTACCAGTCGTCTGGCTGCGGTGATCTCGGATCGGCCCGTTTCCGGGCACCGGATCATCGCTCCCGATGGCCACCCGCCAGCGCCATGGGCACCAAGGCCCATGGACTCAGAAGAACCTGCCTTCATCGTCTGGACTTCCGGCAGTACAGGACGCCCCAAGGGTATTGTTCACACTCAGCGCAGCGTGCTGTACCGAGCCGGATTACTGGTCAACAGTGCCCATCTTTCGTGCGCTGATCGTTACATGTCGTTGAACACGGTTTCAAGCATGGGCGGACTGCTCAACGCTGTGGCTGCGTTCCTTTCGGGTGCGTGCCTGCACCGGGTTGATCCCAGCGTCGTGAGTCTGATCGGGGTTCTCAAACGCATCGAACGATCCAGGATCACGGCGCTGATCGCGGTCCCAGCGCTCTACCGCGCCCTGTGTCGCCTCGACGGCGCCGATGCTCTGCTGACCTCCTTAAGGGTTGCCTCCAGCAACGGCGAGGCACTCCTGGCGGCCGACCTGCGGATGATGCGGGCCGTGCTACCCGAGCAATGCACGATTCAGATGGTGTACGGGGCCACGGAAACCCAGGCTGGCATGCGTTTTATACCGGCCAAGGAGTCTCCGGAAGGGGCGCAGGTTGCAGCCGGCCGTCCCTTGCCTGGTGTCCAGTGGGCGATCGTGGACGAGAATGGCTCGATGGCTTCTGCCGGTAGCGTTGGCGAATTGTGGATTCGAAGCCGATACACCGCTATTGGCGAATGGGAAGACGGTGCATGCGTCGCAGGTAGGCTGACGCTTGATGGAATCCATGGAGCGCGGTGCTACGCGATGGGTGACTTGGTGCGTTTGCGAGAAGACGGTGTCTTTGTGGTTATCGGACGCAAAGATCGCCAAATCAAAATTAACGGCTATCGCGTTGAGCCCGTAGAAATCGAATCAATCCTAAGGACTGAGCCCCATGTGCTTGATGCGGCCGTGGTGCCCCTGTTTGAAAGCGAGTCCACCCATCTGGCGGCTTTTGTTGCCGCTGGAAGTTCACCACCGGCCGATCTTGCCCAATCCTTGCTAGAAGTTCTGCGGGATAAACTTCCACAGGTCATGCAGCCCCAGAGGCTTCACGTTCTCGAGACGCTGCCACTGCTGACTGGAAACAAGTTGGATATGGAGGCCCTACGGCGCATTGACATTGAAAACCGCCGCCGATGAGCCTGCGCTACCGAGCACTGGTGGAGCGGCGACTGTCGGGAATAGCGTGTCCTGTGGCGCCGGTGCTGTTCTGGAAACACCACCCCATTGCCGATCAGGACGCAGGCGCCCTTTGCCGAGCAACCCTGGAGTTTCAGGCACAGTTTGATTGTGATCTGATCAAGATCAGCCCGGCAGCGACCTACCAACTCCCCGACTACGGCCTGGAGGATGCTTGGCGCGGAGACCCGATCGGGCGTCGATTTGTAACCAAGACGGTGATCAATCGTCCGGAAGACTGGCTACGACTGCCTAGGCTGGATCCTCGCAAAGGCTTTGTAGCTCGGTATGGGGAGTGTGTGCGCATGGTGAACACCACAGCACCCCCCGACGTGCCAGTCATCATCACCGTCTTCGATCCAATGTTCCAGGCTTTGACCCTGGCGAGTGAACAGCTTATCCAACACCATCTTGGCGTCGCTCCGGAAGCCGTGGAGCAGGGCCTGGTCCGCATCACTGAGAACACGGTCGACCTGATTCGCCATCTGATCAATCAAGGTGCTGATGGAATCTTCCTGGCCAGCCAGCACGCGCTCCGAAGCGTCTTCCCGGAACCCGTATTTGACCGCTATGGCATGCCCGGTGTTGTCGCTTGCTATGAAGCCATGAAAGGGCGGCCTTTCAATATGGTTCATTTGCATGGCAGCGGCGTGCACGCCGATTTGTTTGCGAGGCTGCCTGGGGCCACCATTCATTACGACATGTGGGCCGGTAATCTCCCCCCCGAAAGATTACTCGCAGAGGGTTGTGCGTTGGCTACTGGACCCTCGCCGCAGTTGCTGGCCTCCGATGCCCCCGACCAGGACGTGATCAAGGCATGTTCAGCGATCCTGGGGCTGGGGGGTCGCACCCTTTTGTCGCCGGGATGTTCGCTACCACTGGCTGTTGGAGCCAAGAGGATGCACCTGCTAGCGCGGATGGCACATTCTTGGCAATCGGTTCCTGGACTGGCAGAGCACCCTTGCGATCCATCCAGACAGCACCCCTCACCCCCACCAGAATGACAAGGCCTGGATGATCACCATCGCCAAGACCATGGGCTCTCCAGGGGCGACGCCACCAATCTGGAGCTGGCCCCTCGACTTGGCGTTTGTCGAGGAACGAAAAAAATGCCCCTGAACCGAGTCGAATGAACTGTTAGCAGCCCCCGATGCATTAATTTGAATCCTTTTGCAATTGGGATGGTGCGTTTCATCAGTCGCCTCGGCACATGCACCTGTCTGCTGGCCTTGATGGTCGTGGTGGAGCGGGGTGGGGCCAGGGCCGAAGGCTGGCAAAAAGCACCGCCTGTGCCCACCGATATGCGGGACTTGCTGTCGGCCATCAGTGAGGATTCAAACCTTTATCGGCTTTACAGGCTCTATCGCGAAAACCGGGATGGATTACAAAAAGGGGCGATGCGCATCAGCCTGGACCAGGCTGTTGCCATGGGGATCTCCACCAGTCCGCTCCTGGCCGGCAACGTCAATGAAATCGAGGCATCGCAATGGTCCAAGATAGCTGTCATGCGGGAATGGATTCCTAGCCTCAGTGTTAAGACTTCGGATCCTGGCGTCTTGGGATATACGACAACAACCAGTAGTCTGAAGACCAAAATCGATGGCAATGGCCCCTCGGAAACCCTCTCGTTTAAGCATGGCTTTTCCTCAACACCCTATGCTTCATTATCCTGGGCCTTTCTTGATCCTTCGAGGGCTTCCCGACTGAATTCATTAACAGCAAAAAATAATTCGCTGCGTAGTAAGTTTACCTTTACATCCCGTGAATTGATACTAGCCATTCAAACGGCTTACTGCATATTACAAGAGGCATTAGAACGGGAGAAAGACAATATTGAGCTATTTAATCAAGCCATACATATCTATGTCACTGCCAGTAAGGCCCACCGACCCAGTGGCGAAGTTAGCCGCTTCGAGGCCCAAGCCGTCTCCCTGCTCATTTCCCGGATCAAAGCCCATAGGACGAGCCTGCAAGCTGCCGATTCCCTGGCCAGCCTCATCAATCTCGAGCCCGGCAAGCTGGCCCTGCCCTCCACCTCACCGGAACTGGTCTCCCCCTGGCCCCTCAGCCGCACCCAGTCCATTGAACTCGCCCTGGCCCAGCGCGAAGAATTGCAGGCCAATGCCTGGGAGGTCAAAGCCCTAATGAGTGATGCCCAGGCCATCCGCAATAAGGCCCTGCCTTCAGTGGCCCTGGCGAGTCAATTGAAACGGATTTTGTCCAACCAAGAAACGGGGAATCTGAATGGCAACGTCTCGGGCCAACTGAGCCTTAATTCGGGTTACGAGTCGTGTTTTGGATTTA
>CAMCQR010000060.1 GCA_945877115.1 Synechococcus sp. UW140 | reverse complement strand
TGATTGTCCAGGTTCTGCCAGCTAAGGACCCTTTCAGGTCCCCTCTGGCTCGCCGTCTCGCGACGACTTCCAAACCCTACAGCATCGGTCGCTCGCGCTTCCTTTGGGTTGTAGGCCGCACTGTTGGGCTTTCGCCTCAACTGCGCAGTCCATTACCATAGCACCCCTGACCCCCTTCATTGTTGCGCCCCTAAGGACACTCTTGTTTTTGGCACTTGGGTTCCGGGCGGCGCCGATCGGTTGGATTGCGCAAATGACTGTTTGGGCTTGGTTTTTGGCAGGATGCCTGGCATGGTAAAGGGAAAGCCAAGCAGCCGCAATCTTGGTCAAAACCGAAACATCAGAGAGATCTGCTCGCAGCAGCCTGGCTGGAATGGCTCTCAAAGGAGTCCAGCCACTGGGGCCAGAAGCCGTTGCCCAATGGGTGCCTTTACTCGTGAAACGGACCAGATAGGGATTGATCTCGGGCACGGTTTGCGGCAGAGCCTGGAGATCCTTGATGCTGTGGGCGGCAGGGCTTGCCCATGGGGTTGGCTGGGCCGAATTGGGCCTTGAGGGCTGACAGTGCTGGGGGTTCAGTCCAAAAGGCAACCCATGGGCAACGTCAATCCAAGTCTGGTTTATTTTTTTGGGGGCTACCTCTCGCACTTATTGCTGGGCTGGAACTGTTGAGAAAGGCCTCTCAGACAGGTTTGTATCGGAAAAGGAACTGTTTCGCTGGGACCAGCTTAATGAACAAGTTTTATTATTATAGCCGAGGCCAAGGCGGGACTCTTGGTAGGAATTAGGAGTCAATAATTGCTTGTTTGATTTATTTAATGGACCTGTGGGTACCGCCATTGATGCCCCTTGGCTGAGGGCAACAACTCCTAAAAGGACCCCAGCTCCAAAGCCAAATAGATGGTTCAACGAATGAGGGAAAATACCGGGTGCCATTAGTGCCAAGGCAATTAGGTCGAGAAGATACCCGTGCATTGTGATCAGAAACTGCCTTCTCCCCTCGACCCTTGCCCCAAACCCCCCCATTTTTAGGGGGGTATGCGAATAATTCCAGGAAAAACCCTTTGCATCGAGTCACCTTGTCTCAGCATAGATGGCATTTCGCCTAGGAATTCATCCTTAAGGATGGCCCTGAAAACAATGTAAAACCTGAGGTCAAACTGGTTATGGGCCTTCATCAAGAGCTACCAGGTCGCGCAGTTGCTTGACATCAAAGCCCCCAAGCCATTCTTCGCCGGAGCCGACAATCTCTTCGGCAAGAATGGATTTCTCCCGAATCATGATGTCGATCTTTTCTTCGACGGAGCCGCTGGTGATGAATTTATGCACCATCACCCGCTTCTGCTGGCCAATGCGATAAGCCCGGTCCGTGGCCTGATTTTCAACGGCTGGATTCCACCAGCGGTCGATGTGGAAGACATGGCTGGCCCGGGTGAGGTTGAGGCCCACCCCACCGGCCTTGAGCGACAGCAAGAACAGCTGGGGCCCCCGGGGATCGTCCTGGAAGCGATCGACCATGGCCTGGCGCTCGGTCTTGCTGGTGCTGCCGTAGAGGAAGGGCACCTCCTGACGCCAACGACGCTCCAGATACACCTTGAGCAGCTGACCCCATTCGGCGAATTGGGTGAACAGCAGAGCCCGATCACCCGCCGCCATCACTTCCTCGAGGATTTCCTCGAGCCGCTGCACCTTGGCGCTGCGGGCGGCGAAGCCGCCATCGACGCTGCTGGGCGCTTCTTTGAGGGCCAGGGCGGGGTGGTTGCAGATTTGTTTGAGCCGGGTCAACAGCGCCAGCACCTGGCCGTGGCGTTGACCCAGGGGCGCCCTGGCGATGGCATCCAGGCTCTCGTCCACCGTACGGCGATAGAGCTGGACCTGCTCGGGGGCCAGTCCCACCCATTCGCGTAACTCCACTTTCTCGGGTAAGTCGGAAATGATCGCCTTGTCGGTCTTGAGGCGCCGCAGGATGAAGGGACCGACCCGGGCCTTGAGATCCCGCAGGGAACTCATGTCGCCGTAGCGCTCGATCGGCAGGCGATAGCGCTGGCGGAAAAAGGCCTCCTCCCCCAGCACGTTGGGATTGAGGAAATCCATCAGCGCCCAGAGTTCACTGACCCGGTTCTCGACGGGGGTGCCGGTGAGGGCGATGCGGAAGCGACCCTGCTTGCCGGGCCGGCCTAGATCCCGGGCCGCCTGGGATTGTTTGGCGGCGGGATTCTTGATGGCCTGGGCCTCATCGAGCACCACCCCCTGCCAATCCACCGAGTCCAACAACTCGCTATCCCGTTGCAGCAGCCCGTAGGTGGTCAGGACCAAATCCACCCCCTTGAGGGCGGTTTTCATGGCGGCTGCACTGCTGGCACGGCGGGGACCGTAGTGCTCGCGCACCTCCAGCTCCGGCGTGAAGCCACCGGCTTCCCGCTTCCAGTTGGTGAGCACCGAGGTGGGGGCCACCAGCAGCACGGGCCGCTTGAGTTCCTGCTCGGCTTTGAGGTGCTGGAGGAAGGCCAGTAGCTGGATGGTCTTGCCCAGGCCCATGTCATCGGCCAGGCAGGCCCCCTGGTCGAAACGATGCAGAAAGGCCAGCCAGCCCAGGCCCCGCTCCTGATAGGGGCGCAACTGGCCGGCAAAACCTTCGGGGGCCGGCAGGGGATCGGGGGCCTTCTGCTGGTGGTATTGCTCCAGCACCGCCTGCAAGCGGGGGCCGGGCTGGAAGCGATGCACCGGCAGGCGCATCAGGGTGTCGCCCTCGCTGGCGGTCAGGCGCAGGGCCTCATCGAGCGTCAGTGCCGGATCGGCGGCGCAGAACCGCTCGGCATTGCGCAGATCCCCCGGCCGCAACTCGATCCAGGCGCCCTTGTGCTGCACCAGGGGACTGCGCTTGGCCGCCAGTCGCTCCAAATCCTTGAGACTGAGGGTGACGCCGCCGATCATCAGCTCCCATTTCCACTCCAGGGTTTCGCCGAGGGTGAAGCCCTTGGAACGCTTGGGCAGATCCGCCACAATCGAAAGCCCCAAACGGCTGGCCAATCCCCCGGAAAGGGATTCGGGCAGCACCACCCCCACCCCCACATCCCGCAAGCGGCTGGCGGCGGTCCGCACCAACACAAACGCCTCGGCGGGGGTCAGCTGCATGCTTTCCGGCGCCGCCCCATCCAGACCCCGGGCGATCGGCTCAAACACCTGCAGCGCCCGACCCAGCCCCTCCAACAGCAATTCGCCCGGCTGGGGCACCTCCACCTCACCCAGCTGCAGCACGGCGGCAGCGGCGGACCAGACGGCCCCCGCCGGCAGCCGCAGGCTGGGCTCCGCTTCGGCCTGGAGACTGAAGCGCAGGGTCCAGAGATCCTCCCCCTCCGGCGGCGCATCGAGTTCCAGGCAGGCCCGGGCCGGTGCCAATCGGCCCGCCACCGCCTCCAACCAATGGTGGGTGGCGATCTGCAAACGCTCGGTGTCCTCAGGGTCCAGCTTCAGCAGGCCGTCGCCGCGGCCCAGGGCTTGCTGCCAACCGGCCAGCAGGGGGTCGAGACCCTCCGCATCTTTCTGGAATCCGGCCCGCAGCTGGCCATCGAGGAGGGCCTCCAGCAGGCTCGCCACCCGCAGGCGGCCGCTGCCGGGGCGGCGGCAGGCCAGGGCCTCATGGACAATCGCTGAGGTGGCAACCTGGGGCAATCCCGCCGCCAGCTCCTCCAACCGGCGCCGGTCCCCCTCCCGGTTGAGCAAGGGCAGCCAACGGGCCCGGCCCTCCTCCACCTGGGGCAGCCAGCGGCCCCGGGAGATCAGGCTGAGGGACCAGCGCTGCAGGTGACTCCACCAGCGCAAATCATCGGACAGGCCCGGATGGACACCGGACAGGGGCAGGGCGCTGAGCCATTCGCCCGCCGCCCCCGGATCCAAGGCCAGTCCCTCCACCCGCCAGGGCCACCACTGCACCTCCTTGGGGATCGGTTCCCCCGCCTGCAGGGGCAACCCACTCCAGGCCGCCTCGCTTTTACGCCGGCCGCGGGCCGCCTGGGCGCGACTCGGCAGGGTGAGGGTGGCACTGGCGGGCCGGACGGCTTCCGACCAGAGGCCATTGTCCTCCAGCCAGGTGGCCAGGTCATCCCAGTTGAGGGTGAGGGGGTGCTCGGGGATTTCGCCCGGCTTGGGGTTGGCCGGTGCCGCCACGCGCCAGGTGTCGGCCCAGAGCAGTAGGCGACCGCCCGCCCCCTCAGGGGGAAACAGCCAAGTGGCGTGCAGCAGGCTCATGGCCGCGGGGTCGCCGGAATCCGGTGGATGCGAAACCAGCGGTGCTGGATTCGCGCCCCATCATGGATTAAGGGGTTCCAGGGGCCATCCTTCCCACACAAATCAAGGGAAAATCAAGGACGGAGCAGGGGCAGCCAACGCACTAGAAGCCGCAGCAGGAGGGCGCTGGCGACCAGGGGGGCCCAGAGCGGCAACCAGCCCTGGGCCAGTTCCTGCAGCAGGGTCGGCCAGGGCCAGGCGGTGGAGGAGCCAGCGTTCGGGGCGCCGCCGAAGAGCCCGAGGGGGGGCAGGGTCAAGGGCGCGGCCAGGCTGCGGATGCCGCAGACGGCCCCCACCAGCCCCGCCTGCAGATGGCCATCGTCGGGATCGACCCGTTGCAGGTGGAAGGCCAGAAGCCCATAGAAAAAGCCGCACCCGCCCGATCGCAAGGCGGATTCGAGACCCCAAACCAGGCCCAGGGCGGCGGCGGCGGCGGCCCCCAACAGCGCCCAGGCCAGAGATCGGAGCCGCAGACGGGCCCGGGGCTCAAGGACGCCATCGGCAAGGGACATGGCCAGCGCTGCCTGGATCGATGGATCATGCCCACCCACCTGGGCGATCATGCCCCCAGAACAACGGTTTTTCCCTGCCCATGGCCTCCGTTTCCGCGCCTTCGGAATCCGCGCCTGCGAACGGCCCCGCCAAAGCCCGACCCCGCAGGGGCGCCGAGATCCGCACGGCCTTTCTGGACTTCTACGCAGCCAGGGGGCACCGGCGCATGGCTAGCGCCTCCCTGGTGCCGGATGACCCGACGGTGTTGCTGACCATCGCCGGCATGTTGCCCTTCAAACCGGTGTTTCTGGGGCAGCAGCAGCGGCCGGCCGCCCGGGCCACCAGCAGCCAGAAATGCATCCGCACCAATGACATCGAAAACGTGGGTCGCACGGCGCGGCACCACACCTACTTCGAGATGTTGGGCAATTTCTCGTTTGGCGATTATTTCAAAGCCCAGGCGATTGCCTGGGCCTGGGAGCTGAGTACCCAGGTCTTCGGCCTTAATCCCAACAATCTTGTCGTCAGCGTCTTTCGCGAAGATGATGAGGCCGCTGCCATCTGGCGCGATGAAGTTGGCGTCGATCCCAGGCGCATCATCCGCATGGATGAGGCCGATAATTTCTGGGCCTCGGGGCCGACGGGTCCCTGCGGTCCCTGCTCGGAAATTTACTACGACTTCAAGCCGGAACTGGGCGATGAAGGAATCGATCTGGAAGACGACAGCCGCTTCATCGAGTTCTACAACCTGGTGTTCATGCAATACAACCGGGACGCCGAGGGCCGGCTGACGCCCCTGGCCAACCGCAACATCGATACCGGCATGGGCCTGGAGCGCATGGCCCAGATTCTGCAAGGGGTCAGCAATAATTACGAGACCGACCTGATCTATCCCCTCCTTGAGCGGGCCGCCCAATTGGCTGGGGTAGATTATAACAATCTTGACGAAGCGGGCCGCACCAGCCTCAAGGTGATCGGCGACCACAGCCGCGCCATCACCCAGCTGATTGCCGACGGGGTCAGCGCCTCCAACCTGGGTCGGGGCTACATCCTGAGGCGGCTGCTGCGGCGGGTGGTGCGCCATGGCCGGTTACTAGGCATCCACCAGCCCTTTCTGGGCTCGATGGGCGAGGAGGCCATCGAGCTGATGGCCGAGGCCTACCCCCTGCTACTGGAACGGCGCGAGCCGATCCTGGCGGAGCTGAACCGGGAGGAGGCCCGCTTCCTGGAAACCCTGGAACGGGGCGAGAAATTACTGGCCGACGTGCTAGCGAACCAGCCGGATCAGATCAGCGGCGAGCAGGCCTTTGAGCTTTACGACACCTATGGCTTCCCCCTGGAACTCACCCAGGAGATCGCAGAAGAACAGGGCCTGAAGGTGGACCTGGCCGGCTTTGAGGCGGCGATGGAGGCCCAGCGCCAGCGGGCCAAGGCCGCTGCCGTCAGCCTCGATCTGACCGTGCAGGGGGCGATCGAGCAGGTGGCCGGCGCCCTGGAGGCCACCCAGTTCGCCGGCTACAGCCAGCTGGAGCAGAGCAGCTGTGTGCTGGCCCTGGTCGTCAATGGCGCTCCCGCCGAACGGGCCAGCGCCGGCGATGGGGTGCAGATCGTCCTGGATACAACGCCCTTCTACGGCGAAGGCGGTGGCCAGGTGGGGGACCGGGGCCTGCTGATCGGCCAGGGGGGGGATGACAACGCCCTGCTGGTGCGCATCGAGGGCGTCAGCCGCAACCGCAGTGTGTTCGTGCATAGCGGCCATCTGGAGCGGGGGCAGCTGGCCGTGGGCGATGTGGTGCTGGCCCGCGTCGATCCCGCCTGCCGCCGCCGCGCCCAGGCCAACCACACGGCCACCCACCTGCTGCAGGCCGCCCTCAAGCAGGTGGTGGATCCGGCCATCGCCCAGGCGGGATCGTTGGTGGATTTCGACCGTCTGCGTTTTGATTTCCACTGCCCCCGGGCCGTGACGGCCCAGGAACTGGCCGCCATTGAAACCCTGATCAACGGCTGGATCAGCGCTGGCCATGCCCTGCAGGTGGCCGAAATGGCCATCGACCAGGCCCGGGCCGCCGGTGCCGTAGCGATGTTTGGCGAGAAATATGGCGAGGTGGTGCGGGTGGTGGATATTCCCGGGGTTTCGATGGAACTCTGCGGCGGCACCCACGTGGCCAGCACGGCCGAGATCGGCCTGTTCAAAATCGTGAGTGAATCCGGGGTCGCCGCCGGCATCCGCCGCATCGAAGCGGTGGCCGGCGGGGCGGTGCTGGGCTACCTGAATGAGCGGGAGGCCGTGGTGAAAACCCTGGGGGACCGCTTTAAGGCCCAACCGGGCGAGATTGTGGACCGGGTGTTGGCGCTGCAGGACGAGCTCAAGGCCACCGGCAAGGCCCTGGCCGCCGCCCAGGCCGAATTGGCGGGGGCCAAGGCGGCGGCCCTGGTGGGCCAGGCCGAAACCGCCGGGGACTTCTGCCTGCTGGTGGCCCGCCTCAATGGCATCGAAGGCGGTGACCTGCAGACGGCGGCCCAGCAACTGCAGGAGCAACTGGGCGCCAACGCCGCCGTGGTGCTGGGGGGCCTGCCCGATCCGACCGATGGCGCCAAGGTGGTGTTGGCGGCGGCCTTCGGTCCAGCAGTTGTCGCCGCAGGCTCCAAGGCGGGGGCCTTCATCGCCGGCGTGGCCAAGGCCTGCGGCGGTGGCGGCGGCGGCCGCCCCAACCTGGCCCAGGCCGGTGGCAAGGATGGGGCGGCGCTGGATGGGGCCCTGGAGCAAGCCCGCACCGACCTGAAGGCCGCCCTAGGGGGGTGAAGCGGAATTAAGGGGGAGTGGGCCGCTACCCCCCCAGCTCCTGGCCCAGGGCGCCGAGCAGGCGGCGGTTGCCGCGGCGATCGAGCACCGCCAGCCGCAGCCAGGTCTCACCGAGTCCGGCGAAGGAGCGGCAATCCCGCACCAGAATCCGGTGGCGCTGCTCCAGGGCCAGGCGCAGGGAGTGGAGGGGCAAGGGCTCGCCAGACCTCTCGCCGCGCACCAGCAGAAAATTGGCCGCCGATGCCATGGGCACCAGGCCCGGCAACTGCGCCAGCCCCTCAGCCAGCCAGGGGCCTTCCCTCGCCAACCAGCCCTGCACGCGCCGGTCCCAGGCGCCATCGCCCATCAGGGCCACACCCGCCGCCGCCGCCAGGCCGTTGACGGGCCAGGGGTCCCGCCAGGCGGCCCAGCGGGCCAGCCGCATGGGGTCCGCCAGGGCATAGCCGAGCCGCAACCCCGGAATCGCCGCCAGTTTGGTGAGGCTGCGGATCACCACCAGGCCGGGGCAGCGGCCCACCCAGGGCAGCATCGATTGGGCCTCGCCGCCGGGCACCAGGGGCAAAAAGGCTTCATCCACAATCACCAGGGCGAAACGCTCCAGCAGGGGCTCCAGGGACTCCCGGCTCCACAGCTGGCCGGTGGGGTTGTGGGGATTGGTGATCCACAGCACCTGGGCGCCGTCCAGGTCGGCCCCTGGGATGGGGGGAAAGGGCTGGGGGAAGGGGCCCGACCAACGCAGGGGCAGGGCCAGGGGGCGCCAGGCTCCCTGCCAGCAAGCCAAAGCCCGCTGGTAATCAGCGAAACCCGGAATCGGCAGCAGGCTGACGCCGGCCTGGGCCGCATCGCGGCCGACCCAGGTGAACAGCTCGGCGGCGCCGTTGCCGGGCAGCACCATCGCCCCATCCAGGCCATGGCGCTGGGCGATCGCCTGGCGCAGCTCCTGATGATCCCGATCGGGGTAATCCCGGACCGCTCCCCCCGCCAAAGCCCGGCCCAGGCTGCGACGCACGCTGGCGGGGGGGCCGAAGGGCACCAGGGAGGCACTGGCTTCGAGTAATTGATCGGGACGGCAACCGAGGCGCCGGGCCACGGCCAGCCGGTTGCCCCCGTGGGGAGCGATTCGATGGTTCACGCCCCCAGGCCCCGCAACATCTGTGATTCAGTCAGCATCAAGGATGGGGCGCGGCGCAGCCCCAACGACGACTAAAACTGTTTGATGAGCGCCATCAATTCCCCTGTTCAACCGCTGATTGCGGCCATCGGCCAGGTGTTGCTGGGCAAGGAACATCAGGTGAAACTGGCCCTGGCCTGTTTACTGGCCCGGGGCCACCTGCTGTTGGAGGATCTGCCGGGCACCGGCAAGACCAGCCTGGCGGAAGCCCTGGCCCGGGGTTTCGGCCTGAATTTTCGGCGGGTGAGTTTCACCAGTGATTTGCTGCCGGCGGATCTGACGGGGCTGAATATCTTCGACAGCCAGCGGAGCCACTTCGATTTTCACCCCGGTCCCCTGTTCAGCCAGGTGCTGCTGGCCGATGAAATCAATCGGGCCAGCCCCCGCACCCAAAGCGCCCTGCTGGAAGCGATGGCCAACGGACGGGTGAGCGTCGATGGCACCAGCCACCCGTTGCCGGAGCCCTTCCTGGTGATCGCCACCCAAAATGGTCTCGACCAGGGCGGCACCTCACCTCTGCCCGAATCCCAGCTGGATCGTTTCATGATGCGCTTGAACCTGGGCTTTCCGGCCCGGGAATCGGAGCGGGCCCTGCTGCAGGGGCAGGCGCTAAAGGCGACGGAATTGGCCAGCGAGCTCACCCCGGCCCACCTGCAGGCGCTGCAACAGCAGGTCCAGACGGTGCATGCCAGCCCAGCCCTGCTCGATTACGTGCTCGATCTGCTGGCCCGCAGCAGGGACACCGGCCGGCCGGGCCTGCCCCTCTCGCCGCGGGCCGGCCTGGCCCTGCTGGCGGCGGCTCGGGCCTGGAGCCTGATCGCCGGGCGGGACCATGTGCTGCCAGAAGATGTGCAGGCGGTATTGACCCCCGTGTGCGAACACCGCCTCGACGGGGGCCAGAGCCGGGGCGAAGGAGGCTTGAGCCGCCGACTGCTGGGCGCGGCGGGCGGCCTGCGCTGACACCGATGGGATCTGGAGCACCACCGAGGCTGTCCCGCTGGCTGCCGCTGCAGCAGGGGGAGGTGTTGAAGCTGGGCCTGCGCAACCTCTACATCGTGCCCACCGGTTTCGGCTGGCTGTGGCTGGGGGGGGCGCTGTTTCTGCAACTGGTGGGCATCCAGACCCAGACCAATGGGTCCGTGCTGCTCAGCTTTCTGATGCTCGCCCTGCAGTTGTTGAGCCTGCATCTGACCCATGGCCAGCTAGAGGGCCTCGAAGTGCGCTGCGGCCAACCGGAGCCGGCCTTTGCGGGGGAAACCGCCGCCTATCCCCTGATCGTGCGGGTCCAATCCGCCTGTGAGGGCCTGGAATGGCGCCTACCGCCAGGGGCGCTGCATGGGGTGGGCAGCCTGGGCCCCGGGGAGCACCCCCTAGCCCTGGAGTGGACCCCTGGGCGCCGCGGCCTGCAGCGGCCCGGGCCCCTGAGGCTCCAGACCACCGCCCCCCTGGGGCTGTTTGTGTGCTGGAGTCGCTGGCAACCGCCCACCGCTCAGTTGATCTATCCGGCGCCGAAACCGGGCCCTGTGCGTCAGGTGCCGATGGCCAATTGGCGTGAGAGAACCGAGGCAGTCGGGGCCCTGGGGGGAGAAGGCAGTGAGGAATGGCAAGATCTGCGGCCCCATCGCCGGGGCGACAGCAGCAGCCGCATGGCCTGGAAGCTGTTGGCTCAAGGGCGGGGCGCCCAGACCAAACGGTTCCAGGACCCGCGCCTGGAACCTTCCCTGTGGGCGCCGGACCCGACCCTGCCCCCTGAGGAGGCCCTGGAGCACCTGTGTGATCGGCTCTGCCAACTGCACCGCCAGGGCCAAAGCTATGGGTTGGCCCTGGCGGGCCTGCAAATCGCCCCGGATCGGGGCAGCAGCCACCGCGATCGTTGCCTGGAGGCCCTGGCGTTGTGCCAGTGAAAGGTGTTGCGGTGAAATCTGTTGGGTTGGCAAGGCGGGGCGGCTGGGTGCCCTGGCTGTCCATGGGCCTGTTGACGGCAGCGGCCTGGGGGGTGGCCCCCTTCAGCCTGCTGGGCGGGCTCAGCCTCAGCCTGCTGGTGCTGACGGCCCTGAAACTGCGGGAGGCCAAACAACGCCGTGAGTACCGGCTGGTGAGCCTGCTGCAACTGGTGACCGCCGGCCTGCTCGGGGCCCAGCAGGGGGAACTGGGGTCGAGCCTGCTGCAGGGACTGGCCGTGCTGGTGGCCCTGGCGGGTTTGCTGCAACTGGAACTGGGGGAAGTGACCAATCTGGGCAAGCTGCTGCGCCGCAGCGGCCAACTGGTGCTGGCGGCCCTGCCGATGGCATTGGTGTTGTTTCTGTTGTTTCCCCGGCTGGGACCCTTCTCTGACCTGGGCAGATTGGGTCAATTTGGTGCCGCCGCCACCACGGGACTGAGCACCACCCTGGAGCCGGGCACCATCGCCACCCTGACCCAGGACCGCAGCCCCGCAGCCCGGGTGGCCTTTCCCGGTGGCGGCCCGCCGCCGGCCTCTCAACGTCTCTGGCGGGTGCTGGTGCACGGCCAGTTCGATGGCCAAAGCTGGCGCAGCCTCAACGCCGGCATGGCCGGAGCCGGCATGGCCGAAGCCGACATCGCTGCCGGCCCCGACCCCAGCCTGGGAGCCCCCCAAACCCCAGGGGCAACCCAGGTCTGGCTCAGTGAACCGAACGGCCTGCCGGAGGTGCCCTGGAGCGGCGCGGGACTGCCCCTGGATCGCCACCTCAAACGGGATGGCCAGGGACAGTTGCGACACGACGGATCGGTGGGGGTGCGCAAGCTTTACAGCCTCGCCGCCGAGCCCGCCCCAGCGACCTGGCGGCGACAGGCCCCCACGGCCCAGGACCTGCAGATGGCGGCCGGCACCAACCCCCGCCTCGAAACCCTGGCGGCCGGCTGGCGCCGCCAGGGATCCGGCGACGCCCAGGCGGTCGGCGGTGCCAAGGCGGTGGAGGGTGCCAAGGCGGTGGAGGGTGCCAAGGCGGTGGAGGGCGCCAAGGCGGTGGCCCTGGCCGAGGCCTGGTTCCGGCAACAGGGTTTCCGCTACAGCCTCTCCAACCCCCTATTGCCCGAAACCGCGCCCCTCGATGCGCTGTTGTTCGAGCAGCGGCAGGGGTTTTGCGGCCATTACGCCAGCGCCCTCTCGGCCCTGATGCGGGCGGCGGGCGTCCCGGCGCGGGTGGTGAGCGGCTATCGGGGCGGCACCTGGGTGGTGCCCCTGGGGGGATCGGCCTTCCTGGACCTGCGCCAGAGCGATGCCCATGCCTGGAGCGAGGTGTGGATCGCAGGGGAGGGATGGCGCACGGTGGATCCAACCCTCTGGGTGCTGGGTGGAACGACAGGGGGCGACCCGGCAGCCACCTCCGTCCAGGCCCCCAGCGCCGGCGCCGACCGGGCGGGCCCCTTGGACTGGGTGGCCCGCCAGTGGTGGGGCCTGGATCTGGCCTGGGGTGAATGGTGGTTGGGCTTCGACCAACGCAGCCAGGAACGGCTGCTGCAGCGCCTGCTGGGGCCTTACCGGGACTGGGCTGGGGCCCTGCTGCTGGTGGCGGTGGCCCTGACCCTGGCGCTGGGGTTGGCGGCCTACGGCTGGCTGCGGCGCCGGGGCGAGGGGGACCGACTGCAGCAGGAATTGAACCAACTGCTGCGCAGCTGCGCCCGCGGCGGCCTGGTGCCCATGCCCGGTGAAACCCTGGGCCAGTTCGGCCAGCGCCTGCGGCAAGCCCGGCCCCTGCTGGGTCCGGAGCTGGAGGATTTCGTCGGCCTGCTGCAACAGTTGCGCTATGGCCGGCCTGGCGCCCCCCAGCAGCAGGGGCTGGACCGCCTCAGCCGCTGCGGCCAGAGCCTGCGGCGCCAACTGCGCCGGTCGCCGTCCTGATCCAAGGCCTGGCCAGGGCCCATGGGCGGGCAGTACAACAAAGGCAACCGCCGGGGCCCGTGCCATGGATACCGATTCACCACGCAGCACCCGCCGCCTCATGGGACTGGCCCTGGGGCTGCTGGTGCTGGCGGCAACCGCGCCCACCAAAGCAGCCAACAATGAAGACCTGATGCGCCTTTTGGAGAAGCGCAGCTGTCCGGGCTGCCGGCTGCAGGATGCGGATCTGGTGCACGCCGAACTGCGCGATGCCGACCTGCAGGGGGCGATCTTGAAACGGGCCAACCTCAGCGGCGCCCTGCTTGATGGCGCCCAATTGCAGGGGGCAGACCTCAGTTTCACCAGCCTGGTGGGGGCCTCGTTGCGGGGTGCGGATCTACGCGGCGCCCGGCTGGAGGGCACCGATCTACGCCAGAGCGACCTGGGCGGCGCCCAGCTGGATGCGGGCGCCCTGGAGCAGACCCATTGGGGGCAGACGCGGGGGGCGGCGCCGGGCAGCCTGGGCTATGCGGCCCTGCATAACGCGGGGGTGGCGGCGGCGGAGGCGGGCCGCTTCCAGGAGGCCGAGGTGCTGTTTGGTGATGCGCTTCGGCAGCAACCGGAGGCGGCGATCACCTGGGTGGCGCGGGGCATCTGCCGCACCGAACAGGGCAACACGGAGATGGCCGCCAAGGACCTGCGCTGGGCGGCCGGGCTGTATCAACAGGCCGGCGACAGCGCCGCGGCGACCCAGATGACGGCGGCCGCCAACCAACTGGAGGCCCCTGCCAAAAAAACCCCCGGCGGCAACGGCCTCGGCAGCCAGTTGCTGAATGCGGGTGTGGGCGTCGTGCAGATGCTGGCGCCGTTGGCGATGCGAACCCTGTCAGGGCTGTGATCGCAGCGGGGCGTTGGGATCGGCGAGGAAGCGACGGGTGTCGTTGGTGCCGGGCTGGTAGCCGTAGCCGTAGGTGCCGCCCTCGCTGTCATTGATGATGCGCGGTGTCACCAGAATCACCAGCTCGCGCTTGGCGCGATTGTTGTTGCTGCTGCGGAAGAACTGGCCGATGATCGGCACATCGCCGAGGATCGGCCACTTGGAGACCTCCTGCCGGTCGGCATCGGAAATCACCCCGGTCATGATCAGGGTCTGGCCATCGCGCACCCGGGCACTGCCGGTGTCAAGGCGACGCACCGCCAGGATGTCGATGGGGCCACAACCGGGCACCACTTGCTGGCGCAGGGCGGCGGTGATCGCCGGTGACATTGCAAAGGTGACGAAACCATTGTCATCAATCTTGGAGACGCGGGCGCCAAAGGTGAGGCCAGCGATGCCAAAGCTGGGCTGGCAGGAGTTGCCATTACCGTTGGTGCCGTTGTTCACGGTGTAGTTGGTGATCACCTGCTCACCGACGGTGACGTAGGACTCATTGGCCTTGG
>CAMCQR010000059.1 GCA_945877115.1 Synechococcus sp. UW140 | reverse complement strand
AACGCCTGGGGCAAGCCGCCGAACAACCGGGCCATGGCCAGATCCACCTCCCGGTCCCCCCGGTAGGGGGCGGGATCAAAGAGGGCCCCGACGGCCAGCGGCGATCCATCCGGGGCAGGCTGGGGGGATTGCACTAGGGCATCGAGATTGCCGCTCCAGAGGTCCCCATGGACCAGGCAGGCATCGGGTTGATGGCCCTCCAATAGTTCATCCAATCGCTCCAGTAAGGCAGCGGCCCCCTCCAGGGACCTGCCGCTGCGGGCCAGCTTCTCGAGCTGGGGCGCCAAACGCCGCTCGGCAAAGAATCGGCTCCAGTTGTCCATCCAGCCATTGGCCTGGGGGGCCGTGCCGATGGCGTTATCGCGGCACCAGCCAAAGGACCCCAGCCGATCGCCAGGCCGTAAGGGCGCCAGCAGGCTGCGGCGATGCAGCCGGGCCAGGCCCGCCCCCACGGCGGCCCAGGTCCCGGCGGGGTCAGCACCGGGGCCCAGGCCCAGGTCGAGCCAGGGAAGCACCAGCACCGCCTCGCCCCCCACCAGGCCCAGGGCCAGGGGTTGGGGCACCACCAGGCCACTGCCCTCGGCCGACGCCGCCAGGGCCGCCAATCCGTCAGCCTCCATCTCCAGCAGAGGCAGGGCCTCGGGGCGGTTGGTCTTGGCGAACAGATCGGTGGGGTCAGGCCCCCGGGTCTCCAGCCGCAGGCGCCAGGCCCGATGGATGCAACCCCCGCCCACAGGCTGACGATCCCGCAGGGTGAGCCCCAGGCGCTCGGCCAACCAGGGGGCGAGGGCATCGGCGGCGGTCATGGCGGGCGGCAGGCGATGGCCGTTTGACCCTGCCACCATGCCCCCATGGCCAACAACGATGCGGTGCCGGACGTGGTGGTGGTAGGGGCAGGCATCGCCGGCCTGACGGCGGCGGCCCTGCTGGCCCGGGAGGGTCTGGCGGTGACTCTGCTGGAGGCCCACTCCCAGAGCGGCGGCTGCGCCGGCAGCTTCCGCCGCGGCCCCTGGAGCTTTGATGTGGGGGCCACCCAGGTGGCGGGGCTGGAGCCGGGCGGCATCCACGAGCGTTTGTTTCGCCATCTCGGTGTGGCGGCGCCGGCGGCGACGCCTTTGGATCCGGGTTGCGTGGTGGACCTGGGGGATGGCCGGCCGCCGGTGCGGCTGCACCGCGATGCCGCCGCCTGGGCCAGCGAACGCCAGCGCCAGTTCCCTGGCAGTGAGCGTTTCTGGCAGTTATGTGCCGCCCTGCATCGGGCCAGCTGGGCCTTTGCCGGCCGCGATCCGGTGCTAGCGCCGCGCTCCGCCTGGGACCTGGGCCAGTTGCTGGGGGCCCTGGATCTCTCCACCCTGGCCGCGGGACTGCTCACGGGGGCCACCGTGGCCGATCTGCAACGGCTGACGGGATGCCAGGGCGGGCCAGAGGGGGCGCGGCTGCGCCACTTTCTCGACCTGCAGCTCAAGCTGTATTCCCAGGAGCCCGCCGACCGCACCGCCGCCCTCTACGGCGCCACGGTGCTGCAGATGGCCCAGGAGCCCCTGGGCCTGTGGCACCTGGAGGGCTCGATGCAGGCCATTAGCACCGCCCTGGAACAAGCCCTCTCCGCCGCCGGGGGCCAGTTGCTGCTGCGGCACCGGCTGCAGCGGCTGCACCCGCCCCAGGGGCCGGGTGAGGAGTGGCGGCTGACGGGCCAGGGGCCCGGCGGAACCCCCTTTGCGATGGCGGCCCGGGAGGTGGTGCTGGCCCTGCCCCCCCAGCTCCTGCCCGATCTGCTGGGGGATGCCCTGCCGGCGTCCTACGCCCGCCGCCTGGCGGCCCTGCCCGACCCCAGTGGCGCCCTGGTGTTCTACGGCGCGGTGCAGCGGCAACGGCTGGCCCCGGACACGCCCCCCCACCTGCAACTGGAATGGCCCTCGCCAGGGTCGTTGTTTGTGTCCGTCAGCCGCGAGGGGGATGGGCGGGCGCCCCTGGGGCAGGCGACGGTGATTGCCAGTGTGTTCACCGAGGCAAGGCCCTGGTTTGCCCTGGCGCCACCGGCCTACGCCGCGGCCAAGGCCGCCGCAGAAGGTCAGATGCGCTTGGGGTTGGAACGGTTGCTGGGGGTGGATCCGGCGGATTGGCTGCACGGCGAACTGGCCACCCCGCGGGGCTTTGAGCGCTGGACCGGCCGGCCCTTTGGTTTTGTGGGGGGGCTGGGCCAGGCGCCGCAGCGATTCGGGCCCCTGGGCCTGGCCAGCCGTACGCCCCTACCGGGGCTGTGGCTCTGCGGGGATGCCATTCCACCGGGCGAAGGCACCGCCGGCGTCAGCCTTTCGGCCCTGGCGGTCTGCCGGCAGCTGCTGCAGGGGCGGGGCCGGTCCTGGCGCTGGGATCTCTCGAATTCTGGGACCCCTTGAAGGAAAGACCGCTGCCAGGGCGGGCCCAGTACGCCATGCTGGCCCCCAGTCGCTGCCCGCCCGATGGCGCCCTTGCCCCCTCCCGAGCCCTCGCGCTTGTTGGAGACCGTCGCCGCCCTCGATGCCCGCAAGATTCGCTTCGAAATCAACCGCTGGCAGCTGCCCAACGGCCTGGAGGCCACGTTCGGCATCATCCGCCACCCCGGAGCATCCCTGGCGGTACCGGTGCTGGCGGACGGCCGGGTGGTGATTCTGCGCCAGTACCGCTTCGCCGTGGCATCTCGCCTGCTGGAATTTCCGGCCGGCACCCTGGACGAGGGCGAGGATCCCCTCACCACCATGGAACGGGAGCTGCAGGAAGAAACGGGCTACGCCGCCAGCCGCTGGGATGCCCTGGGATCGATGCTGCCCTGCCCCGGCTACTCCGACGAAGTCATCCATCTCTTTCTGGCCCGGGACCTGCGCCTGCTGCCCAATCCCCCCGCCGGCGACGCCGACGAAGACCTGGAGGTGCTGCTGATGGAGCCCGCCGCCCTCGATGCCGCCATCGCCAGCGGCGCTGAGGCCCTCGATGGCAAAAGCATCACCGCCTGGTATCGGGCCCGCCCGCTGCTGAATCTCTGAGCCATGCCAAACGCCTGCGACAGCCCCCACCAGTCCCTGGCCATCGAGGCGTCCCTGCAGGGCGAGGCCTACGGCTTTGGGCGCGAAAGGCTGCGGCTGCCCATGGGCCTGGAGGCCAGCTTCGGCTGGTTGCGCCATCCCCCCACCCTGATGGTGGTGCCCCGCTGGGCCGATGGCCGGGTGCTGCTGCTGCGCCGCTACCGGCCGGCGGTGGGGCAGCGGCTGCTCGAATTTCCCAGTGGCCGGCTGGCGGCGGGCGAAACGGTGGCCCAGGCGGCCCAGCGGCTGCTGGATCAGGTGCTGGGGCCGGACGGGACGGGCGCGGGCCAACCGGCCGCGGCCCCCTGGGAGCCCCTGGGTCAGCTGCGGCCCAACCCCGGCTATTCGGATGAAGGCATGGCCCTGGGCCTGGTGCGACTGGGGGCCCAGCAGGCTCCCCCGCCCAACGACACGGCCGCCGGGCAGGCAAACCTGCTGATGGGGGATGACGGCAGTACGGGGCAGCGGGTGAGCCTCAGCGCCGCCGCCCTCGATTCGGCCCTGGCCAGCGGCGATGAACCCCTGGATGGGCGCACGCTGACGGCCTGGTTCCTGGCGAGGCGCCGCTGGTGAGCGCCCCCCCCCGCTGGCTCTTCTGGCACCGCCGCGACCTGCGCCTGGCCGACAACCGCGGCCTGGCGGCGGCGCTGGCCGCCACTCCAGCGGTGACCGGGGTGGTGGTGCTCGATCCGCGTGAGTGGGGGGCCCCGGACCAGGCGCCAGCCCGGCTGTGGTTCTGGCGCGAAAGCCTGGTCGAACTGCAGGAGCGCTGGCGCCAGGCGGGCAGCCGCCTGCTGCTGCTGCAGGGCGACGCCGAAACCTGGCTGCCCCTGCTGGCCCGGGCCATGGGCGCCGAGGCGGTGGCCTGGAACCGGGGCGTGGAACCCGAGGAGCGGGCGCGGGACCGGCGCGTGGCCGCGGCCCTGAAGGCCGGCGGCCAGAAGGTGGTGGTGGGCTGGGACCAGCTGCTGGTGGCCCCCGAAGAACTCCGCACCGGCGCCGGCGACCCCTATCGGGTGTACGGCCCCTTCCTGCGCAACTGGCGCGGCCAGGTGGAGCGCCGGATGGGGCTAGGGGAAGGGGATTTGGTCCCACTGCCGGCCCCCAGGGGCCTGGTCGACCTCGAACCCGCCTGCCTCCAGGACCCAGCCCTGACCCTGCCGCTGGTGGCCACCGTGCCCACGGCAGCGGCGCTGGCGCCGGCCCTGGGGGATCCGTTTGCGGGGGCCGACCTCTGCCCCTGCCGGCCGGGCGAAGCGGCGGCGGCGTCCCAACTGCTGGCCTTCTGTGAGGGCGAACGGGCGCCCGTGCTGGCCTACGAGCCGGGGCGCAACCTGCCCGGCAGCAACGGCACCTCGGCCCTGTCGGCAGCCCTGCGCTTCGGCACCCTCAGCCCCCGGCAAGCCTGGGCCGCGGCCCAGGGGGCCCGGCAACGAGCCCGCAGCGACGAGGCCCGGGCCTCCATCACCGTGTGGGAACAGGAGCTGGCCTGGCGCGAGTTCTACCAACACGCCCTGTTCCATTTCCCCGAGCTGGCAGACGGCCCCTACCGCCCCCAATGGCGCCGGTTCCCCTGGGAAAACGACCCGCAGCGGCTGGCGGCCTGGCAGGGAGGCTGCACGGGCTTGCCGATCATCGATGCGGCCATGCGCCAACTGATCCAGAGCGGCTGGATGCACAACCGCTGCCGCATGATCGTGGCGTCCTATCTGGTCAAGGATCTGATCGTCGACTGGCGCCAGGGCGAGGCGACCTTCATGGCCCACCTGGTGGATGGCGACCTGGCGGCCAACAACGGCGGCTGGCAGTGGAGCGCCAGCAGCGGCATGGATCCCAAACCGCTGCGCATCTTCAACCCCTCCACCCAGGCCGGCCGTTTTGATGCCGACGGCGATTACATCCGCACCTGGCTACCGGAACTGGCCCATGTGGCCACCCCCGACCTGATCAGCGGCGAAATCGCCCCCCTGGAGCGGCGCGGCTACCCCGAACCGATCGTCGATCACAAGCGGCAGCAGGCCCACTTCAAGGCCCTGTATGCGGCCCTGCCCCGCAGCTGAAGCGCCGGTCATGGGCAGGGGCTGGCGGGTCGTTCGCAACGGGCGGCCAGGGCAGCCAGCCAATTCTGCATGGACTGGATGGCCTCGACCCGCAGGCGGTAGTAAACCCAGCGCCCTTCCTGGCGCGATTCCAGCAGGCCGGCCTCCTTCAACAGCTTGAGGTGAAAGGAGAGCTTGGACTGGGCCAGGCCCAGCTCAGCGGTGAGATCGCAGACGCAGCGCTCGCCACCGGCCAGGGCCTCGATCACCGTCAGGCGCACGGGATCGGCCAGGGCCTTGAACAGGAGCCGGGCCCGGTCGGTCTGCAGGGGGTGATCCAGGACTCGCATGGAAGCGACTTTAGATCGCCCAACAAAATTGATTGATTCATCAACCAATTTTGATCTATCCTGCCCTTGCCATGTCCCGGCCCCGCCGGCCCCAGATGAAAATCGGCATCAACGGCTTTGGCCGCATCGGCCGCCTGGTGTTCCGCGCCCTCTGGGGCCGCGTTGACATCGAGCTGGTCCATGTCAACGACCCGGCAGGGGATGCCGCCGCCGCCGCCCATTTGCTTGAGTTCGACTCGGTGCATGGCCGCTGGCCGGTGGCGGTGTCCTGTCCCCCCGAAGCGGCCAGCCGCCAGGACAGCTTCGTGGTGGAGCGGCAGCGGGTGGGCTACAGCCAGGAAAAAGATCCCACCGCCGTGCCCTGGCACCAGGCCGGTGTGGAGCTGGTGCTCGAATGCAGCGGCAAGTTCAAAACCGCCGCCACCCTCGAGCCCTACTTCAGTTCGGTGGGCCTGCAGCGGGTGATTGTGGCCTGTCCGGTAAAGGGGGTGATCGCCGGAGAGGAGGCACTCAACATCGTCTACGGCGTCAACCACCACCTCTACGACCCCAGCCGCCACCGCTTGCTGACCGCCGCCTCCTGCACCACCAATTGCCTGGCGCCGGTGGTGCAGGTGGTGCACGAAAGCTTCGGCATCCGCCACGGATCGATCACCACCCTCCACGATGTCACCAACACCCAGGTGGTGGTGGATGGGTTCAAAAGCGACCTACGCCGGGCTCGTTCGTGCCTGCAGAGCCTCATCCCCACCACCACTGGCTCGGCCCGGGCGATTGGAATGATCTTTCCCGAGTTGGCTGGCAAGCTCAACGGCCATGCCGTGCGGGTGCCGCTGCTCAACGCCGCCATCACCGATGCGGTGTTCGAGTTGGAGCGTGCGGTGACTGCCGACGAGGTCAACATCGCCTTCGATGCTGCCGCCAACGGGCCGTTGCAGGGAATCCTCGGTTATGAAACCAGGCCGCTGGTGTCGATCGACTACGTCAACGATCCCCGCAGCGCCATCGTCGATGGTCTGTCGACGATGGTGGTGAACGGCACCCAGCTCAAGGTCTACGCCTGGTACGACAACGAGTGGGGCTACAGCTGCCGGATGGCGGACCTGGCTTGTCATGTAGCTGCGTTGGAACGGGCAGCCCGATGAAACACCTCACCGGATTGCAGCAGTACGCGGTCGTCACGGCCAACTACTGGGCCTTCACCCTCACCGATGGGGCCCTGCGCATGCTGGTGGTGTTCCACTTTCACCAGCTCGGCTACTCCACATTGGAGATTGCCTTTCTGTTTCTGTTCTACGAATTCTTTGGCATCCTCACCAATCTCTATGGCGGCTGGCTGGGGGCCCGCTTTGGGCTGCGGCTGACGCTTTGGGCCGGAACGCTGCTGCAGGTAGCGGCCCTACTGATGTTGATGCCGGTGGCCGATGGCTGGCCGCGTTGGCTGAGTGTGGCCTATGTGATGGCGGCCCAAGCGATCAGCGGCATCGCCAAGGACCTCAACAAAATGAGCGCCAAGAGCGCCATCAAGACGGTGGTGCCGGCAACCCCAGACGACCTCAGCCGGGGCGAAAAGCAGCTGTTCCAATGGGTGGCGATCCTCACCGGCTCCAAAAACGCCCTGAAAGGCGTGGGCTTTTTCCTGGGGGGATTGCTGCTGGCCACGATCGGTTTCAATGCCGCCGTTGGGGCCATGGCCGCTGGCCTGTTTCTCTCCTTTTTGATGACCCTGGTGCTGCCCGGCGAGATCGGCCGCATGAAGCAGAAGCCCGCCATCACGGCCCTGTTCTGCCAATCAAAGGGCATCAACGTGCTGTCGCTGGCTCGTTTCTTCCTGTTCGGCGCCCGTGATGTCTGGTTCGTGGTGGCATTGCCGGTGTTCCTGCAGACGGCGTTGGGCTGGCAGTACTGGCAGGTGGGCGGCTTCCTGGGCCTCTGGGTGATCGGCTACGGCATCATCCAGGCCTCGGCCCCGGCCTTGCGGCGCAGCTGGGGCCAAAGTGCACCACCGGGGGTGTCTGCCGTGCAGTTCTGGAGTGCGCTGCTGACGGCCATCCCCGCCCTGATCGCGATCAGCCTTTGGCGCCATGTGGGCAATCCCGCCGTTGCCGTGGTCGTGGGCCTGGGCGCCTTTGGGGCCGTATTCGCGATGAATTCCTCGATCCACAGCTACATGGTGCTGGCCTACAGCGACGCCGAAGCGGTGAGTCTCAACGTGGGTTTTTATTACATGGCCAATGCAGCGGGCCGGCTGCTGGGCACGTTGCTCTCCGGCGGTTTGTTTTTGGTGGGGGGAATGCAGGCCTGCCTGTGGGCCTCGTGTTTGCTGGTGGCCTTGGCCTTTCTGGCGGGGATTCGCCTGCCCTCCCCAGTGCGGCTTGACCCAGACCAGCAAGCTGCGCATCTTCCAGCGCAAGGGCTGTAACGAGCGCGATCGCGACCTCGCCGCTGCCGAGGCTGACCATCTGCGCCAGGCCGCCCGGATTAGCCGCCGCGAATGACGAGAACATCACCTCGGTGCTTCCATTACCGTCGCCGCTTGCGCCAGGTCAGGGCCAACCAGGGAAACCTTGGGCGCGCCGAAGCGATCAGCGAGATTGAGCTCCCGCTGCAGGTTGACCTGCTGGTTGGCGCGGCCATCGCGATCCAGGGCCAGGCTGCCTTCCGCAGTATTGGGACCAAGGTGGTTTGCGGTGGGGGAGAAATCGGCGATCGCAACCTCCTTGATCTCTTTGGTGGTGAGGGAGTCCGCGCTCGAGCGCAGGCCGAACTGCAATTGGAGGGCGGGGTTATCGGGAGTATTGCTGTCGGCCCGCAAGCTGAGGCGAGCCGTTGCTGCCGTCTCGTCCACCGCAATTGTGAGGCCGGAGAGCACAGGGCGGTGACCGGTGGCGGGATCGATGGAG
Organism: Synechococcus sp. UW140; assembly: GCA_945877115.1. GTDB lineage: Bacteria > Cyanobacteriota > Cyanobacteriia > PCC-6307 > Cyanobiaceae > Cyanobium. The sequence goes on along the minus strand of CAMCQR010000059.1, from coordinate 6,039 downwards.
GGTTGAAGCAGAAGATGCAGCTCTTGTTGCTGGTTAAAGGGGAGCTCCTGGACCGCTGATGGGGGTCACGTCAGGGTGGCTTCAATTCCGCAGCTGCAGCAGCCCCAGGGCGATCGCCCGGCTCACCACCTGGGTGCGATTGGCGGCCTCCAGCTTCTGACAAAGATTGCCCACGTAGTCGCGCACCGTGGTAGCGGCGATCTCCGCCTGCTCGGCGATCTGCTTGTTGGTGAGCCCCCGCGCCAGGCCCTGCAGCACCTGTCGCTCGCGGCCGCTTAGGGACAACGCCCTCGATTGATCCACCCGTTCGCGGATGCGGGGATCCAGGTAGGTCTGGCCCCGTCGCAGCGCCTGCAGCGCCCGGATCACAACGCCGGTGCCGAAACTCTCGCCATGCACAATCGCCTGGGCCTGGCAATCCGCCAGATTGGCGGCGCTGAGCCACTGATCGTTCTGCACCACCGCAATGATCGGCGGCGCCATCGGCAGGCTGCGCAACCGCTGCATCAGTCCCCGGCCCTGGTCATTGCTGAGCGAATCGCAGAGCACCACCAGCGGTGGGCCGCGGCTGCCCTCCTCCAGCTCCTGTTGCACGAGATCCCACACCTCCTGCTCGCTGATGCCGCAACCGCGCAGGTTCGGCAATCGCGGTGTGAGCGCCAGCCGTGCCACCAGATGGGCCTCCAGCCATGAACCACTGCCGAACACGATCGACCACCCCCCCAACAACCCATTCACCAACCGCGTGCGGCGCAGGAAGGCCGTGCTGCCAGGCACGAAGCGCAGGGACTCGCCGACAGCGGCATAAAGTAAGGGGTCGGGGCTAGCAGCCTTAAGTGGATCTGGAATCAACGTCACGATCCGTCCTCCAGACAGGTGATCAACTCTGCCGCAGCTAGGGGCCATCAGCGGCGAAGACCCCGGGAGGGCAGCAACAGAATCGAGCCACCGGCGCCGAGCACCGACAGCAGGAAACCGATCAGTCCACCGCCGGCGGTGAGCAAGGCAAGGGTTGCGGGTTCCATTAGCGGTTCACCCGGTGCCAGGGCATCAGCGCCAGCAGTCGGGCCATGCCACAGAAGCCACTGACGCCGGCAAACACCAGACCGGCTCCGACGAACCAGCTGAGCAGGATCCAGGCCGGTGCCACGAGGTGGCTGAGGGTCAAGCCCAGCAGCACCAGCGAACCGGCGGCGATCTGCACCTGGCGCATCAGCGGCAGCGGGGCGTTGGCCAGGCGGCGCACCGGTAGGCCGGCCTGCTGCCAACTGGGAATCCCGCCCTCTAGATCGGTGATGGGGTGGGGATGGCTCTGCCGCAGCAGGGTCTGTACCCCCTTGGCGCTGCGGTTGCCGCTCTGGCAGACGAGCACCAGCGGGCCCTGGGGCAGGTCGGCCTGGTGCAGGCGCGCCAGGGGCACGTTGAGGCTGCCGGCGATGTGGCCGGAGGCGTATTCCATCGGTTCACGCACGTCGATCACGGTGACGCGCTTGCTTTCGAGCTGTTCGGCCAGGTCCTGGGCGCTGATGCATTCAGGACTGGTGGTGCTCGTGCTGTGGAGGCTGGAACGATTCAGGGAGCGATTGGCCATGGTGAGAACGGAAGGAAATGACGTTGGCTGGGCGGGGATCAGCTGGCGGTTGCGCTCTCGAGCGGATAGCCCTCGTCGCCCCAGCGGCTGAGGCCGCCGCGCAGGTTGGCCACCTGGCCGCGGCCGGCCTTGAGCAGCTGCTGGGTGGCGAGCGCCGAGCGGCTGCCGGAATGGCACACCACCACCGCGGGTTTGCCCGTGGAGATCTCGCCGCGGCGGGCTTCCAACTCCGGCAGGGGAATCCATTGGCTGCCGGCAATGCGGCCGTCGGGCCCCTCAAACTCCTCGGCGGAGCGCACATCGAGGATGGTGAGTCCTCCGAGGTGTTCGGCCACCCAGCCGGGCAGCAGCTCGGGCAGGCCGGCGTAGCTGCGGCTCAACGGCGCCCAGGCTTCCTCGGCAGCCTCCTGGCGGGGTTTGCCGGAGCGGAGGTTGCCGGGCAGGGCCTCGGCGATCCGGCCCGGGTGGGGCAGCTTCATGTTCTCCATGTGGCCCACGAAGTCGCGCTCGCTGGCGCTGCCGCCGAGGCGGGCGTTGAAGGCCTTCTCTTCCGCCACCGAGGTAACCGTGCGACCGGTGTAGTCGTGGCCGGGATAGAGCAGGCAAGAGTCCGGCAGCGAGAAGATCTGCTCGGTGATCGAGCGCCAGAGCGTGTGAGCATTGCCCTGCTGGAAGTCGCAACGGCCGCAGCCGCGCACCAGCAAGGCGTCGCCGCTGAAGGCCATCGATTGGTCGTCGAGCACGAAGCTCACGCAGCCATCGGTGTGGCCGGGAGTGCTGCGCACCTCCAGATGGCGACCGCCGAAGCTGATGCGGTCGCCGTGCTGCAGCGGCTGGGTGACGTTCTCGGCGCGGGCGGCGGCGGCCAGGGCGATGGCACAGCCGGTGGCCGCGTGCATCAGCCAGCTCCCTGTCACATGGTCGGCATGGGCATGGGTGTCGATTGATGCCACCAACGCGATGCCCAGCTCGCGGATCAGCGAGAGATCGCGCTCGTGCTGCTCGAACACCGGATCGATCAGCACCCCCACGCCGGAGGGCACATCGGCCAGCAGGTAGGTGAAGGTGCCGGTGGGGGCGTCGAAGAGCTGGCGGAAGAGCAGGCCGCCGCCCCCGGCGGCCGCCAGTAACAGAGGGGAAGCGGAAGTGGCGACCATGGACGTGCCTGTACAGCTTTTATGAGTGTATGCGCATACTAGCGGGATAGCAAGGGGCTGGGGCGGGCTCCCGCAAGCGGGCTCTGTTCAGCTACAAATCGATCTGCGATCCATCGCCACTGCTTGATCGGCTGGGGGTGGCGTGGCGCGGCCCGTCAGCGGCTCAGAGAACGCATAATGCTTTCATCGTCATACACCACTCAGCATGGGTGCCGCAGGTTCGATGCCCAGTCCGCAGCTGCTGGAGGAATTCAGCCAGTTCTTCCGCCTACTGAGTGAGCCGGCGCGCCTGCAGCTGCTCTGTCAGCTCAAGCACGGCGGCTCCATGGATGTCGCCGGCTTGATCGAGGCCACCGGGTTCTCCCAGTCCCACATCAGCCGTCAGCTGGGCCAGCTGCAGCGTGCCGGCCTGGTGAGCTGCGAGCGCGATGGCGTGCGCACCATCTGGAGCGCCGACAACGATCTCGTCGATGATCTCTGCAACCTGGTGCAGAACCGGCTTCGGCAGCGCCTGGAGGCGCAGCTGCAGAGCCTGGCGGCCGGTTGAGGTCGCGCGGACGACACCACCAACGGCCCCATCTGCGGATGCCCCTTTGAAGCCTCTCTTGGGGTAGAAGGGCACAATCAGATCAATCAACGGCTGACAAGGCACCACCTGCTCCATCTTGGCGAGAAACTTCTTGCGTTTGGTCTGCTTTTTGGCAGTGCTCTGCTCGTAATCATCAAAACCAAGCTGTTTGCCGCCCATCAAACCAGTCCTAGCCAGCGATCAGAGCACGATTCTCATAAGTTTTAGGCTACTTTTCCAGAGTCTGCTTAAGCAAAATTGTGAGCCTCTATCCGGTGATCATTATCATCATGATATGAAACCTTCATTGATCATCTGATCTATCATGGTTTTGGTGTCTGTCTACCCAGCCTGCTTGTCGTGGATGGAGTCATGTGCTGATCAAATAGACCTTCAGCGGCTGCCATAGCCAACCGTTGAGCCATCATGCAGGAATCCCCGTGTTCGTGTCCGGGCGAGTTGGCTTCTGCCCGATGTACGGCGTCCATAGTAGGGCGATCCAGTACAGGGCCTAGCACCGAGACGGCTCCCATGCCAGGGGGGCGACGGACCGGTAGCACCCTGCCTTCCTGAACCGTACCCCACACGGGGATGGCCTTGATCTCCACCGGATCCACCTTCAACGGATTGGCGCCCAGTATAGTGAAATTGGCGAGCTTGCCCGGCACGATGCTGCCCACCTGCTTCTCCAGCTGTAACGAATAGGCGGCATCGAGGGTCACCGCCCGCAGCGCGCCGAGAGGGCTGACACGCTGCTCTGGCCCACGAACATTGCCGTCGTTGGTGATGCGATTGACCCCTGCCCACATCAAGAACAGCGGCTGCCCCGGGGCCATCGGCATGTCGGAGTGAAACGAATAGGAGATCCCTGCCCGTTCCACATCCCCCATCCGCACCATTGCATCGGCCCGCTCTGGTCCGAGCCCATGGACGCGGTAGTTGTCTGCCAGGGCGACGGGATAGTAGGGATTGCCGCTCACGATCGCCTCGAGCCGCTTGATCCGTGCCACCTGCTTGGGGCTGGAGACTGCGAAGTGCACGATCACCGTGCGGTGATCCTTGCGGGGGTTACGCTTGAGGTTGTTTTCTAACTGATCGAGCACCATGTCGAGGCCTTCATCACCGTTCACATGAATGTGGATCTGATAACCGAGTTCCCAGTAGATGCGAAAGGAGCGGGCAAAGAACTCTGGGTCCATTATCCATTCGCCTTTATGGCGATCGGTATAGCCCTGTTTCATCTGCATCGTCTGGGAGAAGATGGCCCCATCGGCAAACAGCTTCACTTGCTTCGGCAGATAGGCCGTCATCCCCCAGCCCCACCCGAGCAGTTTCTCGGTTTCCGCACCCACCTGTGGATCCGGGTACTTACGCGTGATCGACTTGCCATCGGCGATGAAGTAATAGCGGAAGGGTGAGGAGGGTTCGCCGAGGACCGCGTTCTGGGCTTGCTGGAGCGGCCACGACATCAAACCACCAGGTTCGGCGCCGAGGGTGACGCCATTGGCGTGGTAATACTCGCGCACGAACTTCAGGCCGGCCTGGATGCGCTCGGGCGAGGCGATGGCCGGAAGGATCTTCCTCAACACCGCGTACGCCCCTTGCTCCATGTAGTGGGCATTATCGAAATCACTCTGCTTGCGTTCACTGTCACCCAGCTGGTCGAACCACTTCCGCGTGATGCGGTACTTCCGCTCGGCGGCAGAGTTTAGGTAGAACTCGTGGGCCGAGCGATGCCATACGATGATCGGCCGGGTGCTGCTGATAGCGTCGAGGTCGGCCTTGCGCAACGGTCCGTGGAAATTCTGGTGATAGCCCCAGGTAAGCAGCGGGCCATGCTGATCCTTTTGCCGCTCGTTCGCCTCCTTGAGGCGCTGCATATACTGGCTCGGGCTGCGGGCGGCCTGCGCTGTTCCCTGCGGCAGCACCCAGTTCTCGATGGCGATGATCTCGCTGGTCATCGTCAGCCCGGCGAGTAGCGGGTGGTCGTGCTGGGCGATCAGGCCAGGCACGATCACCTGGTTGGCGAAGGTGGCATCGAGCCGGAATGGCCTGCGGCCCAGGGCGGTGCGCACCTGATCCAGACTGCCCGTTGCCAGGATGCGGTTCTCCGCCACCGCGACGGCCGCCACGCTCGGCCGGGCCGGATCCAGGGTGACGATCTCCTTCGCCGTGTAGATCACCACCGGTGCTGGTGGCGCGGCCAGCGAACCGCCGAGATCTTGTAATGAGGGTTCCTGCGCCGCCACCGCCAGAGGAAATGCTATGAGAGAGAGAGGAGTCAGGAACTTTACGAGTGCAAGCATGATAAGCATGGTCAAAGTTATTAATTTATTTTAGCAAAAGATAGGAAGGCAGACTGCACAGCCGCACCCTATACGAAATATTTCCACATTCCACACTGGGGTCACGTCAGGGTCTAAGAGATTACCTGCAAGAATTTAGAAGTTATGAAGCTGTGCCTACCAGTAGATGTGGGAGAGGTACAGCCCGTGATCCCGACAATAGGCTCACTGCCTAACGACCCAAGCTCAGCGACCCGGCCCACGAGGGCGTTTGCTTGCATCTTGGACGCGATAGCCGGGTTCGCTGCAGCGCATGGTTAGGCCACGTCAAAATCATTTTTTCTTGGTCCCTCCGATTAGAGCTAACTCTAGCCACTTCCAGTGACAGTCAACATCCTGAAATCCAATCTCACGAAGCCACCGAACCTGGGCCTCTAC